>JBKJUF010000763.1:0-11352 GCA_046590445.1 Kofleriaceae bacterium
ATCTGCGGCACCCACGATGGTCACAAGGAGCTCGAGGCTGCGGTCTCGAAGTTCCTCGGCACCGACGACACGATCCTGTACTCGTCGTGCTTCGACGCGAACGGCGGCCTGTTCGAGACGATCCTCGGCGAGGATGACGCGATCATCTCCGACGCGCTCAACCACGCCTCGATCATCGACGGGATCCGGTTATGCAAGGCCGAGCGCCATCGCTACGAGCACGACAACCTCGACGATCTCGAGGCCAAGCTCAAGGCGACGCAGGGCAAGCGGCTGCGGATGATCGCGACCGACGGGGTGTTCTCGATGGACGGCGACATCGCGCGCGTCGATCTGATCTGCGATCTCGCCGAGCAGTACAACGCGCTCGTCATGGTCGACGACAGCCACGCGACCGGCTTTGTCGGCAAGACCGGCCGCGGCTCGGCGGAGCTCCGCGGCTGTCTCGATCGCGTCGACATCTTCACGTCGACGCTCGGCAAGGCGCTCGGCGGCGCTTCTGGTGGCTTCACGTCGGGGCGCAAGGAGATCATCGACCTCTTGCGCAACCGCTCGCGACCGTACCTGTTCTCGAACACGCTCGCCCCGCCGATCGTGGCCGGCTCGATCGAGGCGATCACGTTGATCAGCGAGTCGACCGCGCTCCGCGACAAGCTCGAAGCGAACACCGTCCGCTTCCGCGACGGCATGACGAAGTCGGGCCTCAGCGTCCGGCCCGGCACGCACCCGATCACGCCCGTGATGCTCGGCGATGCGAAGCTCGCGGTCGAGATGGCGCAGCGCCTGCTCGCGCACGGCATCTACGTGATCGGCTTTGCCTTCCCGGTCGTCCCGAAGGGCCAGGCACGGATCCGCGTGCAGCTCTCGGCGGCGCACTCGATCGAGGATGTCGACCAGGCGATCGCCGCGTTCACCGCCGTCGCGAAGGAGCTGGGCGGCTCGTGAAGCCCGAGGACATCACCGCGAAGATCCGCGAGACGCTGCCCGATGCGATCGTCGAGCTCAAGGATCTGACCGGTACTCAGGACCACTGGCAGGCGACGATCGTGTCGGGCGCGTTCGCCGGCAAGTCACTGATCCAGCGACACCGGATCGTGATGGGCGCGCTCGCCGAGGAGCTCAAGGGCCCGATTCACGCGTTGACGCTCGACGTCAAGACACCCGACGAAGCGGCCTGAACGACGAACTGAAGCTACGTCCTCGAACACGCTGGAATTTTGGGGTGCGCGCTGGGTGTTTCATGCGACCCTTGGCCCTCCGAGCGTCATGGGCGTCGACGTTGCTGCAGACGAGCAGTTCGGGCCGTATCTCGTATACGAGCGGCTTGGCGTGGGTGGTATGGCCACGGTTCACCGCGCGCTCGAGCGCGGCATCGAGGGGTTCGAGCGGATCGTCGCGCTCAAGCGGCTGTTGCCGCACCTTGCCGAGGACGCGAGCTTCATCAAGTCGTTCGTGCGCGAGGCCAAGCTCGCCTCGCTGCTGAACCACAACAACATCGTCCACATCTACGAGCTCGGTCGCGTCGGCACCGAGTACTTCATCTCGATGGAGTACATCGACGGACGCGATATCCGTCGCATCCTCCGGCACGCGCGCAAGGTCACGGGGCCGCCGCCGCTCCACGTCACGGTCGGCCTCCTGCTCCAGCTCTGCGAGGCGCTCGACTACGCGCATGCAAAGGTCGACGAGGATGGCCACCCGCTCGGGCTCGTCCATCGCGACGTCTCGCCGTCGAATCTTTTGGTGACCAGCGAAGGTCACGTCAAGGTGATCGACTTCGGGATCGCGCGCGCGCAGTCGCAGCAGCTACGCACGCAGACCGGTCGCGTGAAGGGCAAGCTCGCGTACATGGCGCCCGAGGCGATCTCGGGCAAGGACCTCGACGCGCGCAGCGATCTGTTTGCAGCCGGCGTGATCGCGCACGAGCTGCTGACCGCGCGACCCCTGTTCGCGAGCAAGAACGAGTACCAGACGCTGCTCAAGGTGCAGCGCGGTGACATCATCCCGCCGTCTACGTTCAACCAGGCGTGTCCGCCCGAGCTCGACGCGATCGCGCTGCGCGCCCTCGCCCGCGACCCCGACGATCGGTACGCGACCGCCGGCGAGATGCGCGACGAGCTCCTCGCGTTGCGTCGCCACTACAACCTGGCGACCGGGCATCGCGACATCGCGCAGTGGTTGACCTGGGCGTTCTCGGTCGAGCCACCGAGCGGCGGGTTCGCGGCGCAGCCCAGCGGCGAGGTCTCGAGCGGCTTCGACGTGCGGAGTGCTCGCAAGACACCCGCACCACGCAAGGAGGACGACGAGGCGGTCGAGATCGCATGGGGCGGCGGCGATCCCGATCCCAGCGGCGAAGGCATCGTGCTCGAGGACGTCCCCGACGTGTCGGGCAAGCACCTCGCGGCCGATACCGTCCTCGCGACGGGCCAGCAGCTCGGCGAGCTCGGGCTCGACGACGACATCCCGGACTCGCAGCCGAGCCACGGGACCGGCGAGCAGCTGCGCGCGACGACGTACGACGAAGGCCGCAGTGACGACGACGCGCCGGACGACGCCCTCGACGACGGGTTCGACGACGGGATCAACGACCACCACGACGACGACCGGCTCGACCCCGGAGCCGGGAGTGAATCCCGGCCCCTCCATCTGGGGCGCGGGCGCGATGACGAGGTCGACGACGAGGTCGAGAGCGTCGGCGCGCTGCCGCTGACGCTGTCGTTGCCGCTGCCGCCACCACCGCCGCCGCCGCGCAACACGCCGCTGCCCGCGCGCGCGGGCCAGGCCGCACGGCTGCCGACGACGCCGCCACCGTCGGTCCGCGAGCGCCGTACGACCGCGCAGGGGCACACGCCGGTGCCGGCGCGGCCGCGGCCGCCCACCGGCCGCATCGAGGCGCGCCACGCTCGCTCGCTCACCGATCTAGCGGGCAGTGACGACGACGATGTCGTGACGCTGCCGGGTGATTCGGTGCCCGGCGACGCGACGGATCCACACCTGCCGCTGGTGCGATTCAAGCCGCCGACGCTGCAGCCTGTACCGGTGGTGTCGCGACCGGGACATCCGATCCCCGGCCAGGTCGGTACGCCCTTGCTGAGCTCGCGCATGAAGCGGCCGTCCGACGTCCCGATCGGTGCGTCGATCATCGAGCGCCGCTCGCCGCGCCGGACGTGGCTCGTGTTTGGCGGACTCGCTGCCGCCGGCGTCGCGGCGACCGTCGTCACGCTGGTCGCGACACGCGGGCAAGATACCGTAGCACCGCTCGCGAGCCTCGATGCCCAGCCCCAGAGCTCGATCGCGCCTTCCGAGGGTACGGTCAAGTTCGTCACCGAGCCACCCGATGCCGAGATCGTGATCGTCGGTGCGTCGATCGAGCACACGGGTTCGCCGTGGCAGATCCGGTTGCCCGCTGGTAATCACCAGATCCAGATCCAGCGCGACGGGTACAAGGCGTGGCTCACCGCGCTCGAGCTCTCGGCGAACGAGACCCAGACCCTGCGCGTCGTGCTCGAGCCGCTCACGAGCCAGGCTGCCGCGACGGCCGAGGCCACGCTGATCTTGTCATCGACGCCGCTCGGCCTCGAGGTCGTGCTCGACGGCAAGTCACTGGGCGTCCGGACGCCGGCCAAGCTCCCGATCAAGTCGGGCCTGCACACGGTCGCGCTGCGCCAGCAGGGCGTCGAGGTCTGGCGTCACGAGCTCGTCGCGCAGGCGGCCGTCGACTACGAGTTCAGCCCGTCGATGGCCGAGGACAAGCAGCGCGAGCGCGCAGCCCGCGTCGCACCGCTCGCGGTCACGCCACCGGTCGCGCCCGACGAGACACCGACCGCGCCAGCCACGCCCATGTCGACCACGCCCACGCCGACCACGACCACGACCACGCAGACCACGACCACGCAGACAACACCCGAGCCGCCACCGCTCGCGACCACGCCGCCGATCGACAAGACCGTCCAACCCCTGGCGGTGCCGGCACCGGCGATCGCGACGACGCCCGCCCCTGCGAAGCCTGTCGCACCGCCGCCGACCGCGATCACGAAGCCTGCTCCGGCGACGCCGTCCGGCACTTCGTCTGGCACGGCATCGCTCCCCGTTGCGGCGCCCCGTCAGGCCGGCCCGGTGGTCGTCCCGCCCTCCGCGGTCACCAAGCTATCCGGGCTGACACCGACGATCGGCAAGACCAAGCGCGCCGAGGTCCCGCCCGTCGTCGCTGCCAAGGTCTGCATCGATCTGACCGGCAGGGTTGCGAGCGTCGCGATGCTCTCGAAGCTCGAGCGGCTGACTTCGGTCGACCTCGGTCACGCGATCAAGACCTGGCGGTATGCGCCCTACAAGGTCGGGGGCGTCGCGGTCTCGGCCTGCTTCGTCGTCAGCTTCCGCGTGCAGTGACTATTTTCAGCGATTACGATTTTTCAGCGACTACGATTTTTCAGCGACCACGACACCCGCGAACATGTCCATGCCGCAGGCGAACTTGACCTCGCCCTCCGCGGGCACGGTCACCGCGACCTCGATCGGCTTGCCTATCGGAAGCGCGACGAGCTTGCCGTCGGGCATCTTCAGCTCCGACAGGCACTCACCTTCGACGGTGCGCGTGAACTTCAGGTTCAGCTTCTCGCCGGGCTTCCCGGGGATCCGATCGGGCACGTAGCCGTCGCTGCCGGCCTCGATCGCGACCGTCCGCACCCCGTCACCGCCCACCGTGCCCGTCGACACCGTCGCGGGCTTCGGCCGCGGCGCGTCCTTCACCTTGTCCTTGCAGCCGACAGCGAGCACGAGCGACAGCGAGAGGACAGCGCGAATCATGGCGGCACGATAGCGCGCCGCGGCCACGTCGACCAGCCGCGCGGGGGGTACGTGCCGCGCTCAGAGCCGCGCGGAGACCGCACCGTGCGCGGTGTGGTCGGCGTCCGCGAGCGGGTCGGTCCAGTCCTCGAACTGGAGGATGCCGAGCTCGGCGAAGCGCGTGCGCTGGCGATCCGAGAGCAGATCCATCTTCTTGATCGCGGGGACGATCTTCGCGAACAACATCTGCCGGAACATCACCTGGCCGGTGTTGTGGAGCGCGATCTCCATGCACTGCTTCGCCGGCAACCCCGTCTTCTCCCAGACCTCCTGGAACAGGAAGCGATCGCGCATCAGCCGCGCGGCCTCGAACACGAAGTCCTCGCGCTCGCGCTTCATGCTCTCCGGCTGATCCTTGTAGTAGTCGCGCAGCGACAGCACGCCGAACGCGACGTGGCGTGCCTCGTCACCGATCACGTACGCGGTGAGCTGCTTGAGGAGCGGCTCGTGCGTGTTGTTGCGGATCATCGCGAACGCGGCGAGCGCGAGCCCCTCGACCATGATCTGCATGCCCAGGAACTTCATGTCCCAGCGGCTGTCCGTGAGGATCATGTCGAGCAGCGTCTTCAGGTGCGGGTTGACCGGATACGAGAACCCGATCTTGGTGTGCACGTAACGGTTGAACACGTCGACATGCCGCGCCTCGTCGACAACCTGGCTCGCGGCGTAGAGCTTGCTGTCGAGATCCTGGACCGAGTCGACGAGCTGCGCGGTCGCGAGCAGCGCACCTTGCTCGCCATGGAGGAACTGCGAGAGCGTCCACGAGAACGACTCGATGTTGAGCCGGTTCTTCTCCTTCTCGGTCATCCGGTTGTAGATGTCGGAGCCGAAGAGCGGCATCAGCTGCTCGGGGGCGGAGGGCTTCTCGAGGTCGACGTCGGTATCCCACGGCAGGACGTCGTCGGAGATCCACTGGGCGCGGCACGCCTTGTCGTAGAGATCACGGAGCTTCGCGCGCGTCTCCTGGTACCCCCAGGTGTACGTGACGTCGAGCATCGCCTCGAGCGTCTCGATCGAAGGACCAGCGAGCCCCGTCGCGGTGGCAGCAGTAGCCATGACCGTCTCCTTCATCCGAAAACTGAAACTGATTTCATTTTGGACTGGCGTCCGTCACACCGTCAAGTGCATTCTGTCTGCATGGCTGCTCGAGCCTCACCACGCTCGCGGCCCCCGAAGGATCCCGAGGCGTTGCTGCGCGCTACGAAGGAGCCCGATTTTCGCCAGGAACGCTCGCGGCGCAGCTACCTCGCGCTGATCGAGGCCGCGTCGGCCCTGTTCGCCCGCGACCCGTACGACGAGGTCGGCACGCCCGAGATCGCCCAGCGCGCAGGCGTGTCGGTCGGCTCGTTCTACCGGTACTTCGAGGACAAGCGCGAGATCTACCTCGAGGTCGCGCGCCGCACGATGATCACCGCATACCACGACACGATCGAGGGCCTCGGCCCCGAGAAGTTCGTCGGCCGTGCGCGCCACGAGACGATCAGCGTCACCGTGGCGGTGCTGTTCCATCACGTGCTGTCGCGCCCGCAGCTCTCGCGGAGCTTCCTGGAGATGGCGCTCCGCGATTCCGAGGTCGGCGAGATCAAGCGCGCGTTCGAGACCGTCTCGATCGCGCGTCTCACGGCGTTGATCACCGCGATCGTGCCGCGCACCGTGATCCCCGATCCCGAGGCGACCGCGTACGTGCTCTACGGCAGCGCGATGCAGACGGCGTACGGACTCGCGGGCCACGGCGGCCCACCGCCGATCGATGCCGCGCGGGCACGTGCGGCGCTCACGACCTTCATCGAGCGCGCGCTGTTTCCTTAGCTGTGGCTCGCGAGGACCGCGTCGAGCACCTTCGTCACGGCCTGCGCTTCGGGTGTGCCGGCCGCGACCATCGCGTGGAACACGCAGACCACGGCGCGCGCCGCGCAGGTCCCGTAGTCCATCGGCACGATGTACGACGACCGCTCGCCGGACCACACCGCGAGGCACGCGTGATCGACAGCCTCGAGGATCCAGAAGTGCGGGATATCGTCGGGCGTCTGCCAGGCGTGGACCTGGCGCGTGACATCGAGCGATGACCGCACGGCCTCGTGGTTGTTGTGCGACGGGTTCTCGACCCAGCGCGCGATCGCGCCGAGGATGTTGTCGATGTAGCGCTTCGGCGCCTGTGATTCGCCATCGTGCGGATAGCTGTCGACCACGAGCTGGCACGCGGCAAGCGCAGCGCGCACGGCGTGCTTTCGATCGTCGCCCGCGGTGCGACGCACCCAGACCACGAGACCTTGCGACAGATAGTCGTCGGCGCCTGCCCAGGCGTTCGCGACGTTGGTGGTGTTCTCGCCGAGCTCGCGCAGACTGTCGGGATCGGGGCGGTCACTCATCGCGCCCGAGCATACGTCAAATCTCGAGGTACTCGCCCTCGGCAGCAGCGAACACCGGCACCGCGGTGCGCGCCGCCGTGCGCGCGACCACCTCGTCGATCATGTCGTCGGTCGCATCCGGGCTGTGGTGGAACAGCGCGAGCTTCTTGGCGCCCGCGCGCTCGGCGACGATGACTCCCGCGCGTGCCGGCGAGTGCCCCCAGCCCCGGCGCAGATCGTAGTCGTGGTCCGCGTGCATCGCGTCGTGAATCAGCAGGTCGGCATCGCGCGCGAGCTCGACCGCAGCTTCGAGAGGCTCGTCGACCGACGCGTACTCGACGTCCGACAGATACGTGACGGTCTTGCCGTCCGCGGTGATCCGGAACGCGGTCGTCCACATCGAGCCGTGCGGGACCGCGGCGGTTCGGACCTCGAAGCCCGGCAGCGTGATGGTCTCGCCCGGCGTGATCGTCTCGATCGAGACGCCGGCCGCGAGGTTCTCGAGCCCGTTCAGCGGGCTGTAGTGCGGCGCGAGCTGGTTCTGCAGCGTCGACTCGAGCGAGGTCATGCTCGGCGCGGCACCGAGGATCCGGATCTCGTTGCCCTTGATGAAGAACGGCGTGAAGAAGGGCAGCCCCTGGATGTGATCGAGGTGCGTGTGCGAGAGCAGGATCGGCAACGTGCCCTGCCCCTTGCCGAACTCGGCGGCCATCAGTTGCTTGCCAAGCTCGGTCGCGCCGGTGCCAAGATCGATCAGCAGGCGCTGTCCCGCCGCGGAGACGAGCTCGACCGAGGTCGTGTTGCCGCCGTAGCGCAGAAACTCCCGCCCCGACATCGCGAACGAGCCGCGCGTCCCCCAGAACCTGATCTTCAAGAGGGGCCCTTCCCCGCTTCCTCATGCCCGCCGGCCCTCGCTCCGCCTGGCGGTCGATCGACCGGCTTGTCCCCCGCGTCCGTCGTCGGACCGATCGGCAGGGTCATGCCCTCGAACGACGTCAGCACCTCGACGCCGACCAGCGCGCCCTTCGCGAGATACTCGGCGGCAATCCGGTCCATCTGGTCGTCGCTGTGCGATGGCGCGTGGTGATAGAGCACGAGGCGGCGAACCTTCGCGGCGAGACAGATCTCGATCGCCTGGTCGGGCGTCGAGTGACCGTAGTGCGGGAACCGCTCGTACTCGTCGGGCGTGAAGTGGGTGTCGTAGACGACGGTGTCGACGCCGGAGAGCTTCTGCACGAGCTCCTTGCGCATCACGGTGAGCGCCGAGCGATCGACCTCGGACAGCGGCTCGGGTCCCTTCAGGAAGTGCTGCTTGTGCAGCACCTGATCGAAAGGCGCGGTATCCGAGATGTACGCCCACGCGGTGCCATCACAATCGAGCCGATAGCCGACGGATCCGAACGGGTGGTTCAACGCGATCGGCATGACCCGGAAGCTGCCGACCTCGAAGTCGATGCCGGGATTGACCTCGTGGAACTCGAACTGTGCCGGCACCGATTCGAGTGCCATCGGGAAGAACTCGTGGCGCGTGATGCCGCCGATCACCTGGTGCAGCTCGTCCGCCGCGGTGAGCAGGCCATAGATCGAGATCCGCGTGCCGGCGACATAGACCGGCGAGAAGAACGGCAGTCCCTGGATGTGGTCCCAGTGCACGTGCGAGAGCAGGATGTGGTGATGACCCGGCGCGGTTGCCTCGCGCAGCAGCTTGTTGCCGAGCGCGCGCAGGCCGGTACCGGCATCGACGATCACGGTCTCACCGCTGGCGGATCGGGCCTCGACGCACGACGTCTGGCCACCGTACCGAACGGTGGCTGCGCCGGGCACCGGATAGCTGCCCCGGACCCCCCAGAAGGTGATCTGCATTCGCAGGATAATTGTATCCCTTTACGTCGAAAACCCCAAAGTTGAGCGAGTTGGATGAGTTATTGAAGCATTGATGAATCCGCATCCGAGAATTCTCGTGATGGGCGCCGGTGGCATCGGCGGCATCGTGGCCGCGACTCTCACCGAGATCGGCTCCGCGGTCACCGCGGTCTCCACGAATGCGACGATCCGCGCTGCGGTCGACAAGGCCGGCTATCGGGTGATCGATGAGGGTGAGGAGCGCGTGATCCGCGGCTGGGTGTCGCCCGCACCGGAGGGCCGCTACGACCTCTGCATCCTCGCGACCCAGCCTCCAAACGTCGAGGAGGCGGCGCGTAGCGCCCTGCCCCACCTCGCGGACGACGCACCGGTGGTCGTGCTCCAGAACGGCCTCTGCGAGGACCGGGTCGCCGCGATCGTCGGCGAGCCTCGCGTGATCGGCGGCATCGTCGCGTGGGGCGCATCGATGGCCGAGCCCGGCCGCTACGAGCGCACGGCGGCGGGCGGCTTCCAGCTCGGTCGGCTGGACGGCGTCATCGACCCCGATCTCCGGCGCGTTGCCGAGCTGCTCGAGGCGATCGGCCCGGTCACGATGACGGCCAATCTGCGCGGCGCGCGCTGGAGCAAGCTCGCGCTCAACTGCGCGGTTTCGGCGCTCGGCACGATCGCCGGCGAGCGTCTCGGGCCGCTCGTGCGCCAGCGTCGCTATCGCCGGCTCGCACTCGAGATCATGTCGGAGGCCGTCGCGGTCGCGCGCGCGGAGGGCGTCACGCTCGAGAAGGTCGCGGGCACGCTCGATCTCGAGTGGGTCGCGCTCACCGATTCGGATCGCGCCGCGACGCTGTCTGCGAGCCTGACCGCCAAGCACGCGCTCCTGCTCGCGGTCGGCCTGCGATACCGGCGCATGCGGTCATCGATGCTCGCCGCGATCGAACGCAAGCGCACGCCCGCGATCGACTTCCTCAACGGCGAGGTCGTGACCCGCGGTGCGCGCCATGGCATCGCGACGCCGGTAAACCGGCGGATCGTCGACACCGTGTGGGCGATCGCGAAGAGCGAGCTCAAATCCTCGCGCGAGACCCTCGACGCGGTCTGCGCGCCAGACTGATCGCGCTGGATCGATCGCGATCATGGCCGCGCGCGACGCGCCGCGACCACCATCGCGAGCAGGCCGAGTGCGGCGATGACCGCGGCGAGCAGGCCGAGCGTCAGCCCGGGGGCGCGATAGCGCCACGCGATCGCGTGCGTGCCGGCGGTGATCGGAACGGCGCGGCGGAGCACGTCGGCGGTGAGCCACGCGGTCTTGCGGCCGTCGACGATCGCGGTCCAACCTGGCGCCGCGGCCGACGAGATCGCCGCGTAGCCAGCGACATCGCTCGTGCAGGTCACGTCGATCGCGCCCGGATCCCAGCGCTCGATCGGGCACGGCAACGGCGGACCGAGATCCGGCCACGCCGGTCCGCTGCCCCGCAGCACGATCGTGCCGCGCAGGACGCCGGTGCCGCCGCCGGTCGGATACATCAGATCGAGCGCGTTGGTCGGATCGACGGACCACAATGCGCCGCGCAGCACGCTCGCCGCGGGTGCGACCGGCAGCTCCGCGAGCGTCCAGGTGCCGCGCGTTCCGAGCGCGCGCACCTTTCGCGGCACGATCACGGTCTCCGGCAGGATCGCGAGCTCGATGCTGAAGCGATCGATCAGCGCCCCGCCCTCGCGCGCGGCAGCGAGCCAGGTCATGTCGTACAGCGGCGATCGCGCCGGATCCTCGCTGCGCGCCGCAGCGATGCCCCACCGCCAGCCCGTGGTCCCTGCGAGGGTCGCGACCGCATCCGCCGCGTCCTGCGGCCCATCGTGCATGTACATCGGCCGGTAGATCCGCATCGGTGCGTGGGTCCCGCGCTCGCGCGCGATCGCGGCAGCGGCCCATACCGAAGGCTCCTCGACGGTCGCGCGCTCGATCACCGGCGCGATCGACGGTCGCGCGCCGACGCCAGGCAACACGAGGAGCGCGAGCACGAACGGCATGCCGTGCCGCGGAGCGCGCCACACCAGCACGAGGGCCGCGGCGATGCACAGCACGCCGAGCCCGCCGTCGAGGAGCGCGCGATCGATGCCGACCTCGGCCTCGGGATGCTTCGCGCGCAACGCGCCGAACGCGCCGAGTGCGATCGCGGTGCACAGCCCACCGACGCCGAGGGCGATGAAGGCGCGACGCTCGCCGGCGAGCAGCGCGTCGAGACCGTCGCCCGCGTTGGCGGCGAGCACGACGACGAGCGCGGCCAGGTGGATCTCCGGCGCG
>JBKJUF010000271.1:0-12205 GCA_046590445.1 Kofleriaceae bacterium
CCGCGCTGTAGCCATGGTTGCCCTCGAACTCGAGGCCGCGGACAAAGACGCTGTCGGTCACGCGCGGAGGCTACACGTGCACGAGGCCGGCGCGCCACGTATGCTCGGCCGATGTCGCGTGCGGCCCTGGTGGTGGTGGCGACCTTGCTCGCGCCGGGATGCCGCGCCGCGCGGCCCGTGCGGGTGCCGATCGAGGCCCCAGGCCCGCCGGTCTTCACGATCACCGCCGGCGCCGTCGGGCCGCTCACCGCAGCGACGCCGGGTACGCTCGCCGGCCTGCGTGCCGCGTTCTCGGGCTACGACGTCGCGCCCGTCCACAGCAGCGGCCTCGAGTTCCGCGTGTCACGCGTCGCCGATGGTGCGGTCGAGGAACTGCTCGAGATCGTGCCTACGACGGAGGGTCGCGTGCTCAACGTTCACGCCGTGAGCCCGGCGATCGCGATCGCCGATCGGCCCTGGCAGATCGGCAGCCCGTTCACCGCGGAGCAAGTGACGACCTGCGAGTGCTGGGGCGAGCGGCCGGTGTGCTTCACGCCCGGCGAGCACGTCGCGGTCGCGATCGCTAAGCCGTGCCGGGCGAAGGCGTTGCGAACGCCGGCCGGCCGCCGGGCTCTCGCAGGTGCGCCGATCGCGGCAGCGATCTGGAGCGCGAAGCCGCTGGCGGAAGGTGGGGTCGCCGACGGTGGCGGCGACGCTCGAGACGACGAAGACTGACGCGCCGCGAACAGCGTGCCCTACGCTTCGGCCTCTTCGGTCTCGCCCTTCTGCTTCTGCAACTTCTTCTTGATCATCTGCCGCTTGAGCGGTCCGACGAAGTCGACCAGCAGCTTGCCGGTCAGGTGATCGTTCTCGTGGAGCAGGCACCGCGCGAGCAGGCCTTCGCCCTCGAATTCGAAGGTCTGGCCGTCCATGCCCATCGCCCGCACGCGCGCGCGCATCGGTCGCTTGACCTTGATGTAGATGTCGGGGAACGACAGGCAGCCTTCCTCGCTGTCCTGCTGCTCGTCCGAGGTCCACAGGATCTCCGGGTTCATGAACGCGAGCGGCAGGTCACTGTCGGGGCGGCCGGCGAGCTTGGGCTCGACGATGAACATCCGGCGCGGGTCGCCGATCTGCAGCGACGCGATGCCGAGGCCGTTCTCGGCGTACATCGAGTCGACGAGATCCTGGTACAGTGCACGGACCGAGTCATCGATCGTGGTGATCGCGATCGATGGCTGACGTAGACGCTCATCGGGCCAGACGACGACAGGACGAACCGCCATTTGTCGTCACCTTAGCACGCAGCAGCGAGGGGACGGCTTGGATTGACAAGCCGGCCGGCCCCAGCCATACACGCCCCAGCCTCATGATTACGCGGTACTCGGAGTCCCGGCTGCCCACCCCGAACGGGGAGTTCCGGGTCGTCGTGTACCGGACCGGGAACCCAGGTGCGGCCGGCGCGAGCGCGGTTGGAACCGCCCACGAGGAACACGTCGCGATGGTCCTCGGTGATGTGGCGGGCGGAGGCGTGCTCACCCGCGTGCACTCGTCCTGCTTCACGGGGGAGGTGCTCGGCAGCCTGCGCTGCGATTGCCGCGCGCAGCTCGATGCGGCGCTCGAGCGGATCGGCAAGGAAGGCCGCGGCGTGCTCGTGTACCTCGTGCAGGAAGGCCGCGGGATCGGCCTCGGCAACAAGGTGCGAGCGTACGGCCTTCAGGATCACGGCGCCGACACCGTCGACGCGAACCTCGCGCTCGGGTTCGATGCCGATCATCGCTCGTACGATCTCGCGGCGTCGATCCTCGGCGACCTCCGCATCACGAGCGTGCGGCTGATGACGAACAATCCGCGGAAGATCGCCGGGCTCGAAGGCGCCGGCGTGACCATCGACGCGCAGGAATCGCACTGGGTCGGCGCGACCGAGCACAGCCAGGGCTACCTCGACGCGAAGAAGTCCAAGCTGGGCCACCTCGCCTAAGGAGATCACATGAATGAAACGCAGGTCCGGGAAGCTCTCGGCAAGGTCATCGACCCCGCCCTCGGGCAAGACATCGTCACGTTCCGCGTGCTCCGTGGTGTCGAGCTGTCGGGCGACGACGTGCTCGTCAAGCTCGATATCCCGACCCACGCGTATCCCAAGCCGCAGCTACGCGAGCTCCAGCTCCGCATCGAGGCCGCGCTCAAGCCGCTCGGCGCGAAGCGCGTGACCGTGGTGTCCGACGTCGTCACCGCGTACCAGCCGGCACCGAGTGACAAGGCGATGCTCAAGGGCGCGCGCAACGTGATCGCGGTCGCCGCCGGCAAGGGTGGCGTCGGCAAGTCGACGGTCGCCGTCAATCTCGCGCTCGCGCTCGTCCGCCACGGCGCGCGGGTCGGGCTGCTCGATGCCGACGTGTTCGGGCCGTCGATCCCGACGATGCTAGGTACGCCCGAGACGCCGCCGAGCGCGAGCGCGGACTCGAAGATCATCCCGGCGCTGCACCACGGCATGAAGGTGATCTCGGTCGGCTTCTTCGTCGACAAGCAGGAGGCCGTCGTGTGGCGTGGGCCGATGGTCCACCGCCTGCTGCAGCAGTTCCTCGGCGACGTCGAGTGGGGCGAGCTCGACTACCTGATCTGCGACCTGCCGCCCGGCACCGGTGACGTCCAGCTCTCGCTGTCGCAGCTGATCCCGATCGCCGGCGCGGTGATGGTGACGACGCCGCAGGAGGTGTCGATCATCGACGTCGTCAAGGGCATCGCGATGTTCGAAAAGGTCGAGATCCCGATTCTCGGGATCGTCGAGAACATGAGCTACTACAAGTGTCCGGCGTGCGGACACAACGACGAGATCTTCAGCCACGGTGGTGGCAAGCGCCTCGCGCAGGAGATCGGCGCCGACTTCTTCGGTGAGATCCCGATCGACACGCGGATCCGGTTCGGCGGTGACGCCGGGGTGCCAATCATCGTCGCCAGCCCGGACTCCGAGAACGCCATGCGGTTCATGAACCTCGCGTCGGCGATGGCGATCAAGGTCGCGACGAACGTGCTCAGCAAGCCGAAGCGGTCGTCGCGTCTCGCCGTGATCAAGTAGCGCGATGGCGGCGTCGCTCGACGACGGAGCTTCCGTCGAGGTGCAGGGATCGAGCAGCACGTACACGCTGTCGCGTCATGGCGGCGTCTACATGTGCAGCTGCCCGGCGTGGAAGAACCAGGGTGCGCCGATCGACAGCCGCACCTGCAAGCACTTGCGCGCGTACCTCGGCGACGAGGCCGAGACCCGGCGGATCGGCACGGCGGTACCGGGCTCGCGCGCCGCGTCGACGCGGGCGAGCAGTGGCTCGGCGGCGGTCAAGAAGGACACCGCGCCGCCGGTGCTGCTCGCCCACAAGTGGGAGCTCGAGCACGACCCGACAGGCTGGTGGATGAGCGAGAAGCTCGACGGCATCCGCGCGTATTGGGACGGCGAGGCGTTCGTGTCGCGGCTCGGCAACAAGTTCCTCGCGCCCAACTGGTTCGTCGCCGATCTGCCGGCGGACACGCTCGACGGCGAGCTCTGGGTCGGCCGCAAGATGTTCCAGAAGACGACGAGCATCGTGCGCTCGGGTGCGGCGGGGCAGGAGTGGCGCAACGTGCACTACGTCGTGTTCGACGCGCCGAACGCGACAGGTGGTTTCGAGGAGCGGCTCGCGCACGCCCAGCACGTGCTCTCTCGCGCGGCCGCGCCGCACGCGCGCCCGCTCGACCACGTTCGTTGCGAGGGCTTCACGCACCTCAAGGACGAGCTCGCGCGCGTCGAGGCGCTCGGCGGCGAGGGGCTCATGCTGCGGCGGCCGGGCTCGAAGTACGATGTCGGGCGCTCGACGTCGCTGCTCAAGGTCAAGACGTTCCACGATGCCGAGGCGCGCGTCGTGGGCCACGCGCCGGGTGCGGGCAAGCACAAGGGCCGGCTCGGTGCGTTGATCTGCGAGCTGCCGGGCCAGATCCAGTTCAACGTCGGCACCGGGTTCACCGACGTCGAGCGTGAAACGCCGCCGGCGATCGGCGCGATCATCACGTTCCGCTACCAGGAGCTCTCCGACGATGGCGTGCCGCGGTTCCCATCCTATGTCGGCGAGCGCGTCGATGCCGAAGCGCCGGTCGCGTTGACGCCCGCGCGCGTGATCGCGAAGCCCGCTACGTCGCAAGCCGCGAAGCGCGCACGTGTCGAGTCCGAGCCCGCCGACGCCAACGCCGACGGTTGCCTCGGCACGCTCGGCGCGGAGAGCTACGCGTGCAAGCTCGTCCACGAGGCGGAGAAGAAGTTCTGGGAGATCGAGGTGTGCGGCACGCAGCACATCACGCGGTTCGGCAAGGTCGGTAGCAAGGGCCAGATGCGGCTCGCCGAGCTCGGCAGTGCCACCGCGTGCCGCAGCGACGCCGAGCAGCGCGCGATGCAGAAGCGCAAGGCCGGCTACGTCACCGCGACGTAACCCGCCACTCCATGATTTCGCGGCGAGTGTCCTCGAGGATCGTGCGGAAGCCGAGCCGGATGTAGAGCTCGCGCGCGGGGTTGATGCGCAGCACGTTGAGGCGCACTGGCGTGGTGCCGGCATCCTCGAGGATCTCGCGGAGCGCGGCGGAGCCGATGCCCTTGCGCTGGTACTTGCGCGCGATCGCGATCGCGTCGATGTACCAGAACGCGCCGCGATCCTCGATCGAGAAGTAGCCGGCGCGTGCACCGTCGACGAGGAGCACGTAACAGCTCTCGAGATCGATGTCGGCGTGAAACTGATCGAGCAGCCGGCACGCGGGCCAGCCGTAACCGACGAGCGCCACCGGCCCGAGGGCCGCGACGTGGACGTCCTCGAGGAACCCGCGATCATGCTCGAGCGCGCGCCGGCGCTGGATTCGCATGACGCTGCCGATCAGTTGACCATGGTCTCGCACGGCGCGAGCTCGCACAGCAGGTGGCTGACGTGGCCGAGCGTGCGCTGCAGCCTGACCATCGGGTCGCAGGCCTCGAGGAGCTCCTGGCGCGCATCGGGATCCATGATCAGCGCCGCGGCGACGGCGTCGGCACATGCACCGGGCGCCTCGAACGAGCGGACGAGATCGCGCAGCTGCGCGCCGCCCTTGTCGATCACCTCGGCGAGCCGATCGCACAGCGCGATCAGCCGGCGGTGGTGATCGCTTGCCTGGGCCAGATCGCACGAGGCGTCGCTCAACTCGCGGGCCTCGACAGTGCGGTACGCATGCGCGGCGGGAAGCTCGCGCGCGATCTCGACCCGCGCGATGCCGCGGAGCAGGAGCGCGAACCGTCCGTCGGGTAGCTCCTCGGAGCAGATGATGCGACCGAGGCCACAGCGGTCGTACACCGGCGGACGGCCGTAGTACGTGGTCTCGAAGCCGGGGCGGAGCCGGGCGACCGCCATCAGCTGATGACCGGCGAGGCAATCGCGGGTGAGCTCGCGATAGCGCGGCTCGAAGACGTGAAGCGGCAAGAGGCCGCCCGGAAGCAGCACGCAGTTCGGTAGCGGAAAGATCGGAAGGGACGAGAGCGCGCCAGGTTCGAGGCCAGCCGGTTCGCTCATGACTCCTGCCATCCCCTTTTCCGTCAGCCCCGGTTAACCGAAGACGTCGACGCAGGTGCCGGTGAGCGCTTCCGGCGCTTCGCAGGCCAGAAACAGGGCGGTTCTCGCGATGTCGTCAGGGCTCATATCGGGACTCGCATCGGGCATACCCTCTCGGAGCATCGCCGTGTCCACGCTGCCGGGACAGATCGCATTCACGAAGACCTTAGCAGCGCGGAGTTCCTCGGCAAGGGCCCGGGTGAACCCGACGACACCATGCTTGGCGGCACAGTAGGCAGCGAGAAGCGGGGTACCCTGGCGACCGGCGATCGACGAGATGTTGATGATCCTGCCACCTGCGCGGGTGAGATCGGGGAGAAACGCACGGGTCACGTAGAACGTGCCATCGAGGTTGACGGCGATCACCTGTCGCCAGTCCGCGTCGGCGAGCTGGGCGGTCGGCTTGCGGATCACCGAGCCGGCGTTGTTCACGACGGTTCGCACCGGTGGCATTGTCGCGCGAACGAAAGCCGCCGCATCGTCGACGGCCTTCGGATCGCTGACGTCGACAACCTGCGCGCTCGCGCGACCACCGCGCTCCTCGATCTCGCCGACGACGGTCGCGAGGTCCTCGGCGTGGCGCGCCCATAGCGCGAGCTCGGCACCTGCACTCGCGAGCCGCAGCGCGATCGCGCGACCGATTCCTCGGCTTGCCCCGGTGACGACTGCCGTGCCGCCCGCGAGCGGCAGGATCACTGTGGCTTCTTCTTGTCGAGCGCCTTCAACTCGTCGGGCTCGTCACCGAGCTGACTGCGCCCCTGCTGGGCAGCGACGTCGAGGGGATCGACGATGCCGTTGTACGGATAGGGCATCGAGCGCGACTGGCACTGGAACGTGGCTGTGTTCTGGTCGTCCTTGATGTCGA
Organism: Kofleriaceae bacterium; assembly: GCA_046590445.1. GTDB lineage: Bacteria > Myxococcota_A > Polyangia > Haliangiales > Haliangiaceae > JABFXX01. The sequence goes on from JBKJUF010000271.1 coordinate 6,439, forward strand.
ACACGTAGATCGGATCCTGCTTGCCACCGGTTCCGTTCTCGCAGTCCTTCATGTTGACCCAGCCGGTGCCATCGATCTCGCGCCACACGCGGTCGAACTCGCCCGGCCGCATCGCGCGAGCGTCGTCGACACGCGCGCCGACCTTGTCGACCTTCCAGCGCTTGATGCGCGGGCCCTCGCTGCAATCCATCTGGACCCCGAGCTCGCTCGCGCCCATGTGACCGGACACCACGTAGCTGACGAGGCGGTCCTTGCACTCGAAGTGTTCTTGTTCCGCGCTCGCGCGTTGCTGGCGTGAAGGCCCGCAGCCGACGATCCCGAGGAGACCCGAAAGCGCGACAACTACGAACCTACGCATAGTCACCCGCCAGCGATGCCCGCATCGCGTCGGGGCACTCGACGCGGTGCCGGTAGTTGGGGTGGTCGATCTCGAGCGCGACCTTCGTGCCGGGCGTGAGGAGGGCCGCGCGAGCCTCGGCCGACAGCGGATAGCGCGTGTACTGGACCGCGGAGATCTTGTCCTCGGTCGACCGCCCCGCCTCGAACGACGCGCGGATCGCGTGCGTCCCGATATGAAGGACGACATGCTCGTCCAGACCGACCAGCTTTCCGAGCGCGACGTACGGGTCCTCATCCGGAGGAAGCTCGATGAAGAGGGTCGCCGATAGCGAGTCGGGGCTCGGCATCAGCGCGTTGTAGACGTCGATTTCCGCTTCGATCTGCGCATCCGTCGTCAGGCCCTCGACCCGACAGATCTCCTCGATCTGCAGCGTCAGCGTGAGACGATTTTCGAAGACCATCGCGACCCGGTCGCCGATCAACCCGCGGCGCGGCCGCTTGAGCTCGATCACGCGGTGGCGATAGTCGTCGCGGATGGGCCCGTACAGAGCGGGACCCTTGATGTCCCGCCGGGTGATGGGGCGGACCAGACTCATCCGACCTGTGTACCACGCTCGTCGAGCAGTCGACGCAGGCGCGCCGTGCCGCGCGCGAACATCTGGCGGAGCACCGCCCGCAGGATCGGGGTGGCGGGTCGACCGATCGTCGTCGGGAAGGCACCGACGACCCACTCGAGCTCGACCTCGGATCCATGACGCGTGATCCGCCAGTCCTCGGCCATCCGCTTCGCGAGCGGCGAGGTCGACGCGATCATCGTGAACGCGAAGCGCTCGCCGGGATCCCACGCGAGGATGCGCTCGTCGAACTTGCCGAACACGCGCAACGCCACGCTGCGCTCCGCACCGACGGCGGCGGTCTTGTCAGACGTCCACGTCGCGCGATGCATCATCGGGAACCAGTCGAGCCAGCGCGCGGGCTCGGCGAGGTTCTTCCACACCGCATCCGGGCTCCCGCGCAGCCGCGCACGCTGCTCGACGCGGAAGGGCGAAGTCTCGATCTCGGCGAGCGTCATCGGCGGCATGTCGCGCATCCGCCGATGGTAGCTCCGAAAGGCGTAGCTCCGAAACACAGACGAGCGGCCGCGGGTAGACCACCGCGCCCGTCATCGCAACACCGAAATGCCTACTTCGTGTTGAGGGCGTCGAGGCCCTTCTGGAACCGGCCGGCGTGCGAGCGCTCGGCGCGCGCGAGCGTCTCGAACCACTCGGCGATCTCCTCGAAGCCTTCCTCGCGGGCGGTCTTCGCGAAGCCCGGGTACATCTGCGTGTACTCGTAGGTCTCGCCGGCGATCGACGCCTTGAGGTTCTTCGTGCTGTCACCGATCGGCTCGCCCGTCGCCGGATCACCGACGCGCTTGAGGTAATCGAGGTGACCGTGTGCGTGACCGGTCTCGCCTTCCGCGGTGTCGCGGAACAGGCCCGCGAGGTCGGTGTGACCCTCGACGTCGGCAACCTTGGCGAAGTAGAGATAACGGCGGTTCGCCTGCGACTCGCCGGCGAACGCGTCCTTGAGATTTGCGTGGGTCTTGCTGCCCTTGAGCTCGGCCATGGCGGACTCCTTTTTTGGTGTCGTCTTGGTACCACCGGCGCAAAACGCCAGCAATGGACGAAGTGGCGTAAGCCACCGCGTGGCGTCGGCGATCGATGGGGAGGTCGCTTCTGCGCGCGTTCAGGAGGCGCCAAGATAGGCGGCCATGATCTCGACCATCTCGTCGATCATCGCGCGGACGAGCGGGCGCTGGCCGGCCGGGATGTCATTCACCAGGATCGCGAAGGCGAGGACGTGCGCTGGATCGACCGCGACGTACCCCGCGAGCGTGTTGACCTTCTCGAGCGTCCCGGTCTTGGCCCGGACCCGGCCGCGCGGTGGCTTGCCGTGCCAGCGGCGGGACAGCGTGCCGTCGAAGCCGCCGACCGGTAACGAGGCGAGCAGGTCCGGCCCGATCCGGTAGTCCTTGTGCGCGGCGACGAGCATCGCGACGAGCTGCTGGGGCGTGACCTCGGAGGATGCGTAGAGGCCCGAGCCGTTCTCGCTCTTGTAGCTGCCCGCGGGCATCCCGAACGGCACGAGCTGGGCGCGTAGCACCGCGAGGCCGTCCGCCCACGTCGCGGGACCCGGCGTCGCCTTGAGCTCGGCGCCGAGCGTCTTCAGCACGGACTCCGCGATGTAGTTGTCCGAGTGCTTGTTCATGACGCGCACGATCTCGGTCAGCGGTGGGCTGTCGTGGTGGGCGACCAGCTTCGCGGTCAGCGGCACTGCGGCGCTGCCGAGTGCCTTGCCACGGATCTTGACGCCGTTCGCCGCGAGCGCCTTCTTGAAGACCTCGGCCGCGAAGCGCGCCGGATCGTCGACGCGCCTTCGCAGATCCCAGCTGCCTTCACCGATGCGGATCTGCCCGACGAGCTCGAGCTCGACGACGTTCTCGCGCGGCTTGGACTTGGTCTCGAGGCGCAGCCGCGTGCGGCCGGTCGCGACGCTCGTGACCTCCTGCTTTGTCAGCTTGATGTACTCGGTCTGCGGCTCGATCGTGATCCGCGAGCCGCCGCCCGGCTCCGTCATCACCGTGACCGTGACCATGCTGCGGTTGACGCCGAAGCTCGCGACCGGCGCACGAAACGCCGCACGCTCTTTGGGCTGTTCGTCGAAGTGCGGCGGCTCGACCACGTTGTCGAAGTACGTCGTGTCGAGCACGAGCTTGCCCTCGACATTGCGAATGCCGCGCGCCGCGACATCGGCGGCCAGCTGATGAAGCCCGGCAATCGACAGGGTCGGGTCACCGCGGCCGCGAACGTGAAGATCGCCGGCGATCGTGCCGGTCTCGTCGGGGTCGGTCTCGCTATACACGGCGGTCCGCCAGCGAAAGCCGCCGCCGAGCCCGGCGAGCGCCGCCGTCGCGGTCAACAGCTTGGCGTTCGATGCGAGGTTCAGCGGCTTCGCCCCGTCGCGCGCCGCCAGCTCGGTACCGCTCTGGAGGTCGTGGATCGCGATGCCGATCCGCGCGCTCGCCAGCTTCGGGCGGGTCGAGATCGCGGCCGCGAGCTTCTCGCGCAGCCAGCTCGTCCGGGCCTTGGGATCCGCCGGTGCCACGAGCGCGCTGCCGCTGCCGCTGCCGGCCCCCTCGTCGTCATTGGATTCCGCGGGATCGGCGGCTGCGGGTACGGCAGGCGAGCCAGCTGACCCGGCCGGTTGCGGGTGCGCCGATCTGGAATCCATACTGACGATCGCGAGCGCGACGATCAGCGGTCCCCACCATGACTTCACGCGTCCACGTTATCACGGTCATTCTCGCGCAGCTGATCGCGTGTACGCCGCGCGCGCGCCGCACGCCAGACGACACCATCGTGCTCGTGATCGAGTCGGCGATGACCACCGCGGATCCGCGCTTCGCGATCAGCAGCCACGACAGCAAGCTGACGCGGCTCGTCGGCGCCGGGCTTACCGCGGTCGACACGCCGGATGTCGAGCCGCGTCTCGATCTCGCGTCGAAGGTCGACATGATCGATCCGCTGACCTTCGACTTCACGATCCGCCCCGACGCGAAGTTCTCGGACGGAGCCTCGGTCACCGCCGAGGACGTCGTGTGGACCTACGAATCGGTGCTCGATCCGAAGTCGACGAGCCTGCACCACAAGGGGTTCGTCGAGCGCTACCAGTCGGTCGTCGCGCGGAGCCCTAACGTCGTGCGGTTCTCGCTCAAGCAGCCGCTCGCGACCCTGACCTCCGATCTCGACTTCGCGATCCTGTCGAAGGCAAAGCGGCTCGGGGCAGGGCCCTACAAGCTGCGCGAGCTGAACGCGTTGCACGTCCTGCTCGACGTCAACCCGCACTACTACGGCCCGAAGCCAAAGACGCCGCACGTCGAGATCAAGTTCGTACGCGACGCGTCGGCACGGCTGTTGATGCTGGTCGGCGGGTCTGCCGATCTGATCCAGAACTCGATCCGGCTCGACCTGATCGACGAGGTCAAGGACCGCCCGCGGATCGCGATCGAGGCCGCGCCGAGCGTGATCCTGACATACCTGATGATCAACAACGCGGATCCGGTCCTCAAGGATCTGCGGGTTCGCCAGGCGATCGCGCTCGCGATCGATCGGCAGGCGATCGTCGACGCGAAGTTCGGCGGGCGCGCGAAGCTGGCGAGCGGGCTCCTGCCGGCGTTTCACTGGGCCTTCGCGACGGACCTGCCGACGTGGACCCGCGATCTGCCACGCGCGAAGCAGTTGCTCGACGAAGCCGGCCTTCGCGATCCCGATGGCGGTGGACCGCGGCCGCGGCTGTCCCTCGTCTACAAGACCAGCTCGGATGCGTTTCGGGTCACGCTCGCGCGAGTGATCGCGGCGCAGCTCGCCGAGGCCGGCATCGACGTCGAGGTGCGATCGTTCGAGTTCGCGACCTTCTTCGCGGACGTCAAGAAGGGCAGCTATCAGCTGGCGTCGATGCAATCCGCCGAGCTCAACGAGCCGGACTACTATTACTTCTACTTCCACAGCTCGCGGATCCCGGACGCCAAGAACCCCGACGGCGGCAACCGCTGGCGCTATCGCAACGCGATGCTCGATCGGCTGACCGAGGCGGGCCGGCGCGAGATGGACCGCGCGAAGCGCAAGCTGATCTATGCCGACGCGCAGCGGGTCGTCGCGACCGACCTGCCGATCGTGCCGCTGTGGCACGAGGACAACGTCGCGCTCACGAACCGTACGCTGCACGGCTACACGATCACGCCGAACGCCCGCTACATCGGCCTCATCAACGCTTCGAAACAGTGACGCCGGCGCCACCGTCGACGGTCGTCACCCGTCCCGGATCGATCGGATATTTGCCGCGCATGTACGTCGCCGCAGCGGCAGCTCGGGCGCGTGCGCGGCGCTTGCCGGCGTCGAGCCGCACGACGTAAGCGGTGTCGTCGACCGTGTTCCCGACGAGGTCGATCACGAGCCCGTAACGCTCTTGCTCGTCGAGCTGGGCCGGCGCGGTGACGACCACGCGCTGCAGCTCGCCACCGATGAGAAACGAGTCGGCACGCCGGCGCGGATGGGCAATCCGCGGTGCGGCCCACGGCGCTGCCGGCGGCAGCTTGTCCCGCACCTCGGTGAGCTTGCGGAGGAAGCGCACGCGCTCGGGTGCCGCCATCGGGCGCGGACGTCCCCACTCCTCGATCCGGGTGAACAGCCGGCCCACGCTCAGCAGCTTGCCGTCGTGGACGTAGAGCTTGTCCTGTGCGGCATCGCGGGTCAGCACGAACTGTTGATCGAAGAGGAAGTTGCCTGCCCCGTAATGCACGTAGGCGCCATGGTGAACCTCCCACGGATGCGCGACGTGCGCCTGGCTGCCGAACACGACGGCCGCGCCGGCCTCGGCGATCCGGCGG
>JBKJUF010000283.1:0-3080 GCA_046590445.1 Kofleriaceae bacterium
GAGCCCCGCCACGCCGGCGCCGATGATCAGCACCTTCGCGGGCGGCACCTTGCCGGCGGCCGTGAACTGGCCAGTGAAGAAGCTGCCGAACCGGTTCGCGGCCTCGATCACCGCGCGGTAGCCCGAGATGTTCGCCATCGACGACAGCGCGTCCATCTTCTGCGCGCGGCTGATCCGCGGGACCTGATCCATCGCGAGGACGTTCAGCTTCTTCGCGGCGAGCCTGGTCAGTAGCTCGGGGTTCTGCGCGGGCTGGATGTACGAGACGAGCGTCGCGCCATCTCGCATCTGATCGGCCTCGCACGAACCGTCGGGGTTCAGCATCGGCGCCCGCAGCTTGACGACGACGTCGCTGTCGGCCCAGGCCGCGCGTGGCTCGACGATCGTCGCGCCCGACGTTTCGTAGTGCGAGTCCGGATAGCTCGCGAGCACGCCAGCGCCGCGCTCGACCTGCACGATCCAGCCCGCCTTGACCCACTTCGCGACGACTGCAGGCGATGCGGCGACCCGGCGTTCTCCCGGCCAGGTCTCCTTGACGATACCTAACTTCATGCGGCGGCGAAGATTCCCAAATCGCGTGCGCTTGCGGAAGGCCCGGAACCGGTTAAAGCCCCCGAAAGCCATGCGAGACTTCGCGCATGGTGATCGCACCGTACGGCACGACCTACGAGCGACACGACGGGCGGCTCGCGCGCGTGATCGATCGCGCCGGGTTCGTGTGGGCGACGCTCACGTGGGACGGCGACCGTCTGGTGCGGCTCGAGGTGGCGGGGGCGATCGTCGACGGTGCGCGGATCGCGGATCCGCTGCTCGGCGAGGCGCATCCCATCTCGAGCCCGGCTGGAGCGACGCCAGCGAACGCTGGCGAGCGGGGCCCAGACGCCACCACGACGATGACCGCGCTCGACTGGGCGGCGCCCGCGCAGATCCCGACGGTGGCCGCGCCTGGCCGCCTCGTCGCCGGATCCGGCGGCGCGATCCTCAACGTGATCGCGCTCCTCGCACACGACGCCGGCATCCCCGCGCTGCGCTACGCCGGCCGCTACCCGACCACCGCACTGTTCCGCGCCCTCGAGCGCTCGTTCCGCACCGTCGCGACCGAGGATGACTTCACGGCCCACCTCTCCGAGCGGCTCGGCGGCGCCGGCGATCCGATCCCGGTCGACTTCGTCCCCGCGCCGCTCGAGCGCGTCGGCAACCCGCACGGCTTCCTCGAGTTGCGGGTCGGTCTCGAGCGCGCCGTGATCGATCGCGTGAGCTACGAGCCCGGCGGCTCGCCCGCGAGGCTCGTCGAGCTGCGCGCCGAGCTGTGGTTTGGCGATCAGGTCTACGCGCGGGTCGCCGCGTTCGATGTCCACGGCGAGCTGCTCGACGGTCCGCTGCCGATCCCACGCTGCACCTCCGAGGTCGTCGGCCAGCAGTTTCCGCCCGCCCTCGCCGGCGCGCTCGCCGAGCTCGTCGCCCAGGCGGTCCCCGCGCCGCTCGCCGCCGATGCTCGTCGGTGGCTCGCCAACCGGCCGGTCCGCTGGGCCGATCTCGGCGCCCGCGCTGCCCGTGCCGAGCCCGATGGCCTCGCCGTCCATGCCGCGCTGTGGCAAACGGTCGGACCGCTGGGGCTCGGCCGGTTGGCGCTGGCGCTCGCCGAGGCCCTGGCGCCGGTCGTCACCACGGCGCTGGTGGCAGAGATCGAGCGTGAGGTCGACCAGGTGATGCGATCGCCGGGAAGCGGTGCATGATGAGCGCTCGTCCCCGTCTCAGGAGGAATCATGAAGCTCGTCCCATGTGCCGTGCTCGCGACTGCGCTCGCCGTCAGCGCGGTCGCATCCGCTGAGGTCTCGGTCCTCGAGAACAACAAGACGCTGACCCACGACTGCGCGAAGGACCGGGTCGTCGATCTGATCGGCAACCACATCAAGATCACTTTGCTCGGGACCTGCGCGCGGGTCTCGATCACCGGCAACCACGAGACCGTGATCGGCTCGGCCACCATCGTCTACGTCACCGGCAACAGCAACACGCTGACGCTCGAGGCCTCCGAGAAGATCACGCTCGCAGGCAACAAGAACACGCTGACCTGGAAGCAGGGCGTGGCGAAGCAGCCGCCGAAGGTCGCGAACGTCGGCAAGCACAACACCATCACGCAGGCGAAGTAGCGTCGAGCATTCCGCCGGAGCTGGCGAAGTCCGCGAGATCGATCTCGAAGCACCACTTGGCGCGCCGCGTCGGCTGATCGAGCGCGGTCTTCAGCAGATCGAGATACGACATCCGCGGGACCTCGTACGCGCCAAACCGCTCGAGGTGCTCGGTGTGCACCTGGCAGTCGACCAGGCCGATACCCCAGTCGTCCAGCTGCCGCACGCAGGCGACGTAAGCGATCTTCGACGCATCGGGCGCGTTCGCGAACATCGACTCGCCGAAGAACGCCGCGCCGAGCGAGACACCATAGAGCCCGCCGACGAGCTTTCCGTTCTCCCAGGTCTCGATCGAGTGCGCGAAGCCCAGCTCGTGCATCTTGGTGTACGCGTCCACCATCTCGGGGATCAGCCAGGTCCCGCTCTGACCCGGGCGCGGCACCGAGGCGCAGCCCTCCAGAACCTGGCCAAACGCGGTGTCCATCGTCAGCTCGTAGGGCCGGCGGCGGATCGTCTTCTTCAGAGACCTCTGCACGACCAGGTCGCGCGTCGTCATGATCATTCGCGGATCGGGTGAGTGCCACAGGATCGGCAAGTTCTCGGCGTACCAGGGGAAGATGCCCTGTGTGTACCCGAGCATCAGCCGCTCGGGACGCAGGTCACCGCCAAGCGCCAGCAATCCGTCCTCAGCGAGGTGGACGGGCGGAAACACAAGGCGGTCATCGAGCCGGAACACCGGCATGACCGCAGCATAGCGCGCGTGACTACCGGCGGCGGCGGCGGAACACCGCGAGCAGCGGGAGGAGCATGGCAAGCCAGCTTCCGTTGCCTCCGGCGTTGCATCCGCCCGTGACTTCGATTCCGTCATCGTGGGCGTCGTCGGCCTCGCTGCTGTTGCCCTCATCGCCGTTGGGCGTGATCGTGACCGCGATGTTGATGGTGCCGAGG
>JBKJUF010000330.1:0-11792 GCA_046590445.1 Kofleriaceae bacterium
TCATCGAGTCGATCGCCTTCATGCCGGTCTGCATCGGCTCGAACACGCTCTTGCGCTGGATGATCCCGGGCGCCTTGATCTCGACCTGGCGCTTGTGCGCGCCGGTGATCGGCTTGCCGCCGTCGATCGGAACACCCACGGCGTTGACGACGCGGCCGAGCAGCTCCTCGCCGACCGGGACCTCGACGATGCGCTGCGTGCGCTTGACGATGTCGCCTTCGCGGACGGACTCGAACTTACCGAGGAGGGCGACGCCGACGTTGTCCTCCTCGAGGTTCAGCACCATGCCGTTGACCTTCTCACCACCAGCACCCTCGAACTCGAGGAGCTCGCCGGCCATCGCACCCGACAGGCCGTACACGCGCGCGATGCCGTCACCGGCCGTCAACACCGTGCCGGTTTCGGTGACCGAGACCTTCTTGTCGTAGTTCTCGATCTGCTTGCGGATGATGTCCGAGATCTCTGCAGCGCGAATGTCCATGGTGCTGTCCTTACTTGCCGATTACTTGGTCAGCTCGTCGCGCAGCGCGCGCAGCTGGGTACGAAGACTGCCGTCGTAGATCACGTCGCCGACCTTGGCCGTGACGCCACCGAGGAGCTCGGGGTCCTCGCGGCGGGTGATGTCGACCTGCTTGCCGGAGAGCTTCTCGAGCGCGACCTTGATCTCGCCGAGCTGGGCGGCGTCGAGCGGCCTGGCCGACGTGATCTCGGCCGAGACGTGGCCGCTCTTGGCCTGGATCATCGCGTCGACCTCGCGCGAGATCGCGCCGAGCGATCCGAGCCGCTCGCTGTCGAGTAGCAAGTACACGAGGTTCTTGCTCAGTGGCTGCGCGCCGATATGCTGCAGCAGGCCGTCGAGGACCTTGCGGCGATCGTTGCGGCGAATCGCGGGATTCGTGAGCACGGTCTGCAGCTCCTCGGAATCCTTCATCGCCTTCGCGAGCACGCGGATGTCCGCGGCCATCTTGTCCATCTGCTCCGGGCCACCGGTGGCCCCGAGCTGCATGACGGCGCGCGCGTAACGGCGCGCCAGGCTTCCGGCGACCATCAGCGCGCCTCCTTGCGATTGGCTCCTTGAATATCGTTGATGAACGTCGACACCAGCTTCTGCTGATCGGCCGGCACCAGCTTCTCGCGGAGCAGCTTCTCGGTCGCCTTGGTCGCCGCGGCCGTGACCTCGCGGGTCAGGTTCACGCGCGCGAGCTCGATCTCGGCCGCGATCCGCTGCTCCGAGTCCTTCTTCATCTGCGCGGCCTGACGCTCGGCGTTCTCGAGGATCCGCTGCTTGTCGGCCTCGGCGTCGGCGCGCATGCCGTCGACGAGCTTCTTGATCTCGCTGTCGGCATCCTTGAGCCGCGTCTCGTACTCGGCGAGCTTCGCCGCGGCCTGCTGGCGGAGCTTCGCGGCCTCGTCGAGCGCGGTCTTGATCTGATCGTGGCGATCGACCGCTGCCTTGCGTGCGACCGGGCCGCCCTTCCAGGCGAGCAGGCCGAGCAGCAGCGCGAAGTTCAGGATCATGTAGATGAAGGGCGCCGACATCGGCTCCTCTTCGCCGACGATCACCTCGCCGGTGTGGGTGTCGACCATCTTGCCGTCGCCGTACTTGCCGCCGTACTCGTCCTTGCCGAGGTGCTCGAACGGCGCGCCGAGATAGTTGAAGTGCTTCGACGGATCGTGGTGAACCTCGCCGGCAGCCTCGGTCGGCGACTTGCCATGACCGTCCTTGCGGATGTCATCACCGGCCGCCTCGTTCGCGAGGCCCAGGTTCGCGGCGTCCTTGTCGGTCAGCGCCGGGGTCGCCTTCGAGACCTCGCCGGGCGCCCCGGGCGTCTCGGCCGGAGCTGTCTCGGTTGGCGTCGGAGCTGCTGGAGTCTCGATCGGCGCCGGTGCCGGCTGCGCGAGCGCGACGCCCATCGTCAGGAACGACGCGACGAACGCGGCCACGAAGATCATCGCCGTGAGCACGACGGTGTACGCGAGCGTCTGCAGGCCCTTCATCTAGGCGACCTCCCGCCCGAGCAGCTTCGACGCGATCCGCGCCGCGATCGCCTCGGCCTGCGGCAACAGCTGCGCGCGCGCAGCCTCGGTGTCCGCACGCATCTTGGTCTGGGCCTGCTCGGTCGCGGCCTGCGAGGTCGTGCGCGCCTTGTCGGTGACATCGCGCTTGTGCGCGGCGGCCTCGGCGCGGATCTTTCGGCCCTCTTCGTTGGCGCGGTTGCGCGCGATCGCGAGCTGCTTCTCGTAATCGGCGAGCTTGGCGTCGGCCGTCGCGGTCATCGCCTCGGCCTCGGCGCGGGCGCCTTCGATGCCGGCTCGCCGCCGCTCGCGGAGCGCGAGGTATGGCTGGAACAGCAGCTTGTTCGACACGAACATCAGGATCAGGAACAACACGAACTGGACGACCGCGGTCAGATCGATGTCGATCAGTGGGTGCCCTGACGCGATGGTAACGAGCGTCGTCTGATCCATAAATTCCTGCGCCAACTAGCGACCGGCACTAGTGAAAATCCAGCGGGTTGACGCGCGGTGCTTATAATCGGGGCCGCCAGAGGAGTCAACCGATCGGATGCGCGAGGTTCCTCGTCGGTGCTGCGACAATGCGCCGCGACGATTCGGCCTCGTGAGATCGCGTAGATCGCAGCACTTGCTAGGGGATCGGACCGACCTCGTCGCCCGTCGTCTCGCCCGGCGGGCGCTCGACGAGCCCCCTCCTCTTGAGCTTCTGGATCACGAGTCCGGCGCCGATCGAGACCGCGATCCCGAGGCACCAGCCGCCGAGCACATCGGTCGGGTAGTGCACGCCAATATAGACGCGCGTGAAGCCGACCATCAGCGCGAGCAGCGCGGCGACCACGAACACGAAGATCTTGAGGTGCCGGCCGCGCAGGTTACTCGCGACCAGCATGCCCAGGGTCGGGTACAGGACCGCGGCGATCAGCGTGTGCCCGCTCGGGAACGACAGCCCGGCGGCCAGATCGATGTGCTTCACGAACGAGGGCCGCTCGCGTCCGACCAGCAGCTTCAATACGGTGAGCACGATCCCGGCGGTCGCCGCGGTCGCGGCCACGAGGATGGCCTGGCGCGGGCGCCGGTCGAGCACGAGGAACAGGCTCGCGAGCACGACGATGAGCCCGGTGACCGAGGTCGAGCCAAGCGCCGACAGGTTGACGATGCCGCGCTCGAGCCACACCGGCCCGATCGGGTTGACGCCGTCGTCGCTGCGGAGCGCCATCAAGATCGCGCGATCGATCGTGTCGGTCTCGGCCTCGAGCACGTTGCTCGCGAGCCCCGCGAACGCGGCGAGCAGCGCGACGATCACCGCGACCGCCGTGACGTTGGCGCGAACGGCGGCCTTCATCCTGGAAGGATGGCCCGGAGCTCGTGCGCCGGCTACTTGAGTGGCGTCGGCGCGGGCGGCTTCGTGGGGGGCGCCGTCGTCGCAGTGGGCTTGGTCGCCACACCCTCCATGAACGAGCGGCCCTCGAACATCACGCCCTTGTCGATCTGCAACGTCGGCGTGTGGAGGTCGCCCTTGACGCGGCCGGGAGCGTGAATCTCGATCACGCGCTTGGCCTTGACGTTCCCGATCACGGTGCCCTGGATGATGATCTCGCCGACGTCGATCTCGGCCTCGACGATCGCACCCTCGCCGATCACGAGCGTGTCATCGGAGAACACCTCGCCGCGGAACCGACCGTCGATGCGGACCGTCCCCTCGAACGTGAGCTTGCCTTCGAACGAGGCGCCCCGACCGAGTAGCGTCGTGATCTCCCCCAGTGCCTGCTGTCTCGCTGCCGTGGCTGCCATGGTGCGGGCAACGCTAACACGCACCGCGCCGTGGGATCGATGGCCATACTGGACATTGCCATCCGGTGCGCGCGCGCTGATCGTCGCACCAACGCGTTCAGGGAGCGATCTTCTCGACGAGGATGCGTCCCTCGGCCGACCGGATCTCGTAGTTGAACTGGTTCAGGAAGTTCATCCCGATGAGGCCGACGGCGATGTCCTCGTGCCCGAGGTCGAACACGTTGACGAGGTGGTTGGTCAGCGTGAACCCGAGCGCGGAGAATGTCGCGAGCTCCAGCTGATAACCGTGCTCCTCGCCAACCGCCGAGTGGACGCGCGTTCGACGGCCGCCGTCGCGTGGGCTGTAACCGACGAGATCGAGGATCTCTGGTGAAAGCGTGGTCAACGTGGCCCCGGTGTCGAGCAACATGCGAGCGGTTGCCGTTCCTCGCGGACCCACGATCGTCGCCTCGACAACGATCAGCTCACCTGCGGTGAAAACCGTCTCGTGTCTCATCATCAACGATCGCCCGATCGATGGGAGCCCTGAGCGTTCCCGTGTAGTAGTAGCCGATCGTCGAGTAGCGATCCCACCAGAGCTTGGCCTGTTCGACCGGCTCCCTCTTGGTCTTACCGTGCCCGATCACCCGTGCGCTCACGATCGCGATGTCGTTCGGCCGGGCGTATTGGGTCTCCACGAGGCACACCCATTCATCAGGGTAGCCTTGGCAGATCTCAGCCCAGGTCAGGGTGTCGGAGATCTCCGGTTCGAGCTTCTCGCCGGTGGCCACATGACCATCCTCGTCTCGGCGCGTGGCATGTCAAGTTTCGGCCCGGCACCCCGCGCTTCCACGCAACTGCGGCTGATACCGGCCGACAGTCGCCTCATGGCGCATTTTTCACACTCGCATTCCCCTCGTCCGCGTTCGTTGGCATCATCGATCGCTGGGAGGCGCGGGATGAAGTCTCTGTTGTAGACGACGATGGTGGCGGCTGTGGTGGCGTGTACAAAGCCGAATCCGGCGGTCTGCTGCCTCGACCTTGCCGATTGCACACAAGCCGGCATCGAAGGAGATCCGCGGAGCTGCACGGCGGGGCTCGCGTGCGTCGACAACCAGTGCGTCGTGCCGAGTTGCTCGAAGAATGGTTGCGCGTCAGCCGCGCCGGTCTGTAACGGCACGACCGACGTGTGCGAGGGCTGCACGGATTCCGCGGAATGCGCACGATTCCCAGACCAGATGGTCTGCGATTCCATGACCGGTTCCTGCGTGCAGTGCGTGACGCCGGCCGACTGCGAAATGGGCGCTCCGATTTGCGAGGACAACGCGTGCCGGGGTTGCAAACTAGATTCGGAGTGCGCGAGCGGTGCGTGCGGGGATGATGGGGCATGTATCGCCGAACCCGCAGTCATCTACCTGTCGACCGTCGGCTCGGATACCGGTACATGCTCGCGCGCTGCGCCGTGTAAGGGCCTTGGGTTTGCGCTCGGACGGACTAGCGATGTGCGAAACCACCTCGTGATGGCGACCGGCACGTATGTCGAAGCCTCACCCCAGATCAACATCACGCCGGCGACGACCCCTGCGAGTCGGGTCACGTTGCACGGCGGTTCGGCAACCCTCAAGTCCGAAAATGCCGAGCCCTTTATCGTGGTCGAGCGCCCGACGACCATCCGGGATCTGCGGATCGAAAGCCTCCTGGCGCCAGCCATTCGATCTTCCGGGCCGCTCAGCATCGAACGCGTCCAGCTGCGGGCAGGCACTGGTGTGCAGTTATCTGGGCTCGTGAACGCTATCGACGTGCTTGTGGAGCCCGCCTTCACGGGACCCTCAAGCTGAACCGCGTCGTGATTCGGGGAGGAGACCAAGGCATCGTGGGTCCCTCGCAGGATGGAACATCGATGGAGATCACCAATCTGCTCGCCTTCGGGATGCGCACGCGTGCGATCAACGCGCCGTTCACTGGAGGAAGCCTTGCGTTCTCGACCATCGCCAATGCCGGCACCATGACTGCCACGGGTGCACGCTCGGTCTCATGCAGCCCTGGGTTGTTGGTGCGAGCGACGATCGTCTGGGACCTGGCCGCGGATGCGCAGCGGCCCGCGATCAGTGGTCAGTGTCCACTCACCAACTCCATCGTTGGCCCGGCCGCGTCGCCCGGCGCAACGAACACAGACCCCCAGTTCGTCGACTTGGCGAATAACGACTTCCATCTACAACCCAACAGTCCCGCGCGCGATGCCGTCGACATCGGACCACCGACGGACTTTGAAGGTGATGAACGCCCGCGCGGTTCGCGCTTCGACACTGGTGCCGACGAAACGCCGTGACCATGACGCACGAAAGCCCAGGTGTTTACCGTGGCTTTGCGATCGAGGTGGGGCGCCGGTCTAGAAGATTCCGCCGACGCAGGACGCGATATCGAAGAACATGAAGGCGAGCGCTTTCTCCTGCGGGGTCAGCGTCAGGGTTCCGCCGCAGCTGTCCGGATATGCGCCCCCCAGCGGGCCACCCGACACGTGCATGTCCGAGAATACGACCTTGCCGCAGCGCTGGTCGGGCACGACCTCGTTCGGCGTCGTGAACTGGAAGTTCTGGGGGGTCATGTTGCCGCCCGACGTGTAGACCCAGCGCTCGGCTTTCGTCGCGTCGAGGGACTGGGCGGTCGCGCGCCCCGTGCCGGCTTGCAGCTGGATCTGACCGCGAACCGTCGAGCCCATCACGTTCAGCATCCAGGTCGCGAACGACATGCCCTTTGGATTGGCGACCTCGTCGATGATGTCGAGGGTCGGGTCGTTGCCAGCGGACGACCACGTCGCGATGTCCTTCCACACGGCCGGCGCGAGATTCGGGTTGTTTTGCTGGAAGTTTCCGCCGACCCAGATGTTGTGCCAGTGCGAGGCGAACACGCGGCCACCGGCGTCGGCGTAGGCCTTCATCGCGTCGAGCGCGGCCTGCGGCTTGGTGTTTGGGTTCTGGTTACCTTCGCACGACAGGATCACGATGTCGTAGCCCTTGAGGTTGTCGACGTTGTTCCAGAACGTGGTGGCCGTCGGGATCGCCCCAGTGCCGCCCGGGAACCCGGCCTTGAAGCTATTCACGCCGTTGCCGCTGTAGAGGTGAATTCGGCCAGCATCACCAGTCTTCGAGATCTCCGAGTCCGCGATGCCGAGGCGGCGGATGAGGCACTCGAGCGAGTCCGCGCTGCCGGTCGTGATCGCGATCTTCGGGATGTCACCCTCGGCCTTGTTCTTCGGCAGCCGCGTCTGCACCGCAGTGAGCGGCGCGTCGGTGCACTGCGCGACGTTCGGGATCGTGATCTTGCGGCGCCACTTGCCACTCGTGATCACGAGCGGGATGTTGGCGCCGACCGGCACGTTCTCGAGGCGGAACGTGCCGTCCTCGCCCGAGACCGCCTGCGCGACCGCGCCACCGGGCAGCGAGGTCTCGCAGCGATCGCAGGCGAGGGTGTCCGAGAACGGCGGCGGATCGCTGAGCGGCACGTAGACCGTGATGCCGAAGAGCGGCAGCGTGCCGTTCGGCGCGAACACGGTGCCGGAGATGCTCGTCGCCGGCTGCCCCATCGCCGCGCAGTTGACGACCTGGCACTCGAGGCCGACGCAGGCATCGGGCCTGCCGGTGCCGCTATCGCCGTCACCGTCGTCGCCACCGCCTTTGTTGCTACCGCACGCGACGAGCCCGAGCAGTGAGAGTGTGACGACGCAGCTGGCGAGGATCGAACGCATCATGGCCTCCAGGGACAGATGTTACCGGAGGGTCGGGACAGGTGAGCAGTTTGGCCACTGTCCGCTGCTCACTGGAGCACCCCGATACACGACGAGATATCGAAGAAGATGAAAGCGAGCGCCTTCTCCTGCGGAGACAGGTCGGTCATCGCGCAGCCACCGGGGAAGGGGGTCACGGCCTTCGAGGTCGAGCCCGACGACACGTGCATGTCCGACAGCACGACCTTGCCGCACCGCTCCTCGGGAGCCGCGGCGATCGGCGTCGTGAACAGGAAGTCCTGGATACCGGTGCGCCCGGCCGGCGTCGACTTCGCGGGATCGATGTAGACCCAGCGCTCCGCCTTCGCCGGATCGAGCGCCTGGACGATGTAACGAGGCGCGCTGATGTTGAGCTCGCCGCGCGTGGGCGACGCACCTACGTTCTGCAGCCAGGTCGCGAAGGCCATGCCCTTCGGGACGGTCTCGTCGACGACGGCCTTCTGCACCGTATCGGGCTGCGTCGCGGCGAAGTTGAACGTCGCGATCGTCTTCCAGTCCGGAAGGCTGTGCGTCGGCACGCTCTGATTGCCGCCGACCCAGATGTTGTGCCAGTGCGACATGAAGAGGCGGCCGCCGGCGTCGGCGTAGTCGTGCACGGCCTGCAGCGCCTCCTGCGGCTTGGTGCCGGGATTCTGCTGGCCCTCGCACGACAGCAGCGTGATGTCGTAGCCTGCGAGCTTCGCCGTCGTGTTCCATAGCGTCGTCGCATTCGGGAACGCACCGCTACCGCCGGGAAACCCCGCGGCGAACTGGTTCGCGCCGTTGCCGTTGTAGAGGTGCACCCGGCCATCACCGGCGTCGGTCGTGAACTCGCTGTCGGCGATCCCGAGCTTGCGGATCAAACACTCGAGCGCGTCCGCGTTGCCCGTCGTGATCGCGATCCGCGGGATGTCACCCTCGGCTTTCGTCCTCGGTAATGTGGTCTCCGCCTTCACGAGCGGCGTGTCCTGACAGGCCGCGACGTTCGGCAGCTTGAACTGGCGGCGCCACTTGCCGACCTGGATCACGAGCGGCACGTCCTTCGTCGCCGGCACGCCGTTCAACGTGAAGTTGCCCGCCTCGTCGGTGACCGCCTGCGCGAGCGATCCACCGAGCAGCGTGGTCAAGCATTGGCCACACTGCACGCCGTCGGGCAGCGGCCCCGGATCCGATGCCGGCACGTACACGGTCACGCCGTAGAGCGGCAGCGTGCCGTTCGGCGCGTACACGGTTCCGGACACGCTCGTCGATGGCAGGCCCTTCGAACCGCAGTCCTGGATGAAGCACGCGAGATCGGTGCACGCATCGGGCGTCACACCGCCGGTCGACGCATCGAGGTCGCCACCACCTTGGTTGCGGCCACCGCATGCGAACACGAGGCAGCCGACGACAACGAGCGCGAACAAACGACGAAGCGCCATGACACAGATGTTATCGGATCGCCCGCAACCGCGAAGCATTGACGAGCGTGAGGCGATCCGAAATCACAGGCTGGCGACAGTTGACCTCACCGAGCGCCTGGCAGTGACGAAACCCGGCACTTCCCCGAGGACGGGTGCGCTGGCTAACGCTGCAGCTTGCGCTCGATGTCGATCTGGCCGTTCGCCGGCCACTTCAGCTCCTCGACATACGGCTGGTAGTCCTTGAGCCGCAGCTCGAGCTTGGAGCCGACCCCCATGTTCAGGTTCTCGAGCTTTGCCGGGGTCCGGCCGTGGAGCTTGCCGTCGATCCAGACCTCGGCATTCTCGGGGGTGCTGACGACCCGCAACCTGCCGGTGACCGGAGCCAGGCGGGCCGTGATCCGGATCTCCCCGCCCCGCTTGGGGATGTCGACGGTCTCGACGTAGGGAACGTGGCGCGCGAGCTCGATCCGGACCTCGTGGCGGGTCCCGATGGTGATGTTCTTGATCGTCGAGGGCGTGGACTGGGTGAGCCGCTCGCCGTCGAACACGATCTCGGCGCCGGGCGGCACCGACTCGATGAGGACCGAGCCGACGGTCGGGGTCGAGTCGCGGCTGGACCGGATGATGAAGAGCGTCGCGGCCGCGGCGACCGAGATCGCGATGATCCCCGCCACGATGTACGTGAACCAGCGCCGGCGCGCCGCCCCGATTTTGTACTGCGACGGCATCTCGTCCGCCTCGAACAGCCGGAGCTGTCCGGTGAGCGACATCTGCTGGGGCGGGTGCTGATGGGGCGCGAACTGGTAGAGCGCGTTCGGCGACGTCGGCTGCGGGTACTGCGGCTGCTGCGCGTACTGCTGTGGGTACTGCTGGTACTGCGGCGGCGGATACTGCTGGTACTGCGGCTGGTTCGGATAGCCCTGCTGGGGATACTGCTGCACCGGCCGGCCGTACTGGTCGTACTGCTGCGATGACTGGTTCTGGGCGTACTGCGGCGGCGGCTGGTGCTGGGCGTACTGCTGGGGCGGCTGGCCCTGGACATGGGCGTAGGGCTGGAGGTGCGGAGGTACGCCGGGCGTCGAGGCCAGCGGGGTGCCGGGCGGCGGCGTATGCATTCCGATTGGCATGCCGGAGGCGTCGTTGCCGTATGGCGTCTGCATCCCGGGCGTCGCGTTCGGGAACTGCTGCGGCGGCGCTGGGGGACGCGGTGCCTCTGGTGATCGCGGAACCGGCATCGGCTCGCTCGTCTGCGAGCTGACGATCTGCTGCAGGACGTTGGGCTGCTGCGGGACGCCTCCCGGTGGCGTGCCACGCCGCGCCTTGGGCTGGCGGAGCGAGCTGACGGCAGGCGCATGGATCTTCGCCGCGAACGCCGCGGGTGGTGGTTGCGCCTTGCCGCGAGGAGCCGAGCGCGGCTTGAACGGCTCGCGCGTCAGCGTCGGCCCATCCTCGTCATTTGCCGGATCGTCCTCGAGCGACCCGTCATCGGTCGCGGCCTGCGCGCCGATATCGGTATCGGGATCCGGCCGCGGTGCGTCGCTGACCACCGTGGCGTCGACGTTGTCCTCGCCGACGTCGATCATGAAGCCGCCCATGCCGCGGGACGGCGCGCTGATCAGCGTGTGCTCGTTGACGCTGTCGAGATCGTCGACGCCGGAGTTGATCGTGTTGCCGTCCCACGCCTGCGGATCGATGCTCTCGTCGTGCGGCCCGGGCGGCGCGGCCTTGACCTCGCGCGTCTCCTCGTTCGGCTGGCGTGGCCGCGGCGCCGGCGCCGGCGCCGGCCGGGTCAACGCGATCGTCGGCTTCGCGCTCGACGGCTTCGCGATCGACGGAATCTTGGCGACCGGTTTCGGCGTCACCGGCATCGGATCGGAGGCGCGCGTGGTGCGCGGCACGGGGCTCACCGACGGCGAGTGCGCCCGCGGCGGCGCGGGCTTCGGAGGCGGCGCGACCGCTGCCGGCGGCGGCTTGAGATCGGCGACCCGGAAGATCACGCTGTTCTCGTCGCGCAGCTCCTCGCGCACCTGGAGCAGATCGGCGCCGGTCAGCGTGTGCGTCGCCAACGTGCCATCGCGGAACTCGATGCTCTGGAAGTCCTGCTCGACGGCCGGCGCCATCGGATCGCCGAGGACCTTCTTGATCATCGCCGCGATCTTGCCGGCGGTGAACACCGGCGAGTACGTGTGGAGGAAGCGCTCGAGGTCGGTCGCGAAGTCACCCGCGCTCTGGTAGCGATCCTCGGCCTTCTTCGCGAGCGCGTGCATGACGATGCGCTCGAGCTGCGGCGGGACGCCCCTGCGGAGCGTGCTCGGCGGCGCGATGTCCGCCTTGCGCGCCATGTCGAGGAGCTTCTGCAGATCCTCCTCGAGATAGAGCATCTGCCCGGTGATCATCTCGTAGAGCACGATGCCCGCCGAGAAGATGTCCGAGCGGTAGTCGATCGGATCGCCCCAGGCCTGCTCGGGGCTCATGTAGTAGTACTTGCCTTTGATCACGCCGACCGCGGTCTGGCGCGCCTTCATCGTCGCCTTCGCGATGCCGAAGTCGACGAGCTTGACCTCGCCCGCGTACGACACGAGCACGTTCTGCGGCGACACGTCGCGATGGACGATGCCGAGGTTCTTGCCGAAGTTGTCGCGCTTGCGATGCGCGTGATCGAGCGCGCTCGTCATCTCCTTCGCGATGAACGCGCAGACGTCGAGCGGCATCTCGAGATCCTGCTCGCTGCCCCGGCGCAGGATCTTGTAGAGGTCCGCACCGTCGACGTACTCCATCGTGATGTAGTAGGTCTCGCCGACGCGGCCGAGGTCGAACGTCTGGGCGATGTTGCCGTGCGT
>JBKJUF010000333.1:0-4948 GCA_046590445.1 Kofleriaceae bacterium
GCCAGCGAACGCTGGCGAGCGGGGCCCAAGATGGAGCGAGCCAGCGAACGCTGGCGAGCGGGGCCCAAGATGGAGCGAGCCAGCGAACGCTGGCGAGCGGGGGGCGTCGCGCGCGGATCTCGCCCGAGCGCGCGGCGCTGCTCGTGATCGATATCCAGGAGCGCCTCTTGCCGGCGATGCCCGACGATGTCGGCCGCCAGGTCGTCAAGAACGCGCGGATCCTGATCGAGACCGCGACCCGCTTCGGGCTGCCGATCATCGCGAGCCAGCAGTACCCGAAGGGCCTCGGCCTGATCGTGCTCGACCTCGAGGCCGCGCTGGCCGCAGCGACGACGGCCGGTGCGGTGGTGCATCGCCTCGACAAGGTCGAGTTCTCGATCGCGGCGAGCGCCGGCTTCGCGGACCTCCGGACCGGCGCGCTCGCGGGCCGCGATCAGTGGCTGGTCGCCGGCATGGAGGCCCACATCTGCGTCTACCAGTCGGTGCGCGATCTCGCGCCGACCGGAAACGTCTACGTCGTCGCGGATGCGGTGTGTAGCCGGACCAAGGCGAACTGGCGTGCTGGCCTCGACCTCGCGGACCGGCTCGGCGCGATCATCACGACGACCGAGGTCTGCGTGTTCGACCTGCTCGGACGCGCCGGCACCGACGACTTCAAGGCCCTCTCCAAGGCGATCAGGTAACGACCATGGCCGGATCAGGCTCCGCATTCATTGTCCGCGCGCTCATCGCGAACTTCCTCATCGCCTGCGCGAAGGGGGTCGGCGCGTTCATCACCGGGTCGGGCGCGATGCTCGCGGAGACGCTGCACTCGCTGTCCGACTGCGTGAACCAGCTGCTGCTGCTGCTCGGCCTCAAGCAGGCGCGCCGGCCACCCAGCGATCGCTATCCGCTCGGCCAGGGGCGCAACCTCTACTTCTGGTCGTTCATGGTCGCGATGCTGCTGTTCCTCGGCGGCGGCGCTTACTCGATCTACGAGGGTGTCCACAAGTTGCGGCATCCCGAGCCGCTGTCGTATCCGCTCGTCGCGATCGGGATCCTCGGGTTTGGCCTCGTGATCGAGAGCTGGGCGATGGCCGGCGCGATCAAGGCGATCAACGAGCGCCGCGCGGGGCGATCGTTCTTCGGCTACCTGCGCGAGACCAAGGACTCCGATCTCGTCGTGATCTTCGGCGAGGATGCGGCTGCCGTGCTCGGCCTCGCGCTCGCGCTGATCGCCGTGGCCGTCGCGTGGGCGACCGGCAACGTCATGTACGACGCGCTCGGCACGCTGTGCATCGGCGCGGTGCTGATCGGCGTCGCGATCTTCCTCGCGGTCGAGGTCAAGTCGCTGCTGGTCGGCGAGGCGGCCGATCCCATGCTGGTCGCGCAGATCGGGACGATCGCCGCCGCCGATCCCAACATCCTCAAGGTGCTGCGGACGCTCACCGTCCAGCAGGGTCCGGGCGAGATCATGGTCGCGATGAAGCTCCACATGAAGAGCGGGCTGTCCGGAGACGAGCTGGTCGACGCGATCAACAAGTTCGAGGTCCGGCTCCAGCGCGAGATCCCCGAGATCAAGTGGAGCTTCGTCGAGCCCGACAACGCCGATTGAGGTGCGCGCTGACGGCACGCGGATGCCGTCGCTGAGGCCACTTCGCACAGGGGAGATCGTCGTGAGGCCGAAGACCGCCTCGACGGAAGATGTCGTAGGCTAACGCATCGTGTCGAGCGCCCAAGCCGCCTCCGCATCACCCGACCTGTACGAGCTCGGCGACGTGCCCGAGCTCGGCGTCATCCCAGCTCGCATGCTCGCGCAGCTGATCCGGCCCGAGCGCTTCGGCGAGCCGATCGATGCGTTCAAGGAGGAGCCGCTGACCGTGCCCACGCTCGGCGCGCGCGACGTCCTCGTCTACGTGATGGCCGCCGGCGTCAACTACAACAACGTGTGGGCGGCGATGGGGATCCCGATCGACGTCATCAAGACCCGGCAGAAGAAGGGCGAGCAGGAGAGCTTCCATATCGGCGGCTCTGACGCGAGCGGCGTGGTGTGGGCCGTCGGCAAGGACGTCACGAACGTCAAGGTCGGCGATGACGTCGTCGTCCACTGCGGCATGTGGGAGCCCGGCGATCCGTGGGTGCTCGCCGGCAAGGATCCGATGTTCGCGCCGACCCAGAAGATCTGGGGCTACGAGTCGAACTGGGGCAGCTTCGCGCAGTTCACCAAGGTGCAGGATCACCAGTGCCTGCCCAAGCCGCCGCACCTGACGTGGGAGGAGGCCGCGGCGTACATGCTCGTCGGCGCCACCGCGTATCGCATGCTGCACGGCTGGTCGCCGAACGTCGTCGGTTCCGGCGAGCCGATCCTGATCTGGGGCGGTGCCGGCGGGCTCGGCTCGATGGCGATCCAGATCGCTGCGGCGGCCGGCGCGCGGCCCGTCGCGGTCGTCTCCGGGTCGATCGACGACTCCGGCAAGAACGAGTTCTGCAAGAAGCTCGGTGCGGTCGGCGTGATCGATCGCCGCAAGTTCGATCACTGGGGCAAGCTGCCGCGCTGGTCCGACGAGATCGAGTACGCGCAGTGGCTCAAGGGTGCACGCGCGTTTGGCGCCGCGTTCTGGGAGGCGCTCGGCGAGAAGAAGAGTCCGACGATCGTGTTCGAGCACCCCGGCGAGACCACGCTGCCGACGTCGTGCTTCATGTGCGAGACCGGCGGCATGGTCGTGATCTGCGCCGGCACGACCGGCTACAACGCGACGCTCGATCTGCGCTATCACTGGATGCGCCAGAAGCGCCTCCAGGGCAGCCACTTCGCGAACGACGACCAGGCGCGCGGCATCAACGACCTGGTGACCGCAGGCAAGGTCGACCCGTGCCTGTCGAAGGTGTTCCCATTCTCGGGCACCGGCGAGTGCCACCAGCTGATGCGCGACAACAAGCATCCGTCGGGGAACATGGCGATCCTCGTCAACGCTCCGAAGCCCGGCCTGCGTACGCTCGCCGAGGTCCGGGACGCGAAGCGATGACCGAGGCCACGACCTCCACGCCGACGCCCGGCAGGCCGTTCCGCATCCTCGGCCTCCAGCAGATCGCGATCGGCGCGCCGAGCAAGGCGTCGCTGCGCCACCTCTGGGTCGATCTGTTCGGGCTCTCGGTGACCGGCACGTTCCGCAGCGACAAGGAGAACGTCGACGAGGACATCCTGTCGATCGCGGGCGTCGAGATCGATCTGATGGAGCCGATCGATCCGTCGCGCAGCCCGCGCGTGCACGAGCCGCGGCTCAACCACCTCGGCCTCTGGGTCGACGATCTGACGGCGTGCGTCGAGTGGCTCGCCGGGCAAGGCGTCCGGTTCACGCCGGGCGGCATCCGCCGTGGTGCGGCGGGCCACGATGTCTGCTTCATCCATCCCAAGGGCGATGCCGCGTCGCCGCTGTCGGGGGAGGGCGTGCTGATCGAGCTGGTGCGGGCTCCGCCCGACGTGATCACGACGCTCGGAGGAGGCTCATGACTGTCGAGGAGCTGTACGCGAACCTGATCGATGCGTGGAACCGGCGCGACGCCGCGGCGTTCGAGGCGCTGTTCATCCTCGACGGCGACCTGGTCGGCTTCGACGGCAGCCAGGCGCACGGCCAGGGCGCGATTGGCGAGCACCTCCGGGAGATCTTCGGCGAGCACCCGACTTCGACGTACGTCTACTCGGACCGCGACGCTGCGTGCCGCGCTGACCGGCAGCGGCCAGGCTCGTTGATCGTGGGATGACGAGCGAATCGGCGTGACCGCGAAGCGTACGTTCGATTCCCTGGTGAAGACGCAGCTCGTCCCGCTGATCCGGATGCACGGCTTCCAGGGTTCCGGCGCCCAGTTCGTTCGCCGGCTCGGCCCGGTCGTCCAGGTCGTCACGCTCCGGACGCGCGGGCAGGCAACGACCGTCCACCTCGGCGTTCATCACGAGGGACTGGGGCTCTCGAAACGGGCAAAGCCGACCGCGCAGGACTGTCCGTTGCGTGTCCAGCTCGAGGACTTTGCCGGCAACGACTCGTTTGGGTTCGGGAGCACCAAGGCGCACGCGACGAGCTCGGTCACGGCGATGACGGAGATGATGAAGGTCGAGGGGCTGCGGTTCTTCGCGGCCCTCGAGCCGGATGCCCTGCCGGCGCAGATCAAGCACCTCGCACGGGCGGGCTACGAGGCGTTCGCGCCCCTCGGCCCAGCCGGCCCGCCGGAGACCTGGGCCACGCTGGCGAGCCACCTGCGCGACGCGCGATCCGCGAAGGCGTTCGCCGCGCAGGCGAAGCGACGGGATCGCAGATTCGCGGAGGCCCGCCGCCGGCGCGACCGCATCGACCGGATCATCAACGCGACCACCTGGCCGGCGCTCACGTACGACTGCGTCGAGGAGGCGTGCCAGGCACTCGACCGCGCCGCGTTCCAGGCATGGGTCCGTGCGCTCGGCGCGGCGCGCGAGCCCGAGCGGATGGGCCGAGCGCTGGCTCACCTGAAGGCGCACCATCCAGATGTCGTGCGGGTCGTGAAGGTCCGCCGCGCGCACGCGTACGGATCCTGACGCGGATCACACGACGAGTCGCACCGTGCGCGGCGCCGCGCCGGGTGCCCGGCTTACTTCCTCGCCTCCGCTTCGCTCCGGCTCGAGTATCCCTGGCGTGCTTCGCACGCCGCGTGCGCTTCGCGCCCGCCAGCCGCTTCGCGTCTGGGGCTACTTGTCGCTGCCCGTGCGCCAGCGCAGGTAGCGCGCGAAGCCGAGCAGCTCGCGGAGCTCGTTGGCGCCGAGCAGCCGGGCCTCGGTGACGAGCGCGGCGATGATCGGCTCGGGGCGCTCGTCCGGGCTGCACCGGCGGAGATCCCAGCGGCCGCGCGCGCAGTAGCCATCGATGCGGTACGGATCGCGAACGAGGCCGAGCCATGGCCCGGTCTCGGTGGGGTGATCGACGTCGACGTAGCGGCCGAC
>JBKJUF010000352.1:0-2564 GCA_046590445.1 Kofleriaceae bacterium
CTCGCCGAGTCCGGCGAGCGCGTGGTCGAGCTCGTCGGCACGCCGGCCTCGCCGATCGTGTTCACCGGCGCGATGCGGCCCTACGAGCTGCGCTCGACCGATGCGCTCCAGAACCTCACCGAGGCGCTGCTCGCCGTCCAGCTCGTGGCCCCCGGGGTCTACGTCGCGATGCACAACCAAGTTTTGAAGTTCCCCGGCGTCCGCAAGGATCGCGATCGCGGGACGTTCGTGAAGGTGCCGGCGTGATGAATTCGGGTGGCAGCTTCGCCGAGGCGACGCCGGCACTGCTCGACGCGCTCGGCTATGCCGGCGTCGGTGCGCTCGTGATCGCCGACCGCGGCCGCGGCTTGGAGCGGTGGTACGCGAACGAGCCCGCCGCCGCGCTCCTCGGCTACTCGCTCGACGAGTTCCTCAAGCTCTCGCCGATCGACACGATCGTCCCCGAGCAGCGCTCGCTCGTGGCCCAGCTCTCCGAGGGCTTCCGGCAGGGCAAGCCGATCCCGCCGATGCTCGAGTTCACGTCATTGCACAAGGATGGCTCGTACGTCGCCGTCGAGCTCGCGATGGCGCACTACACGATCGAGGGCGGCATCGCCTACGTGATGGTGATGCGTGACATCGGCGCGAACCAGTCCTCGCAGCTCTCGCTGCTCGAGGCGGACCGCATCGGCCTCGTGGGCGCGCTGTCCGCCGGCTTCGCGCACGAGATCAACAACCCGCTGACCTCGGTGCTGCTCAACCTGCGCTCGCTGCGCAAGCACCTGAGCGCGAACCTGCCCACGCCGTCGCGCCCCCAGGCGATGCGCTGCCTCGACGACATCACCGTCGGCGCCGAGCGGATCGCGAACAACGTCCGCGCTCTCCAGACCCTCGCGACGCGCAGCGAGACCAAGCGCCTCGATCTCGCCGCCGTGGTCTCGGCCGCGCTCCGGCTCGTGGCACCGACGATCGAGCCGCGAGCTCACGTCGTTCGCCAGATCTTCCCGGTCCGCCCGGTCACCGGCGAGGAGTCGCGCGTCGGCCAGGCCGTGCTGGCGATGATGCTGTTCTCGAGCTCGGGGTTCGACACCGAGGCCCCGCACACCGCGAACCGCGTGATCGTCGCGGTCGAGGAGCGGAATAACAGCGTGCTCGTCGAGGTCTCCGATAACGGCCGCGACCTCACGACCGAGGAAACCCGCCGCGCCTTCGACCCGTTCTTCCGCTCGCCTGCCCGCGGCGCCGGCGTCGGCGTCGGCCTCGGGGTCGCCCGCTCGGTCGCCGCCACCCTCGGTGGCGAGGTCACGCTCGCCCCTCGTGAAGGCGGCGGCGCGGTGATCACGATGCGCCTGCCGCCCGCGGTCAACTGAGCGTTCGAACCGCGTTCGGGTTGGCTCCACCGACGGCTGCCCCGTATGGTGTGTGCCTGAAAGGCTTGAAGTGATGAGCGAAGCCAGCGTGACCGTGACCCTGCCCGACGGAAGCCAGAAGCAGACCGCTGCGGGCACGCCGATCGGCGACTTCGTGCGCGACTCGATCGGTCCCGGCCTCGCGAAGGCCGCCGTGCTCGCGCGCGCGAACGGCGCATTCGTCGACCTGTCGCGAAAGCTCGATCGCGACACCAAGCTCGAGATCTTCACGACGAAGGCTCCCGAGGCGCTCGAGACGATCCGCCACGACGCCGCGCACATCGTCGCCGATGCCGTGCAGCGGCTGTTCCCCGGCACCCAGGTCACGATCGGCCCGAGCATCGAGAACGGCTTCTACTACGACTTCGATCGCGGCCAGCCGTTCACCGAGGCGGAGCTCGCGCAGATCGAGGCAGAGGCGAACCGCATCGTCGCGGCCGACGTGCCGTTCACGCGCACCGAGGTCTCGCCCGACGAGGCGATCGAGCTGTTCACCGACAAGGGCGAGAAGTTCAAGGTCGAGATCATCCAGGACATCGTCGGCAAGGGCGCCACGGTGCTCTCGCTCTACGGCCACGGCGACTGGGTCGACTTCTGCGAGGGCCCGCACGGCCCGTCGACAGGGCGCGTCGGCGTCATCAAGATCCTGAGCTCGTCGGCTGCCTACTGGCGCGGCGATCACCGCAACAAGACGCTGCAGCGGATCTACGGCACCGCGTTCTTCGACAAGAAGGGCCTCGACGCCTGGCTCAAGCAGCGCGAGGAAGCCGAGAAGCGTGATCACCGCCGGCTCGGCAAGGATCTCGATCTCTTCCACTTCCACCCGTTCGCGCCCGGCTCGGCGTTCTGGACGCCGAAGGGCACCGCGATCTACACGGTGCTCTCGTCGTACATGCGCCACCTCGCGATCTCGAACGGCTACGTCGAGATCAAGACACCGCTGCTCTACAACAAGGGCCTCTGGGAGATCTCCGGCCACTGGGGCAAGTACAAGGAGAACATGTTCCTCGTCGAGGACAGCGAGGCGAAGGCGGCCGGCGATGCCGATCCGCACAACTTCTCGCTCAAGCCGATGAACTGCCCGTCCCACCACGTCTACTTCGGGTTCAAGAAGCAGAGCTATCGCGATCTCCCGTTGCGGTTGCACACGCAGGACGTCCTCCACCGCAATGAAGC
>JBKJUF010000412.1:0-8982 GCA_046590445.1 Kofleriaceae bacterium
AGATAATAACTTGACCTAGATCTTACCGAGCGAGCGCGGCGGCTTGCCGAGGCTGCCGAAGATCACGAGCACGAGCAGCGTCAGGACATAGGGCAGGAGCGGCGCGAGCTCGCGCGGGATGCTCGAGCCGGCGATCTGGAGGTGAAACCCGATCGCGCTGGCACACGCGACGCCGACGCACGCGATCGCGGCCCACGCCGGGCGCCACCCCGCGAGGATCACCATCGCGAGCGCCATGTAGCCGCGACCACCTGACATGTCCGCCGAGAACACGCCGACCGAGAGCGAGATCTGGGCGCCACCCGCGCCGGCGAGCGCGCCACCGACGAGCGCGGCGTAGAGGCGTGCCCGGAACGGCGAGACGCCGACGGTCACCAGCGCCTCGGGTCGATCCCCCGCGGCGCGCAGGCGGAGCCCCCACCGGGTCCGCACGAACGCGAACGCGACGCCGGCAGTCGCGATCACCGCGATCCAAACAATCGGGTTGGTCGCGACCGCATCGCCGAATGCCGGCCCGCGTGGCGAGTTCGTGCCCTCGCCGTAGAACAGCTGGAGCAGGAAGCGCGTGCCACCGAGCGCCAGTAGATTCAGCGCGACGCCCACGATCACCTGGTCAGCACCGAGCCGCAGCGCGAACCAGATCTGGAGCGCGCCGACGGCTGCGCCCGCAGCCATGCCGCCCGCAACGCCGGCGTACGCCGAGTCGGTCGCATGCGCGATCGTCGCCGCCGCGAACGCGCCGAACAGCAGCTTGCCTTCGAGGGCGAGATCGATCACCCCGGCGCGCTCGGTGGTCGAGCCGCCGATCGCTGCGAGCGCGTATGGGACCGAGATCCGCAGCACCTCGGCGAGAAACGCGATCGTGAGGATGGTCTCGATCATCGCGCCGGCTCCGGCTGGCGCTTGATCCACACGCTCGCGCCCGCGACCGCGAGCACGACGACGCCTTGCAGCATCTCGGTCAGCTCCTTCGGGACGAAGTCGCCGACGGCGAGCCCGCCCTGCGAGAGGAAGCCGATCACGAGCGCGGCGATCAGGACGCCGACGGGGTGCGATCGCCCTAGCAGCGCGACGGAGATCCCGAGGAACCCGGTGTTGCGACCGAGGCCCTCCTCGAAGGCGTGCTTGTGACCCATCACGAAGTTCGCCGCGGCGAGCCCGGCAAGCGCACCCGATGCGGTCATCACGAGCGTTTGCACGCGCTCGACCGAGATGCCGACGCTGCGCGCCGCCGCCGGGTCGCGACCGACCGCGCGCCACGCGTGCCCCCACGTCGTCCGCGAGCGGACCCATGCGAGCGCGACCACCGCGAGCACCGCGAGCACGAGTGATGCGTTGGCCGAGCTGCCGCCGAGGCCGAGCTCGGGCAGCTCCGCCCCCGGGACGATGGCATCGCCGCGCGTCGTGCCGCCGCGAAACAGCACCGCGTTGCCAAGCCACAGCGCGACGCCGGCGATGATCGCGTTCAGCATGATCGACGTGATCACCTCGTGCGCGCCGCGCCGCGCGCGCAGCACACCGATCAACCCGCCGACCGCACCGCCACCGGCCGCGGCGGCGGCGAGGCACAGCGGGATCGCGAGGATCGCCGGGGTCGCATCGGGCAGCGCCGCGCCGACCGTCGCGCACACGAGTACGCCCGCGGTGATCTGACCCTCGGCGCCGATGTTGAACAGTCCAGCGTCGAGCGCGAGGGCGACCGCAAGCCCGCACAGCGCGAGGCCGGTCGCCTTGTAGAGCACCTGGCCGAACAGGTACGGGTCGCTCGCCGTCCGATCGAGCATCTCCCACCACATCTTGCCGGGCGACACGCCGACGGCGAGCGCGAGCAAGCTGCCGATCGCGACCGACACCAGCAACGCGATCATCGCGGCCTGGAGCTCGCGCCGGGTATTCGCCGTCATGGTGTGCGCTCCGGGCTCGCCGCGGACACCCCGCGTCCCGCGAGATCGCTATCGCCCGTCGTGCCGGGCACGCCGCCGGTCATCATCAGCCCGAGTTGCTCGCGCGCGTTCGCGCCACGCAGCGCGTCGCCGCCGAGCTCGCCGACAAGCCTGCCGCGCAGCAAGACGACGATGCGATGACAGAGCGCGAGGAGCTCGTCGAGATCCGCCGAGATCACGAGGACCCCTGCCCCGCTCTTCGCGGCACCGCGCAGTCGGGTGTGGATCTTCGCGACCGCGCCGAGGTCGACGCCACGGGTCGGCTGCGACGCGACCACCGCGCGCAGGTTCGGCCGCGACAGCTCGCGCGCGACCACGACCTTTTGCTGGTTGCCGCCGGACAGCTGGCGCGCGATCGCGTCGGAGTCCGCCGGGCGGATATCGAGCTCGGCGATCCGCTTGACCGCGTTGACGCGCACCGCCGCACGATCGATCTGCCACCGTCCGGTGACGTCGCGCCGGTTGAGCGCGAGGTTCTCGGCGACCGTTGCATCGAGGACGAGCCCACCGTGGAGCCGATCCTCGGGGACGTGCGCGAGCCCGGCCGCGAGCCGGCGCGCCGGCGGATCGCGCGCGACGTCGCGGTCGCCGATGCGGACCGCGCCGCTGCTCTTCACGAGCCCGGCGATCGCGAGTGCGAGCTCGCGCTGGCCGTTGCCGTCGACGCCCGCGACGCCGACCAGCTCGCCGCGTCGCACGGTGACGCTGACATCGGCGAGGGCACCCGGCACCGTCAACGATGTGACCACGAGCATGTTCGGCGCGCTCGTCGGCGGCGGCTCGAGCGGCGTGGCTGGCGGCAGATCCTCGCCTACCATCGCGCGTGCGATCGCGGCGACATCCAGCGGCTCGCCGTTGCCCATCGTCGCGACGGTCGCGCCCGCGCGCAGCACGGTGACGTCGTCGGCGACGGTGCGCACCTCGTCGAGCTTGTGGGTGACGATGATGATCGCCTTGCCTTCGGTCGCGAGCCGCCGCAGCGTCTCGAGCAGGCCGGCGACCTCGACCGGCGCGAGCACAGCCGTCGGCTCGTCGAGGATCAGGATCGATGCGCCGTGGTAGAGCGCCGCCACGATCTCCGCGCGTTGCGCCGCGCCGAGCGGGAGGTCCTCGGTCCGCGCGAATGGATCGATGGGCAGGCCGATGCGGTCACCGAGCTCGCGCAGCTTGCTGGCGGTGGCGCCGAGTACGACCAGCGGCCCGCGCCGCGGCTCGGTGCCGAGCACCGCGTTCTCGACGACGCTGAGCGTGCCCGCCGAGCTACCGTGCTGCTGGACGATGCCGATCCCGGCAGCACGCGCGGCGCGGCGGTCCCAGCTCGCGAGCTCGATTGGCTTGCCGTCGACGACGAGCGTGCCGGCGCCGGCATCGGCGCGTACGACGCCCGCGAGGATCTTGACGAGCGTGCTCTTGCCGGCGCCATTCTCGCCGACGAGCGCGTGAACGGTGCCTGGCCGGACGATGATCTTCGCGTCCGCGAGCGACGCGTTCGGGCCGTAGTGCTTGCTGACCGCCGCGTCGATCGCGAGTGCCGGCGCGAGTGCCGGCGCGACGGTGTCGATCACCTTCTCGGTCATCGGTCCGGCACCTTGATCTTGCCGGCGATGATGTCGTCGCGGAGCGCGCGCACCTTGACCGCGATCTCGAGCGGCAACAGGTGGCGGTTGTTCTCGTCGGCGATGAACCCGACGCCGTCCTCGGCGAGCCCGAGCTCGTGAATGCCGCCGCGGAACCGCCCGGCCGCGAGGTCCTTGATGATGTCGACGACGGCGACGTCGACGCGCTTGACCATGCTGGTGACCACGCAGCACGGCGCGTTCTCGTGCTGGTCGGAGTCGACGCCGATCACGCGTGCATTGCGCTGGCGCGCCGCCGCGAACACACCATCGCCGGTCTTGCCGGCCGCGTGATAGATGATGTCCGCGCGCTGGCCGTACTGCGCCGACGCGAGATCCTGGCCCAACGACGGATCCGCGAACGCCTTGGGCTCCGAACCTGCGTAGGCCGACAGCACGCGGCACTTCGGGCAGACGTGACGGACGCCGGCCTCGTAGCCCGCCTCGAACTTCCGGATCAGCGGGATCTTCATGCCGCCCACGAAGCCGACGATCTTCGTGCGCGTCGTCAGCCCGGCGACGGCGCCTACCAGGAAGCTGCCCTCGTGCTCGCGGAACCGCAGCCCGGCGAGGTTCGGGATCGTGCCGACGCCCTGCGACGGGCTGTAGTCGACGCCGGCGAACCGCACGTTCGGGAACTGCGTGCTCAGCCGCTCGAGGTCAGGTCCGAAGATGAAGCCGACGCCGATCACGAGATCGATGCCGCGCGCCGCGAGTGACCGCATCGCGCTCTCGCGATCGGATCCCTCGGTCGGCTCGATGAACTGCACGGTGACGCCGAGCTCGTCCCGCGCGCGCATCAGCCCGCGCCACGCCGCCTCGTTGAAGGACTTGTCGTTCTTGCCGCCGACGTCGAACACGAGCCCGATGCGCAGGCCCGAGCCTGGCTTGGCGGCCTCGCCGCGCATCGCGATCCAGCCAACCACGACGAGCACGACGTTGATCGCCACCAGCAGTCGGATCAGGCGGCGCGGCGTCACGGGCCGTGACGGTAGCCCGAAACGCGAAACGCCGTGCACGAGCACGGCGTCTCTCCCGGATGGTGATCTCGGATCAGCGGTCGATCAGAACAGCGGATTGTCGCTGCAGGTCTGGATCTCCATGATCAGGTAGATCAGGACGCGCTCTTGTGGGTAGAGGCCGACGTGGCCGCTGTTCGCGGTCTGGAACGTCGTGTAGAGCACCTTGCCACAGCCTGTCGGCTGGTAGGTCACCGCGAGCGGCTTGTTCGTCGCGCCCGCCTCGCCCGGCTTGCTGCCGGTCAGCCACGCCTTCGGGGTGTCGTAGACCGGCATGCCCATGTCGTCGGTGCCGAGCATCACGGGGTTGACCTTCTTGATCCAGTTCCAGTTGTCGGTGACCTCGAAGGCGTTCGGGTTGTAGAGCCCGACCGCGCCGTTCTCCTGCGGGCCCATCTGGAGGCCGAGCCACGCGTTGAGGTCGGGGTCGACGGCCTTGCCGTCGGGCGACTCGTAGAGGCCGCCGTCGGCATCGCCGGTCGTGGTCAGCGTGCCGGTGAACGTGACCGGGTCATACGTACCTTCGCTGTCCGCCCCGAGGTCGCCGAGCGCGACCTGCTGGGGGAACGCGTGATCCGCGAGCTCGCCGGACCAATCGGTGACGTAGAGCTTGCCGCCCTCGCTGACATAGCGGCGGATGTTCGCGAGCACGGTCTGGTCGGAGAGCAGCGCCGAGATGCTCGACATCGACGTCGCGCACGGGAAGAAGATGATGTGGTACTTGCGCATCTCCGCGATGTTCGAGAGCAAGTAGGTCGCGGTCGTGTTGCCGGTCGTGCCGTACGTGTAGATCGCGATCTCGGCGCCGTTCTCGCCGTTCGGGTTGCCGAACGTGGTGCCGGCCATCGTGCCGAAACCGATCTTGCCGAGGATGTCCTCGATGTTGTCGTTCGTGCCCTCGACGACCGCGACCTTCGGCATGAACAGGCCAGCCTCGGGCTTGTACTGCGACGGCAGCGTGGTCTGCGCCGGCGTCAACGCGGTGGTGCCGAGCGCGAGCCCGATCTGCTGCTCGATGCGGAACTGGCCCTTCTGGATCACGAGCCAGAAGTTGCCGGGCTCGACGTTGAGCGTGAAGCTGCCATCTGCCGCGCTGAGCACGCCGCCCTGCGGGGTCGCGACGCACATCTCGCAGTAGACCGTCGCCGGGATCGGGGCCGGCCGCTCGCTGACGACGTACACCAGCGCACCGGAGATCGGGATCTCCTGACCGGGCGACGCCTGGCCGGGAGCCTGGTTCGGAGCCCACACCCGGCCGGTGACCGTCGCGGTCGTGACGACCGTGGCGTCGGGGCCGACGGTGTCATCGCCGGCGCCGTCGTCACCGCGGCCGGCGGGGCCGCAGCCGATGGCGGCGATCAAGATCAGGACCCCGAGACGCGTGTTGGTCATCATGGAGGCGCGGACGATATCCGGCCCAACGGCTGGATCAAGCGAAAACACGAGGTGGCTCTTGGTATCGGGAAAAAGCGTGGTTAGGCTGTGTGCTACGTTACAGCGGGCGATTGGCGGCACGCGGCCGTGCACGTCCCCCGCCCAGGAGGCTGCATCGATGGGAATCATGGATTTCATCAAGGGTGGCGTCGGCGAGCTCGCGATCGCGCGGCCCGACTCCGCAAAAGATCAGTGGGTCTACAAGCACCCCGATCAGACGATCCCGATGAAGGCGCAGCTGACCGTCGATTCCGACGAGGTCGCGCTGTTCTTCAAGGATGGCAAGTACGTCGGCAGCTTCTCGGCCGGCCGTCACACCCTCGATGCGTCGAACATCCCGTTCCTCGGCCAGCTGGTCGACAAGTTCACGGGTGGCAACGTCTTCATCTGCGAGGTGTTCTTCGTCACGACGCGCGAGCTCGCGTCGATCAAGTTCGGCACTTCGATCGGTGACATCCAGGATCCGCAGACCCAGCTCCGGGTCCGGCTCATGGTCCACGGCGACTTCTCGGCGCGGGTGATCGACCCGAGCAAGCTCGTGATCGGGCTCGTCGGCCAGCGCGCGACCACCAACGAGGGCTTCATCGGCTGGTTCAAGAGCCAGGTCCAGAAGGTGATGAAGGACGGCATCGCCGAGCTCATCGTCAAGCAGAGCTGGCCGCTGATGAAGGTGACGTCGGGCGCGTACACCGACGAGATCGAGGTCTCGACCCTCGAGGGCGTGCGCCGGCACATCGAGCCATACGGCGTCGAGATCATCCGGTTCGGCGACTTCACGATCAGCATGGACCAGGCCGACAAGGATCGGCTCGACAAGCTCGTCGAGCGCATGGCCTACGTCAACGCGTCCGGCGGCATGGCGGGCTATCAGCAGCTCGCGCAGGCCGAGATGATGATGGGCGCGGCCGAGGGCATGAAGAAGGGCGGCGACGGTGGCGGCGCGTTCCAGGGCGCGGGCATCGGAATGGGCTTCGCGATGGCCGGCCAGATGGCCGGCCAGATGGGCCAGGCCAACGCGCAGAAGCAGCCCGAGAGCCGCGAGGCGATCATGTCGACGCTCAAGCAGCTCGGCGAGCTCAAGGCCGCAGGGATCCTGACGGACGCCGAGTTCGAGACCAAGAAGAAAGAGCTGCTCGCGAAGCTGTAGTAGAAGGGCGCGGTGGCTCCCCGTCCTTCTGGTCCTGCCGGTCGTCCTTCTGGTCCGGGCGGCCTCGGCAATCGCGCCTACTACGACGACTTCGCCGGCTGGTACGAGAAGGAGCGCCACCTCCCCTACCACCGGATGCTCGACGACCTCGAGGTCGAGCTGGTCGCGCGTTACGCGACCGGCAAGGACGTCCTCGAGGTCGGCTGTGGTACCGGCCTGATCCTCCACCGCGTCGAGCAATTCGCGCGCCGCGCCGCCGGCATCGACCTGTCGGGCGGCATGCTCGCGAAGGCCGCCGCGCGCGGGCTATCCGTCGCGCAGGCCTCGGCGACCGAGCTCCCGATCGCGACCGCGTCGGTCGACGTCGCGTACTCGTTCAAGGTCCTCGCGCACATCCCCGACATCGCCGGCGCGCTACGCGAGATGGCGCGCGTCGTCCGTCCGGGCGGCTGGGTCCTCGCCGAGTTCTACAACGCGCGCTCGCTGCGCCGGCTCGTCAAGGCCGTCAAGCCACCGACCAAGGTCTCGGCGACCACGCACGACGAGCACGTCTACACCCGCTACGACGACGCGCGCGCGATCAAGAGCTACCTGCCGCCCGAGCTCGAGTGGGTGACGACGCGCGGCATCCGCGTGATCACGCCGGTCGCGAAGGTGCTCGAGGTGCCTTACCTCGGCGCCGCCGTGCGCTGGGCCGAGCACCGGCTCGCCGATCTTCCGGGCGCGCGCGACGTCGGCGGCTTCCTGGTCGCGTGCTGCCAGCGCCGCTAACGAACCGACCGCAGCCGGCCGCCCTCGCAGCGCACGCGCGGCGGTGCATCGAGCACGTCGAGCGCGAGTAGCTCGTCCCGCATGACGGAGTCGTCCGACCGCAGCGTCGCGGCGATCGGCGAGTCCGTGAAGTCCCATAGCGCGTTCTGATCGATGTCCGGGTTGCGGCGCGTCTCCCACTGCTCGGCGCGCCAGCCCCACAGCCCGAGCTGACCGACGACGATGGTCGTGGCGATCGCGACGGCGCCGAGCACGCGCACGCGCCGGCTCACGTCGATCGCGACGCCGGATCCGAGCGCGACCCAGATCCCGACCCACGTCACCTCGGCGAGCAGCCGTGGGCCGTAGTTGACGCCGCCCCACCACCGATAGAACACCGCCATCATCAGGATCTGCCCGCACAGCGCGATCGCGATCACGCGTTCGGGTCGCGGAGCGCGCCGCAATGCCTGCACGATCCCGAGGACCGCGATCGGCGCGAACCACACGAGGCCGCGCGCCGGACTGACGAGCAGGCCGCCGAGCCCGTAGCCGAGCTGGGCGCGTGAGAGCACGAAGACCTCGTCGGTGAGCGTGGCATTCGCGGTTGCCTGGCCGAGCGGAAGCGGCGAACCGAGGTGCAGGACGTTCCACGCGATCAGCGGCAGCGCCGCGACGACCGCGATGGCCGTGGCGACCGCCCACATCCGCGGCGACTTGCGCTCGAGGCACCACGCGATGCC
Source organism: Kofleriaceae bacterium (assembly GCA_046590445.1). Lineage (GTDB taxonomy): Bacteria > Myxococcota_A > Polyangia > Haliangiales > Haliangiaceae > JABFXX01. The sequence goes on from JBKJUF010000412.1 coordinate 8,653, forward strand.
GATGCCGATCGCGAGCGGTGCAAGAGCGGGCCGGAGGAGCAGCGCGACCACCGCGAGGGCCGGGGTGACGAGCGCGGCGCGTGGCGTGCGGGACTGCCAGGCCAGCCCGGCGAGCGCACCGACGAGGAACGGCAGCGCCGCCGTCTGCTGCCACAGCGCCTGGCCGAGCGTCGCGGCACCGGCATACGACGCGGCGGCGAGCCCACCGATCGCCACGCTCGCGCGAAGCCCGCGGCGCGCCGCGGCGGCGAACACGAGTACCCCGGCCGCAAGCGCGAGCATCACGGCCGCGGCGATCCGTTCGCGCCGGCGCAGGCTCGCGTCGTCGAT
>JBKJUF010000552.1:0-21268 GCA_046590445.1 Kofleriaceae bacterium
GGTCCATCGTGCACGGATGCTGCGTCATCCCCACGCACGACCACGTCGCCGCGACTCGTCCACGACATGGCGCGGCTGTCCACAAAGCCACAGCTCCGCCATGTCGTGGACGAGTCGCGGCGACGTGGTCGTGCGTGGGGATGACGCAGCATCCGTGCACGATGGACCGTGGGCAGGTAAGTGCAGCGTCGTCAGCAATGGCGTGCGCGGCCGACCCTCCGGAGCCCTGCGGAAGCCCGCGCTCTGCGTGCGGTGGCCGCGCGTCGACGCCCCACGCGAGCGGTGTCGACGCGTCTCGCCGCAAAATCCTCTGCAGCGATAGTGTTCGACGCGGCTAACCGATCGATCCTACGAAGCCATCAAACCGATCGGTGCTCAGGAGTGCTCTTCGAGGAACAGCTTCGAGCACAGGAAGTAGAACAGGAACTTGCTCTGGCTGTTCGGCAGGAACGCCTTGTCGAGCAGGTCGACGATCTTGTCCTGGCGCACGAGCTCCCAGATCGGGCTCGGGGCGAGCAGGGCCTCGCGGGTGGCGGCGTCGTGCGGATCGAGGAAGTCGAAGATCGGCGCGTTGAAGCCGACCTTGCGGCGGTTGTCGAGGATCTCGTCGGGGGCGATGCCGCGCATCGCGTCGCGGAGGACGGACTTCGCGTAGCCGTCGCGCATGAGGTGGCGCGTCGGGATCCGCGTGCTGAACTCGAAGAGGTCGCGATCGAGGAACGGCGAGCGGTTCTCGATCGAGTAGTACATCGCGTTGAGATCGTCCTCGTGGAGGATCACCGGGACGGCCTCGTGGAACAGCTCGTTCGCCATCCGGTTGCGGAGCAGGCTCGGCGTGTAAGCGATCTCCTCGAAGGGTTCGGCCCAGGGCTCGTGGAGGTACGCGGCGAAGCCCGCGGCATCGAGGTAGAGGTGATCGCGGAAGCCCGGATCGTTCGCGAACAGATCGGGGTTCGACAGGAACGGGTTGCGGACCACGGGCTTCACGTGCTCGGTCCACGCGGCGCGCGCGGCGGGGTCGCCGGTCTCGGCGAGGTAGGCGAGGTAGTGATCGTAGTAGCCGCTGAACAGCTCATCGGCGGCCGTTCCGGAGACCGCGATCCGATAGCCGTGCTTCGCGATGCTCTCCATCAGGAGCCAGTGCGCGTAGTACGTGATCGTGTAGACCGGCGCGTCGTGGTAGCGGACGAGCTCGCGCAGGCGGTCGAGGAAGCCGGCGGTGTCGGTCGGGATCGAGGTGTGGCGCAGGCCGAGTGCCGCGACGGTGTGGGCGACCAGCTCGGACTCCTCGTAGCGCTCGTCCTGGCTCGCGATCGTGAAGCCGTGGACGTCGTAGCCGAGCTCCTGCTTGGCGATCGAGATCAGCGAGCTCGAGTCGACGCCGCCGGACTGACAGAACGCGATCGGCACGTCGGCGCGGAGGCGCAGCTCGACGGAGCGGATCAGCCGGCTGCGCACGCCGGCGACGGCCTCGTCGCGCGACATCGCCGCGTCCTGCGCGAAGGTCGGCGTCCAGTAGCGCTCGGTCGTGCGGTGACCCTGCGCGTCGATCGTCAGCGCGGACGCGGCGGGGAGCTCCTCGAGGCCGCGGAAGAAGTGGTGCGAGCGCTTGTAGAGCGCCTTGTAGCCGTTCACGAGGTAGCGGCGCACGTGATCGAGATCGATCGGCAGCTTCTCGCCGCGGAGCGCCGAGATGAACTTGACCTCGGAGCCGAAGGTGATGCCGGTAGCGTCGTCGACGAGGTAGAGCGGCTTCTCGCCGAACCGATCGCGGCTCAGCACGAGCGCGCCGGTGCGCTCGTCGTACCAGGCGAACGCCCACATGCCCTCGGCCTTGTCGAGCGCGGGCAGCGTGCCGTGGTGCGCGAGCGCGCGGAGCAGCACCTCGGTGTCCGAGGTCGTGCGGAACTGGAAGCCCGCACGCGCGAGCTCGGCGCGCAGCTCGACGAAGTTGTAGACCTCGCCGTTGAGCGCGATCCACGCCCGCCCGGGCGCGTCGCCGATCGAGAACGGCTGGTTCGAGCGCGCGTCGAGGTCGACGATGCCGAGCCGGCTATGCAGCAGGTCGATGTGGCGGCCCGCCGGCGTCACGAAGTGGCGGTGATCGGCGTGATCCGGGCCCCGCTGCCGCATCAGTGACAGCGTGCGCGTGATGCGCCCGCGATCGAGCTCGCGCGTGCCCGTGTAGCCGGCGATGCCGCACATCAGTCGACGTCCTGCTCGGTGATCGCGTCGCCGGTGGCGACGTCGCGCTTGAGGGTCCGCGCGAGGAGCTTGCCCTCCTGGCCGGGCGGCAGGCCGATCGCGGGGCGGACCCACATCAGATCTTCGGCGCGCAGCGCGTGCCCGCGCGGCAGGTTCGCGGCGGCCGCGATCGACCGGCGCGCGGGGCGCAGGTTCGCCTCCTCGCTCGGCTGCACCCGCTTCTCGGCGGTGCCGAGCAGCGTCTCGATCTTGCGGATGCCGTCGACGATGAGCCGCATCTCCGCGGGGTCCGCGGACAGCTGGTGGTCGCGGAACGCCGAGAAGTTCTTGTCGAGCGTGAAGTGCTTCTCGATGATCCGCGCGCCGATCGCGGCTGCCGCCAACGACGCGTCGGGGCCGAGCGTGTGATCCGACCAGCCGACCGGGCAGCCGAGCTCGGTCGCGAGCATCGGGATCGCGCGCAGGTTGACCTCGGCGGGCGGCGCCGGATACGCGCAGACGCAATGCAGGAACGCGAAGCGGCCCTCGGCGCCGGCCTCGCGCACGACCTCGGCGATCCGCCGCAGGTGCGCGAGATCGGCGAGGCCGGTCGAGATGATCACCGGCTTGCCGGTCGCGCAGACCTGCGTGATCAACGGCCAGAAGTCGTTGTCTCCCGACGCGATCTTGAAGACGTCGACCAGCGGCTCGAGGAACCGCGCGCTCGCGAGGTCGAGCGGCGTCGACAGGAAGCTCAGGCCGCGCTTGCGGGCGAGCCGCTCGAGCGCGACGAACTGGTCCTGCGTCAGCTCGAACCTCGAGAGCCGCTCGAAGCGGGCCGGGTCCGCGTTGCTCGTGAAGAGCCTGGTCTGGAACGTCTGGAACTTCACCGCGTCGACGCCGGCATCCGCGGCGGCCTCGACCATCCGGCAGGCGACCTCGAAGTTGCCCTCGTGGTTGTTGCCGATCTCGGCGACGATCAGGATCCGTTGGGCGAGATCGTGGTTGGCGATGCGCATGGTCAGGAACCGGCGTGGAGGTGGAGGACGTACTGGCTCTTCGCGAGCGCGAAGCCAAGCCGGGTGTAGAGCCGGATCGACGGGACATTCGCGACCTGGGTGCCGACGATCCGCGGCATCCCGCGATAGCGTGCCGCGAACGCCGCGGTCAGCGCGCTACCGGCGCCGCGGCCGTGCGCGTCGGTGGCGACCGCGACGAGATCGATCACCGCCGTGCCGTGTGCGACGACCGGCGCGAGGAAGCCGCACGGCTTGCCGCCCTCGCGCGCGACGAGCAGGACGTCGCCGCGCTTGCGCAGCACGTAGTTGCGGATCCACTCGCGCTTGATGTGGTGCGCGAGCGCGACGCCGATCTGTGGATCGAGGTGAAACCGCGAGTAGCGGAACGCCGAGCCGGCGATGTCGAGGACGGCGTCGGCTTCTCCCGGCACGATGTCGCCGACGGTGACGTCGGCCGTCGTGGCCGTGGGCTGCGGCTCGGGCTCGGACGCGAGCTCGAACGTGACGTTGGTGTCGACGACGGTGAAGCCCAGCCGCGACAGCGCGTCGACCTCGGCGATCCGGTCGGTCGCGACCTTCGCGAAGTAGAAGCCGCCGCGTGCGCGGGCGATGTGGGCCGCGATGTCGTCGGTGGCACCCGTGCCATCGACACGGAACACCGGCCGGCTCATGACGTCGGCGAGCCAGGCGTCGTCGTGGACGGCGAACCGGCCGGCGACCGCGTGCGGGCGATGTGGGCCGGCGACCGGGCCGGCGAAGCTCATGACCGCCTCGCGATCGCCGCCTCGAGCGCCGCGGCGATCCGTGCCATCTCGGGGCGGCCGATGTGCGGGCCCACGGGCAGCGCGATCGAGCAGTCGCTGATCTCGGTGGCGACCGGGAACTTGCCGCCATCGTAGCCGTACTTGTCGCGGTAGTACTTCATCCGCGGCACCGGCTGCGGGTAGTAGATGCTCGTGCCGATGCCGGCGGCGTTGAGCTCGCCGATGATCGCGTTGCGGTCGGCGCCGAGCTTGCCCTCGAGGACGGCGACGAGGCAGTAGTGGCTGTTGACCGCGTGCGCGGTCTGGCTGTCGAGCACGCGCAGGTTCGGCGTGCCGGCGAGCGCGTCGCGCAGCGCCTCGAAGTTCGCGCGGCGCGCGGCGAGGATCGCGGGCAGCTTCGCGGTCTGGGTGCGGCCGAGCGCGGCCTGCATCTCGCTCATCCGGTAGTTGAGGCCGAGCGATGGCACCTCGTACATGCCAGGAATCGAGCGCTCGCCATGGGTGCGATCGACGCCGAACGCGCGGAGCCGCGCGACCTTTTGCGCGGCGTCGGCGTGACGCGACAGGAACATTCCGCCCTCGCCGGTGGTGATGTGCTTGACCGGGTAGAAGCTGAACGTGCCGACGTCGCCGAACAGGCCGACATGCTTGCCCTTGTAGCGCGCGCCGATCGCGATCGCGCAGTCCTCGACGAGCTTGAGGCCGCGGGCCTCGCAGAGCGCGACGATCTCGTCCATCTCGGCGGGGATGCCGACGAAGTGGACCAGCGAGACGGCCTTCGTGCGCGGCGTCAGGGCGGCCTCGATGCCGGCGGCGGTGAGGTTGCCGGTCGCGGGATCGGGATCGACGAGCACGGGTCGCGCGCCGACCCACTCGATCGCGTGGACGGTCGCGACGTGCGTGCACGCGGGCGCGATCACCTCGTCGCCTGCGCCGAAGCCGAAGTGGAGGTACGCGAGGTGGAGCGCGGCCATGCACGAGCTGACCGAGACGCAGTTCGCGCCCGCGCCGAGAAACGCGCCGAACTCGGCCTCGAACGACTTGCACTCGGGCCCGTGGGTGAGGATGTGTCCCGACAGCACCCGGAGCACAGCCTCGCGGTCGACGTCGGTGATGTCGGGCCGCCCGAACGGGATGTCGGTCATGGGTACTCGATCGATGGAGGTGGAGCCGCCGCCAGGGCGCGATCGGCGGCGATGCAGGCGGTCATCACGTCGAGCTCGTGGCGCGCGGCGGGCGCAGGATCGATGCCCGCGAGGATCGCGTCGACGAAGCCAGACAGCAGGTCGCCCTTGGTCGCCGCGACCGGCGCGTGATCGATCACGCGGGGAGGCACGCGGGGAGGCACGCGGGGAGGCACGCGGGGAGGGCCGCCGGGAGGGCCGCCGGGAGAGCCATCGGGATCGCGCGCGACGTGGAGCCGGGCCCCGGCGTCGTCGTGGATGAACGTCGCCTTGGTGCCGAACACGCGCAGCACGTGCTGGTGCGGGTGAACGCAGCCGAAGTTCGCGGTGATCCGCGCGATCACGCCGGACGGCAGCTCGTAGGTCGCCGCCACGAAGTCGGGATAACGGAACGCGGTGTCGCGCGTCACGATGCGGTTGCCGACGGCCGCGACGCGAGCCGGGCGCTCGCCGACGAGCCACATCACGAGGTCGACGAGGTGCACGCCGCCGCCCTGGAAGACCGAGTAGTCATCGACGTTGCCGCGCCAGCCCTCGGTGATCTTCGCGAGGCGGCCGTAGAGGTAGTCCCCGTCGACGGCGTAGAGCTCGCCGAGCTCGCCGGCACGGATGGCGTCGCGCAGCCAGCGATAGAGCGGCGCGGCGCGCAGGATCAGGTTACAGGCGAGGTGACGGTCGCCGCGCGCGCGCGCGATCGCGCGGACCTCGTCGACGGTGCGGCACAGCGGCTTCTCGCAGAATACGTGCTTGCCGGCCGCGAGCGCGGCGACGACCTGCGCGGCGTGCTGATCGTCGTAGGTCGCGAGCACGACGAGGTCCACGGCGGGATCCGCGAGGACGGCCTCGACGCTCGGCGTGACGTTCGGCGCGACGTTCGGCGCGACGTTCGGCGCGACGTCGGCACCGAGTGACGCCGCCAGCCCCGCGGCGCGCGCGGGATCGAGATCGCACAGCCACGCGAGGCGGACCCCCGGATGTGCGGCCAGCGCGCGCGCGTGCTGCTCGCCGACGCCGAGCCCGATCACCGCGGCCGTGAGCGTCACGCGCTCGCCTCCAGCCGGTGCAGATCGTCGAGCGTGTCGACGGCGAGCTCGAGCGCCGCGAGCGTCGGATCGCCGGACTCGACGTTGCGGATCCGGAACCGCTCCGGGCGCCGGTGCAGGAAGCGCGTGACGTGCTCGCGATCCTCGGCATCGAGCTCGCGGGCATCGATCGCCGCGAGCGTCGCACCGTTGATCAGCTCCGCGTTGTGGCCCTTCGGAAACGTGCGAGGCGCGGTCGTCGTGATCAGATCGAGTGCCGGCTCGCGCGCCGGGTCGAGGGCGGCGACCACCGCCTTCAACACGCGCTCGTCGAGGAGCGGGCTGTCCGCGCAGATCCGCAGGAGCCACGTCGCGTCGTGCGCGCGGGCGGCCTGGCGGAACCGCTCGAAGACGTCGTCGAGCGGCCCGCGGAAGCAGGCGATGCCGAGGCTGCCGACGTACGCGGCGAGTGGATCGTCGGTCGGGTCGGTCGAGGTCACGACCACGATCGGCGGCTCGGGGAGCGCCCGGGCGACGCGATCGAGCACGTGCCAGAGGATCGGGTGTCCGCGAAACGGCGCCAGCACCTTCCCGGGGAACCGCCGCGACGACATCCGGGCTTGAATGAAGACGTGGATTTCCGAGGACAAAGGAACTGTGCGGCACCGTACTTGCCGTGGCCGAGCCAGTCAAGGTAGACCCCGGCGACGGATGAAGTACTGCGCGACCTGCATCACACCGTGTAATCGGCCGAATCTCCGGTTCGATGCGAACGGTCGATGCAACTGCGCGACGAAGGCCGACAAGCGCGAGATCGACTGGGCCGCGCGCGAGCGCGACTTCCTCGCAGTCGTCGCGAACGCGAAGGCGCGGAGCCGCGGCTACGACTGCATCGTGCCGGTCTCGGGCGGCAAGGACAGCACCTGGCAGATCGTCACCTGCCTCGAGCACGGCCTCAAGCCGCTCGCCGTGACCTGGCGCCCGCCGGGTCGCACCGCGATCGGCCAGCGCAACCTCGATAACTTGATCCGGCTCGGCGTCGATCACCTCGACTACTCGATCAACCCGGAGGTCGAGAAGCGCTTCACGCTGCTCGCGTTCGAGCGCTACGGCTCGACGGCGCTGCCGATGCACATGGCGATCTTCTCGATCCCGCTGCAGATCGCCGTGCGGTTCTCGGTCCCGCTCGTCGTGTGGGGCGAGAACTCGGCGTTCGAGTACGGCGGCACCGACGAGGCACGCACCGGCTTCAAGCTCGACGCCGCGTGGCGCAAGACCCACGGCGTCATGCACGGCACGACCGCCGCGGACTGGGTCGGCGTCGGTGGGCTGACCGCGCAGGACCTCGTGCCCTACAACGGACCCGACGACGCCGAGGTCGAGCGCGCCGGTGTGGTCGCGGTGTTCCTCGGCTACTACGTCGCGTGGGATCCCGAGACGACGCTCGAGGTCGCGACCCGCCACGGCTTCGAGCGCGCCACCGCGGCGCGCACCGGCTACTGGGACTACGCGGATCTCGACGACGACTTCATCTCCATCCACCACTGGCTCAAGTGGTACAAGTTCGGCTTCACGCGGACGTTCGACAACCTGTCGATCGACATCCGCAACGGCCGCCTCGAGCGCGACCGCGCGATCAAGCTCCTGCACGAGCGTGGCGACGAGACGCCGCACGCCGACATCGAGAAGTTCTGCGCGTGGGTCGGGATCACGAAGGCGCGGTTCTTCGAGATCGCCGAGACGTTCCGCAACCGCGACGTGTGGACGCGCCGCGGCGATCGATGGGTGATCGACGATTTCATCGTTCCCGACTGGGAGTGGCCGTGAAGCTCGAGCTCAAGGATCCGCCGCGCACGTTCGTGATCGGCCGCGGCGAGCCGATCACGATCAGCGACTGCGCGCACATCGCGCTCGAGCCCGACGAGCAGGTCACGTTCACGACGCCCGCCGGCGGGCAGTACGACGTCGCGCGCAAGCGCTGGGGGTTCTACGCGACGCCGTCGCTGAACGGCCGGCTCCTCGACTTCAACCTGCGGGCCGTGCTGGCACGCAGCCCGATCGGCAAGTACTTCGTGTTCCTCGTCGAGCGCGGTCACGAGGACGAGTTCGAGCGCTACGTCGCGTCCGAACAGAACGTGATCGTGCGCTGGCTCGACAACGAGGCCGACCTCCGCGCGATCGAAGCGGCCGCGGCGCCTCGCGCGGTCGCGGGCCCGCCGCTGCACTGCCCGTGCGGCGCCGATCGGTTCACCACCGTCCACACCTACTTCGCGCCGCCCGAGGGCGAGGTGCGCTACGCGAGCGCGCCGGCCGATGGCTATCGCCGCGAGCTCTATCGCTGCAGCCGCTGCGGCCACTTCATCTCGGTCTTCGCGCTCGCCGCGACGTTCTATCAGGGCGAGTACGTCGACGCGACGTACGGGGACGCCGACGGCGTGCGCCGCACCTACGAGCGGATCATGGCGCTGCCGCCGGAGCGCTCGGACAACGTCGGCCGGGTCGCGCGCGTCAACGAATTCGCGGACCGCCACCTGCCGGCCGGTCCGCGCACGATCCTCGACGTCGGCTCGGGGCTCTGCGTGTTCCTCGCCCGCATGAAGGCGACCGGGTGGCAGGGCACCGCGCTCGATCCCGATGCGCGGGCGGTTCGCCATGCGCGTGAGACCGTCGGTGTCGACGCGGTGTGCGGCTCGTTGCCATGCTCCACGCTCGGCCGCTATCACGCGGTCACCTTCAACAAGGTGCTCGAGCACGTCGAGGATCCGATCGCGTTGCTCGCGCACAGCCGGCCGCTCGTGCGCGACGGTGGCTTCGTCTATGTCGAGCTGCCGGATGGTGAGATCGCCGCGCGCGACGCGGGCTTCGGTCGTGAGGAGTTCTTCGTCGAGCACCTCCACGTGTTCAGCTTCGCGTCGCTCGCGAACCTCGCCGAGCGCGCGGGCTTCGACGCGCAGCTGATCGAGCGCGTGCGCGAGCCGAGCGGCAAGTACACGCTGCGCGGGTTTCTGACCCCGCTCGTGGCCGAGCTGGCCGATAGTTGACGCCGCGCGGGCGGCGGTGTACCCCGGCTAACGTATGGAGAGCTTGCAGGGGCGCAAGATCGCGATCATCGGTGGTGCCGGGTTCATCGGCCACCACCTCGCACTCGACCTCGTGCGGCGCGGCGCCAACGTCTACGTGATCGATGGCCTGCAGGTGAATAATTTGCTGTCGCTGATGACCGATGGCGCGGCGAACCGCGCGCTGTACTCGCGGATGGTCAACGAGCGCCTCGATCTGCTGCGGGCGGCAGGCGTCGACATGCACCCGCAGGACGCGCGCGACTACCACGCGATGTCGCGCCTCCTCGACGACTTCAAGCCCGACGTGATCGTGCACCTCGCCGCGGTCGCGCACGCCGGCCGCTCGAACAAGGATCCGTTCAGCACGTTCGATCACAGCCTGCGCACGCTCGAGAACGCGCTCGATGTCGCGCGGGGCATCGGCGTGAAGCGCTTCGTGTTCCTGTCGTCGAGCATGGCTTACGGCAACTTCATGACCGACACGGTCGACGAGGAGCACCCGCTCAACCCGATCGGTATCTACGGCGCGCTGAAGCTTTCCGGCGAGAAGATCGTGATCGCGTACCAGCAGGTGTTCGGCCTGCCATACACGATCGTGCGGCCGTCCGCGCTCTACGGTGCGCGCTGCGTGAGCCGCCGCGTCGGCCAGGTCTACATCGAGACCGCGCTCGCCAACGGCAAGCTCCGCATCGACGGCGACGGCGCCGAGCGCATCGACTTCACGTACATCGACGATCTCGTCGACGGCATCTGCGGCGCGATCGCGAGCCCGGCCGCCGAGAACGGCGTATTCAACCTGACGTACAGCAGCTCGCGGTCGATCAAGGAGCTCGTCGAGGTGATCCGCAAGGAGTTCCCCGACGTCCAGACCGAGCACGTCGAGCGCGACGTGCTGATGCCGTTTCGCGGCACGCTGAGCGTCGAGAAGGCGCGCGCGGCGTTCGGCTACGCACCGCAGAACCCGATCGAGGTCGGCATCCCGAAGTACGTCGCGTGGTATCGCAAGTTCATGGGCGCGACGACGCGGACCGCGCGATCAGCCTGACGATCGCGCGATCGACATGATCCGCCTGGTCATCGATCTGCCGCGTACCTTCAGGCGGCACTTCCGCGCGTTCCGCAAGTACACGGGCAACCACATGTTCGCGCTGACCGCGCTGAACATCGTGATGGGCTGGTGCGAGGGCATCGGCATCGCGCTGTTCTATCCGCTGCTCAGCTCGGGCAACGAGCACGACAAGCTGTCGTCGGCGTTCAGCTCCGTGCTCGGCTACCTCGGCGTCGCCGCCACGCCCGCCGCGGTGCTGCCGCTGATCGTGGCGCTGTTCGTGTTCAAGGGCCTGCTCGGGTTCGTCACGTACGCGTACCAGGGCTACCTCGCGGCGCAGATTCCGCTGAAGCTGCGCAAGGAGATCATCGGCTCGCTGCGGCGCTCCGACTACCGGACGATCGTCGGCAGCAACACCGGGTTCGTCACGAACCTGCTCGTCAACGAGGTCAACAAGGTCGACTACGGCTTCGTCGGCTTCGTGCGGACGTTCCCGCCGGCGTTCAACATCACGATCTTCTTCGGCATCGTGATCTGGCTCGACTGGCGGCTCACCGCGGTCTGCGGGCTCATGGGCCTGTTCGCGGTCGCGGTCATCGGGTTCACCGGCGCGATCTCGCACCGCGCGTCATCGGTGCTCGCGAAGGAGAACGCGACGCTCTCGAGCCTGCTGATCCAGATGATCCAGGCGTTCAAGTACCTGCGCGCGACGGCAGGGCTCGGCGTGTTCGAGAACAAGATCACCGAGTCGGCCCAGCGGGCGGCCCACGCGGAGTTCCGCAACAACGCCGCCGGCGCGCTCTCGCAGTCGGTCGCGCAGCCCGTGATGGTGGTGCTGCTGGCCGGCATCCTCTACTACCAGGCCGTGATCCAGGGTCAGCCGCTCGGCTCGCTGTTCGTGCTGCTGCTCTACTTCTTCCGGATCATGTCGGAGCTGTGGGCGCTCCAGTACAACTGGCAGTCGTTCATCAGCTACCTCGGCTCGATCGAGGTGGTCTACGACGCGGTGGCGAAGTACGAGACCGAAACCGAGACCAACGGCAGACGGCCCTACACGCCGCTGGCAACCGGGATCGCGCTGCAGGGCGTGTCGTTCGCGTACGTCCCCGAGCGCCAGGTCCTGCGCGACATCGATCTCGAGATCGCGAAGAACTCGACGGTGGCATTCGTCGGCGAGTCCGGCGCCGGCAAGTCGACGATGGTCGACCTCATCCTCGGCACCCTGAAGCCGACCGCGGGCAAGCTGACGTTCGACGGCGTGCCGCTCTCCGAGCTCGATCTCGAGACCGTGCGGTCGCACGTCGGCTACGTGCCGCAGGACGCGATGCTGTTCGACGATACCGTCGCCAACAACATCACGCTGTGGACCACGGCGAGCGAGGCCGAGATCCGCGCCGCGGCCGAGCGCGCGAAGTGCAGCGAGTTCATCGACGCGATGCCCGAGGGACTCGAGTCCAGGATCGGCGATCGTGGCGTGCGGCTCTCGGGTGGGCAGCGCCAGCGCCTCGCGATCGCGCGCGAGCTGCTCAGGAACCCGAGCATCCTCGTGCTCGACGAGGCGACGAGCGCGCTCGACTCCGAATCCGAGCGCGCGATCCAGCAGAGCATCGACGCGCTCTCCGGTCAGATGACGATTTTGATCATCGCGCACCGGCTCTCGACGATCCGCAACTGCGATCACATCTGCGTGCTCCACGAGGGGCGCATCGTCGAGCAGGGCTCCTACGACGAGCTCGCGAGGCGCGCCGGGTCACGCTTCCAGCGCCTGTGTCAGCTGCAGGAGCTCTCGCGCGAGGTCGCGGCGGCGAGCACCTGACGTGCGCGCACTCTTCTTCGCGCCGCACGCCGGCATCTGGGTCCACGCGTTCCCCGAGGCGTTGATCGCGGACGCCTTGCGCGGCGACGGGATCGACGTCGTCTACATCACCTGCGACGGCGCGCTGGCGTCGCTGTGCATCCCGATGCTCTCGCGCGGGCTGACGCTTGACAGCCCGGCGCCGGCGAAGCAAGCGATCTGTCGCGAGTGCCGGCACAACCGGACGCGGCTGCGCGAGAGCTTCGACCTCCCCGGCTACGACTTCGAGTCCGTGCTGACGCCCGACGACGAGCGCCGGATCGACGAGCTGCTGGGCTCGGTGCGGCCCGCCGAGGCCGCGGCCTTCGAGGTCGATGGCGTCGCGGTCAGCCGCGCGACCTTGTACGAGTACCTGATCTCGAAGAAGCAGTCCCGGCTCGAGCTCACTGACGAGGAGTGGCCCCAGTTCCGGCCGCGCCTCGCGAACGCGTTGCGGTCGCTGTTCGCCGCGCAGCGGATCCTCGATCGCGAGAAACCCGATCGGGTGCTCACGTACAACAGCCTGTACTCGGTCAACGCGATGTGGCGCGCCGCGGCGGACCAGCGCGGCATCGCGAGCTACTTCCTGCACGCCGGCGTGAACCTGCGTGACCGGCTCAGCACGATGATCGTCGGCCGTGACTCCACGCTGAAGTGGTACGCGGACCTGATCGCCGCGTGGGACGCCTATCGCGACCTACCGTGCAGCGCCGCCGAGCTCGCGCGCGTGACCGACCACTTCGAGCAGCTGTTTCGCGGCACGAGCGTGTTCGCGTACTCGGCGGGCAAGGCGGTCGCGCAGGACGTCCGCGCGCGCTTCGGGGTGGCGCCGGATCAGCGGCTCGTGGTGGCCGCGATGAGCAGCTATGACGAGTACGTATCGGCGGCGGCGATCGGCGAGATGCCCGCGCAGCAGAGCTCGCTGTTCCCGACACAGATCGAGTGGATCCGTGCGCTCGGCGCGTGGTTCGCCGCACGCCCGGAGCTGTTCCTGATCATCCGCGTGCACCCGCGCGAGTTTCCGAACAAGCGCGAGGGTACGAAGTCCGAGCATGCGTTCCAGCTCGAGCGCGCGTTCGCGACGCTGCCGTCCAACGTCCGGGTCAACTGGCCGGACGACAAGCTGTCGATCTACGACCTCGCCGAGCACGCGGACGTGGTCCTCAACGCGTGGTCGAGTGCAGGCCGCGAGATGGCGCTGCTCGGCCTGCCCGTCGTCGTGTACTGCCCCGACATGCTGCTCTACCCGGCGGATCTCAACGACGTCGGCACCACGCGCGCGACCTACTTCGCCGCGATCGAGGCCGCGCTGCGCGGCGGCTGGGACTTCGAGCGGGTACGCCGCGCCTATCGCTGGTGCGCGCTCGAGCTGGCGCGCGGCATCGCGGACATCGACGACGGCTTCGCGTTCTCCGAGGATCCGCCGCCGACGCTGGTGCGCCGGGTGCTGCGCGCAGCGCTCGTGATCCCGGGGGTCCGCCAGCGCTGGGACCTGCTGCGGCGCCCGCCCCGGCTGCGCGAGGCCCACCGCTTCGGCGAGGCGATCCTCGCCGGCGATGCGACCCTCGTCGCGCCCGCGCGCCCGCGTGCCGACATCACGGAGGCGACCGAGACCGCCGCGCTGCGCGTGCAGCTCGCGCGACTCGTGCAGGCCCTGTACGGCGCCGAGCGCGGCGCACCGACGCCGGGCACGTTACGCTCGCGCCTCGTGAAGGCGGCGACCCCATGACGACGCGCGATCGGCTGGCCGATCGGCTGCTCCGGCGGTTGCGCGCGCGCGCGCGCCAGGTGCGCGACGTCCTCCCCGGCGGGCACGGCCGCACGTCGTTCGCGCAGGAGGGCGAGGATCTGATCCTCGAGCGCATCTTCGAGAGCCAGCCGAGCGGGATCTACGTCGACGTCGGCGCGCACCACCCGCTGCGGTTCTCGAACACGCTCCTGCTCTCGCGCCGCGGCTGGCGCGGCGTCAACATCGACGCCACGCCCGGCAGCATGGCGCCGTTCCGCGAGCAACGCCCGCGCGACGTCAACCTCGAGGTCGGCGTCGGCGCGCGCGACGAGGTCCGCGACTTCTTCCTGTTCAACGAGCCCGCGCTCAACACCTTCGACGCCGCGCGCGCGAAGTCGCTCGAGAAGCCTCCCTACAAGATCGAGGCGATCCGCCCGGTCCGCTGCGCGCCGCTCGCCACGCTCCTCGCCGAGCATTCGATCGGCGCGATCGATCTGCTGACGATCGACGCCGAGGGCTTCGACTTCGAGGTGCTGCAGACGCTCGACTGGGACGTCAGCCGCCCGACGGTCGTGCTGACCGAGCAGTTCTCGCGCGACATCGCCACGCTCCTCGAGTCCGAGCTCCACGCGTTCATGGCCGCGCGGGGCTACCGCCTCATTGCCAAGACGTTCAATTCTGTGTTTTACGTCAGGTCCCCGTGACCTCCGTGCGAGCCAGCCTGGTCGAACGTCTGCTCGACGTTCGCGACGCCACGTATGTCCTGGCAGGGCTCGCGTACTACGGCCTGCGCGGCGAGACGCCGGAGCGCTCGTATCACAGCATGGTCCGGCTGTTCTGCCGGACCGGCGGCCGCTCCAACGATCTGCTGTCGCGCGGGGTCTCGAGGCTGCGTCCGCCCGAGGCACTCCCCTCGCACGACGGCGTGCTCGGCACTCTCGACGACGCGCAGCGCCGCGCGATCACCGAGAGCCTCGATCGCGACGGCTACCACGTCTTCGACGAGCGCCTCGACGACGCGACCTGCGATCGGCTGCTCGCGCTCTCTCTTCGCACGCCGAGCGTCGCCCAGGGCGCCGGGCCCGACGGTGGGGACGCGATGCTCGAGATCGATCGGGCCGCGCCGCGCGCCGTGCGCTACGAGCTGCGGCCCGACGATCTCGTCGCGGACCCCGACGTCCAGACGTTGCTCGCGGACCTGTCGCTGATCACCGTCGCGCAGGACTACCTCCGCGCCGCGCCGATCCTCGACATCGTCACGATGTGGTGGCATACGGCGTATCGCGACGCACCCGACGCGCGCGCCGCGCAGTTCTATCACTTCGACATGGATCGACCGCGCTGGCTGAAGTTCTTCGTCTACTTGACGGACGTCGGCCCCGAGAACGGCCCGCATTGCTTCATCCGCGGCTCGCATCGCACGGGCGGCATCGCCGGCGAGCTGCTGGCGCGCGGCTACGCCCGGCTCGGTGACGACGACGTCGCGCGCCACTTCGCCCCGGCGGATCACGTGCGGTTCACCGGCCGCAAGGGCACGATCATCGCCGAGGACACCCGCGGCCTCCACAAGGGCCAGCACGTCGTCCACGGCGATCGCCTCGTGTTCCAGCTCGAGCTCACGAACACGCTGTTCGGCGGCAAGCTCACGCGGCCGCGCATCCAGACCCCGGTGACCGGCGCGCTCGGCGGCCGGCTCCGCGCGTTTCCTCGCATCTACTCGGCGTTCGAGATCACCGCAGGCTAACCATGTTGACGCTCATCCCCTGTCAGTTGTGTGGCGAGTCGAAGCGGTACCTCGCGCTCAAGGTCCGCTATCCCGACGACGACATCGCGAAGCGCCTCTACGGTGAGCGCACGAAGAGCGAGTGGAAGGCGTGCGGCACCTGCGGCTTCGTGTTCCAGAACCCGCGGCCGTCGATCGAGGCGCTGAACGCGTTCTACGAGGAGGGCGCGTACCACACGATCCCGACCCCTCTCGCGTGGTCCGAGCCCGGGCCGTACATGAAGTTCGCGCGCTGGTACTACGGCGACAAGGTCGCGTACGCGATCGCGCGCAGCGGCCTCGCGAAGGGGCGCGTGTTCGAGATGGGCTTTGGCTTCGGCGGCGCGCTGAAGCTGTTCGAGGAGCGGGGCTGGGAGGTCTCGGGTCGCGAGCCCGACGAGCGCCTCGCCGCGTTTGCGCGCGACACGCTGGGCCTCGTGGGCCCCGAGCGCGGGCTCGTCGACGAGACGCTGCAGATCGCCCCCCGGGAGGGGGCTGCTCCGTTTCGGTCGGTCGACCTCGTGTTCTCGAACCACGCGTTCGAGCACGTCGCCGATCTGCAGGGGGTGATGGCGGGCCTGCGCTCGATCATGAAGCCTGGCGGGCTCGTCTTCACCGCGGTGCCGACGTACGCGGCGAACCGCTCGAACATGTCGCTGCGGTGGATGAACTCGAACCACTACTCGATGTTCACCCAGGCCTCGCTCGACCAGATGATGGCGCGCTTCGGGTTCGAGCCCGTCGTCGCGACGTACCGCGGCTGGCGCAAGGAGATCGACGACCTCTGGCACGTCGCGCGGTTCACCGGCAAGCTCATCGAGCCGACGCAGTTCTACGAGGATCGCGAGGCCGTCGCACGGTTCGTCAACGTCGTGAACCCGCTCCGCTCGCTGCTGTTCTACCCGATGTTCTCGAACTATCACCGTCGGGTGCAGAAGGTCATGTACCTCAAGGAAGGCGTCGAGCTGGTGGCGCGCAAGCTGCTCGGCCGGGCGCGACGATCGGTTTGACTCCCCGAGTCAACTTTGCAAGACTCCTCGCGAAATGTCCGGTATCCAGTTCGAGGTCGTCGAGCATGACGGCGTTCGTCATGCCGAAGTGATCTGGGCCGCGAGCGTCGCGTCGAAGACCCAGTTCTGCTCGCCGGATACCGGATCGTTGCAGTTCGGGCTACTCGCGCACGACCGCGGCTTCATCGAGCCGGCGCACTATCACAAGCCGGTCGAACGCAAGATCCGGAACCTCGAGCAGATGTTCGTGGTGCAGCGGGGCAAGATCGCGGTCGACTTCTTCACGCCCGAGGGCAAGAAGTTCCGCGAGGTCATCCTCGGCGTCGGCGACGCGATCCTGCTGGTCGACGGCGCGCACTCGATCCGCGTGCTCGAGGACATGCAGTGCGTCAGCGTGAAGCAGGGCCCGTTCCTCGGCGTCGAGAACGACAAGATCAACATCGAGGTCGAGAGCTGATGATTCCGGTCTTCGAGCCCGAGATCGGGCAGGACGAGATCGACCTCGTCGTCGATGCGCTACGCAAGGGCGAGATCTCCGGCTCGTTCGGCGGCTACCTGCCGAAGTTCGAGGAAGGCTTCGCGACGTTCTGCGGTGCGCGGTTTGGTGTCGCGGTGAGCAGCGGCACGACGGCGCTCGAGGTCGCGGTCGCGGCGGCGGGGATCGGGCCGGGCGATGAAGTCCTGATCAGCTCGTCCACGAATATCGCGACCGCGCTCGCGGTGTATCGCAACGGCGCGGTGTCGGTGCCCGTCGACTCCGAGGCCGTCACCTGGAACCTCGATCTCGATCAGCTCGAGGCGCTGATCACGCCGCGAACCAAGGCGATCCTGCCCGTGCACCTCTTCGGGCACCCGGTCGACATGGACCGCGTCGCCGCGATCGCGAAGGCCCACGACCTGATCGTGATCGAGGATGCCGCAGAGGCGCACGGTGCCGAGGTGCGTGGCCGCCGGGTCGGCGGGCTCTCCGACATGGGCTGCTTCAGCTTCTACGCGAACAAGATCATCACGACCGGCGAAGGCGGCATGGTCGTCACGAACGACGAGCGGTACGCGAAGCAACTCCGGCTGCTCCGCAACCTCGCGTTCGGCCAGCCGCGCTTCTATCACGAGGTCGCCGGCTATAACTTCCGGATGACCGGCATGCAGGCCGCGCTCGGCCTCGCGCAGCTCGCGAAGATCGATCGGATGATCGAGGGCCGGCGCCGGGTCGCGCGCCTCTACAACAGGCACCTCGAGGGCATCACCGAGCTGCAGCTCCCCGTCGAGCTGTCGTGGGCGAAGAACGTCTACTGGATGTACGCGGTCGTGCTGAAGCCGCGGGCGGGCCACCAGCGCGACGACCTGCTCGACTTCCTGCGCCAGCACGGCGTCGATACCCGCACGATGTTCTGCCCGATGAACATGCAGCCGTTTCTCAAGGCGCAGCCGGGCTTTCGCCACGTGCCCTGTCCGATCGCCGAGGATCTGTGGATCAACGGCTTCTACCTGCCGTCGTCGTCAAGCCTCACCGAGGTCGACATCACGACGATCGCCGGGTTGTTCAAGCAGTACCTCGCGCGATGAAGATCGGGATCTACCTCCCGGAGATCCGTCCGGAGGAAGGTGGCGCCTTCACGTTCGTCGAGACCGTGGTCGCCGGGCTGGCTGGTCCCGCTCGCCAGCGTCCGCTGGCTCGCTCCATCACCGCCGCGGCCCCGGACTCGGTCGTGGTCTTTCACTACGGGCCGTCCGGGGACCTCGCGAAGCACTTCGCCGGCAAGCCGATCGAGTTTCACAGCCTCGCCTCGGGGCCGCTCGAGCGGTTCGCAAAGAAGGTGTGGTTCGGTGAGGTCTCGTCGCGCCTGCAGGGCTCGCTGAACCTGGTGTCGCGCGTGCTCTCGCGCTCGCTACCATACCCGTCGGGGAGCCCGCTCGATCACGCCGCGCGGAGACGCGGCATCGATCTGATGTGGTTTCCGACGCCGATGTTCGAGCGGGTCGACATCCCCTACGTCGTCACGATCTGGGATCTCGAGCACCGCGCGCAGCCGTACTTCCCCGAGCTCGCCGCGCAGGGCGAGTGGCGCGCGCGAGAGCAGTACTTCTCCGAGGCGCTGCGGCGCGCGTCCTACGTCGTGACCGGGACCTCTGTCGGTCGCGACGAGATCATCCGGTGCTACGGCGTCGACGCGAGCCGCATCCGGGTGCTGCCGCACCCGACGCCGAGCTTTGCGATCGAAGCGGCCAGGACCGCGAAGACCCCGCTCGCGCTCGCCGTCCCGAGCCCGTACGTGTTCTATCCGGCGCAGTTCTGGTCGCACAAGAACCACGTCGGCCTGCTGCATGGCCTCGCCGAGCTACGCCGCCGCGGCGTCACCGTCCACGCCGCCCTCGTCGGCTCCGACAAGGGGAACCTCGGCCACGTCCAGGCGCGCGCCACGGAGCTCGGTGTCGCGGACCTCGTCCACTTCCCGGGCTTCGTCTCGCGCGAGGATCTGATCGCGCTGTATCGGAACGCGGCAGCCCTGGTCTACACGTCGCTGTGCGGGCCCGAGAATCTTCCGCCCCTCGAGGCGATGGCGCTCGGGTGCCCCGTGATCGCCTCGGACATCCCGGGCGCGCGCGAGCAGCTCGCCGACGCGGCCCTCCTCGTCGACACCCTCGACCCCTCCGCGCTCGCCGATGCGATCGAGCGCGTGCTGACCTCGCCCGACGACATCCGGAGCCAGCTACAGGAAGCGGGGAGGGCGCGCGCGGCGCGCTACACGCAGACCGAGTTCGGCCGCGACCTCCACGCGATCGTCGAGGAGTTTCGCCGCCACCGCGACCTCTGGTAGGGACCGTGTCGCCGGCTCAGCGTTCGGCTTCCGACAGCTCGCGGATCACGCGCGCCGGGTTGCCGGCGACGATCGTGTAGGGCGCGACGTCGTGGGTCACGACGCTGCCCATCCCGCACACCGCGCCCTCGCCGATCGTCACGCCCTTGGTGATGATCGTCTGCGCGCCGATCCAGGCGCCCTTGCAGATCTTGACCGGCGCGGTGCGCACCTGGCTCCAGTCGTGGCGGCCGTGGATCCAGGCCTGGAGGTCGTGCTTGCGGAGGCTGTAGCGGAGGCTGTGGTTGTCGCTGTCGGTGATGATGCAGCGATACGAGATCAGGACGTCTGCCTCGACGATGATGCTCGCCGCCGCCGCGAGCAGCGAGTCCGCGCCGACGAGCACGTTGTCGCCGAGCCGGACGAGGCTGCCCGGCGTCTCGGTCACGAGGCGGCCCGAGATCAGGCAGCCGCGGCCGGCCTCGATCCGCGAGCCGGCGCCGCGCTTCTCGATGCCGCCGGGGACCCGCGTGCCTTCGCCGCAGACGTCGAGCGCGCGCGAGCCGCGCCAGTGCCGGAGGTCCGAGAGCAGCTGGCCGATCACGTCAGCCGGCGTCCTTCATGCACAAGAACCACTTGCCGACCGAGATCTTGTCGTGCCACGCCGAGTCGAGGACGTGGACCGTGGCGTACGTGGAGCGGAACCGCTCGAGCCACCACGGCACCGAGTTGTTGTGGAAGCTCTGCAAGGTCTTCATCCAGCCCTCGTCGCGGCCGCTGCGCGACACCGGGATCTGATGGAACGATGCGACGCGCGTGATCCGGTGCGTCTCGCGGACGAACGCGACGACGCCGTCGTCGGTGAAGTGCTCGAGCGAGCCGATCGAGTAGCCGTAGTCGAACGCGTCGTCAGCGTAACCGGTCTGCGTCGCGTCGGAGACCCGCAGCCGCTCGCGCGGGATGCCGCGCTCGATCGCCTTGTGGATCAGGAAGTCGGAGATGTCGAAGCCGTGGACCTCGAGGTCCGGGTACGGCGCGAGGATCGTCATCACCTTGCCGGTGCCGCACGCGATGTCGAGCACCGACCCGCGCGCGTTGACGAGCAGGAGCTGGATCTCGTTCCACGCGTTGCCGAGGCCCCAGGTCTCGAGGATCGCGGCCATCTTCGGATCCCAGTAGACGTCGAGGGCCTGCGCATCCGGCGCGTCCCCGCCGATCGGCCTGCCGAGCACCTTCTCGGCGAACGCCTTCGCCGCGCCGCGGGGCATGCGCCGCAGCTGGGGCTCGAGGAGCTGCGCGACGCGCGTGCGCGCGGCACCGATCAGGGGAATGCTCGCCATGTCGCCGCGCATCTTAGAGCCGAACCGAAAAACCGCAACGCACCGTTCTCGGTTCCGCTTCCCTGTTCCCTACTTGTTCCCCACAAGTCGCGTCCGTCGACCGGGCCGGCTCGTCGGCGGCATCAGCGCAGCGAACCTACAACGCCGCGATGCCGTCTCGGCAGACGAATAGGGAACCGTGGAACCGGAACCGGAACCGGGAACCTGAATTTCAGGATCCGTTCTTAGGGGAAACCAGTTCGCGGAGATCGGCGTCGGAAATTCGACGGCACCGGCTGGGGGATCGCTGGGGTAGTCACGACGAAACCCAACGGCTCCTGCACTCGTCTCGCTTCTCATGTAGGGTGGGCGCGATGCGTTTGACGTCCTCGCTTCATCATCTGATCGCGATCGCCACACTCGCTGCCGGTTGCGGTGGCTCGCCGACCGGTGGCCCCGCCGGGACGGGGAACAGCCAGACCGAGATGGTCTCGTCCGCTGAAGGCGGCACGATCACCGTGGACGGCACGACG
>JBKJUF010000631.1:0-4478 GCA_046590445.1 Kofleriaceae bacterium
GATCCGGCCGCCGAGCATGACCTGCATGGTCTCGCGCGAGTACCGGCTGCGCTGCTCGGCGGTCAGCCCCTCCTTGCACTTGCCGATGTCAGGCGATTCGCGGAAGCACTTGACGACGTCGGCCGGCCACTTGTCCTCGACGCAGAGTTTGCCGAGCACGCCCTTGAGCTTGCCCGGAATCGCGTCTTGCGAGGCATCGGCAGCCTCCGGCGGCATGCCCTTCGCCTTGCGCGACTCGTCCATCGCCGCCCTGCGCTTCGCGATCGTCGCGTCGACGCCACGATCGACGGCCGCCGCGCACTCGGACTTCGGTGGCTCGGACTGCTTGCTGCAGCTGCCCGCGAGCGCGAGCACTGCGAGGAGCGCGACTCTCACCAGCCGCATGTCTGGGTTGCCGCGGCCTTCACCGAGACGACGGCCTGCTTGCACGCCTCGCCCAGCGTTGCCTTCGCGTCGGCGTTTGCCCAGCTCTTCTCCATCGCGGCGAAGCCCTGCTTCAGCGCGTCGCGCGAGGCGATCGGCATCTTGTCGCAGGTCGCGAGCTTCTCGATCAGCATCTTGTACTCGGCACAATCAGGCGGCACGTCGCCGGTCGCCGCAGCCGCCGCGCTGCCCGACCCTGCCGCCGAGCCGGCGCTACCGTCGGCCGAGCCGGCGCTACCGTCGGCCGAGCCCGCACCGGAGCCATCCGGTACCGGCCCGCGGGTGTCGATCGCGCTCATCTCCTTGGTCCACGCTTCCTGCTGCTTCGCATCGAGCTTGCCCTGGCAGCCCGTCACGTCGGCGTCCGTCTTCGACTCGGCGAGGCACTTGAGGACATCCGCGGACCACTTGTCCTCGGTGCAGCGCGCGAGCGAGACCTGCTTCATCTTCGGGATCGCGTCGTCGGGGACGTTGTTCTTCTTCATCTCGGCGAGCGACACCGCCATCGCGTTGTCGATCGATGCGGCGCAGTCACCACCGCCCGGCTTCTTCTTGCAGCCTGCGGCGGCAGCCAGCGAGAGCACGACGACCAACGCGGACGTGAGATTCCTCATGATCCTGACCGTTTCGCATTCATGATCGGCGGTCAAGCGTGAGCCACGAGGAATCGCTCGTAGGCCGCGAAGTCGTAGTCCCGGCCCAGGAAGTCTCGTACCAGCTCGGCGGCGTCCCGGCTGCCGCCCGGCGCCAGCACCTTGTCCCGGTAGGCAAACGTCACGGCCTTGGCCATCAGGCCGTCGTGCTCGAAGGGGGTCAGGAGGTCCTTTGCGATCACGAGGGACCACTGGTACGTGTAGTACATCGCCGAGTAGCCCACGAGGTGACCGAACGAGGTGTGGAACCGCGTCCCGGGCACGTACGCGAACGGCGTGTAGCGCTTCTGCAGCCGCTGGATCTCGGTCAGCTGATCGAGCTTGTCGGGATCGGCTCTGTGAAAGCCGAGCGAGATCGCCGCGTAGAAGATCTGCTGGACGGTGGCGGTGCCGAGCCCGAACTTGTCGGCGCGCCGCATCTTGTCGACGAGGTCAGCCGGGATCGCCTCGCCAGTCTCGTGGTGGCGCGCGAACCGCGCCAGCGTCTCGTAGCTCCACGCCCACTCCTCGAACATCTGCGACGGCGCCTCGACGAAGTCCCACTCGGTCGCGACCCCGCTCTGGGTGATCCACTTCTGGTGCCCGCCGAGCACGTGGTGCATCAGGTGACCGAACTCGTGGAACATCGTGACGACGTCGTCGTGCTCCATCAGCGCGACACCGCCTGGGCTCGGCGCCGAGAAGTTGCAGACCAGCACGCCCTCGGGGAGCTGCGCGCCGCGGACACCATCTTTCAGCGGGAACTGCGCGGCGTGCTTGTACTTGCCCTCGCGCGGGTGCATGTCGAGGTAGATCCGGCCGAGCTTGGCCTTACCCCGCACGACGTCGTAGACCATCACGCTCGGGTGCCAGCGCAGCAGATCCTTCGCGTCCTTGCCAGCGTCCTTCGGGGCGCCCTTGGCATCTGGCACCGGGATGTACGCGAGATCGAAGATCTCCGACGTGATCTCGAGGAGCCCCGCGAGGACGCGGTCGTACGGGAAGTACTGCCGGACCTCGCTCGAATCGACCTCGTACTTGTCGCGCTTGACGCGGTTCTCGAGCCAGACCTTCTGCCAGTCCGCGACGTGTTTGGCCTTGGGCTGGGTCTTCTGCAGCTGCCCGAGCAGCTCCTTGTAGTCCTGCTCGGCGCGCGGCGCGGCGAGCTTCCAGACCTTCTCGATGAACTCCGCAGCCCGCGTCCCGCTGCCGATCATCTTGTCGGCGGTGACGTAGTCCGCCCAGTCCTGGAAGCCGAGCAGCGTCGCCTTCTCGGCGCGTAGCTTGAGGATGTCGCGGAGCACGGTCTCGTTCTGCTGATCGCCACGGCTGCGGAACAGCACGTAGAGCTCCTTGCGTAGCTCGTCGTCGTCCGCGTATGTCATGAACGGGTTGTAGTCGGGGTAGTCGGTCGTGATCGTGACCTTGCCGCGCGCGTTCGCCGGGTGCGCGACGATGAAGTCCACCGGCAACCCGGCGAGGCGCGCCGCGGCATCTGCGGCGTCGATCGTGATCGCGCGAACGTCCTCGGAGATGTTCTTCGAGAACTGCTGGCCGAGCTTGGTCAGCTCCTCGTCGATCTGCTTGAGCCGCGCGCGATCCTCGGGTGACTTGTCGACGCCTGCGCGCCGGTAGTCACGCAGCGTGTGCGCGTGGAACCGCTGGGTGTCGGGATCGCTGCCCGAGACGTCGACCGCCGCGACCGCTTCGTACATGTCGCGATCGAGCGCGAGATCGGAGTAAAAGCGCGAGACTTCCTGCTCGCACTCGCGGGCCGTATCACGGATCGCCTCGTCGGGATGAACCTCCGACATCAGGCCTGCCAGCGCGTTGCTCGCGCTCGCCGCGGTCAGCAGCTCGTTGTACCCGGTCAGCGTCTCGTCGATCGTGCGCGCGGTGCGCTCGATGATCTCCGTGCGCAACGCTTCGGCGCGGCGGAGGCCGGCGAGGCACTCGGTGGCAAAGCTCTGAGCAGTGCGATCGGCCTTCTTCACGACGAGATCGAAATGTAGCATCGTTCCGCCGTGGACAGCTTCGATGCGCAGGTTCCGCAGCTCGGTGAAGCGCTGCCGCTCGTCGCCAGCGATCCGCGGTGGCTCGTCATCGCGCTCGCCGATCTCGACGCGATCCACGCCGATCACCTGCACTGCGAGCGCAAGGCCGCGCAGTCCGCGCTGTCCCTGATCCGCAGCTACCCCGATCGCGCCGACCTCGTGACCGCGATGGCGCGCCTCGCCCACGACGAGACCCGCCATGTCGTGCAGGTCGCGCAGCTGATGTCGCGGCGGAACGTTGCCGCCAGCTTCGATCACGGCGATGACTACGCTGCCGCCCTGCGCGCGCTGATCCGACCGCGCGAGCCCGATCGGCTGCTCGATCGCCTGCTCGTGTTCGCGGTCATCGAGGGCCGCTCCGCCGAGCGCCTCGAGCTCCTCGCCGGTGCGCTCGACGATCCGAAATCCCGCGAGCTCTACGCGAGCCTCGCGACCGCCGAGGTTCGCCACCGCGACGTGTTCCTGTCGCTCGCACGTGATGCCTCGCCGGCTACCTGGCGCGCCCGGGCGGCCGAGCTCGTCGGGCTCGAGGCCAAGATCCTCGTGAATCGCACCGTCGTCGCGCGGATCCATTGAGTACACTGAGGGCACCATGACGCCGGTCGACCGCGACACGCTGAGGCGCAAGCTGCTGCGAACGTTCTGCGTGATCGCGGGTGGCCTCGCGGCCGCGGCGCTGATCCTCGGGTTTTTGCCGGGCACCGAGACCTACCGCGACGCCAACGATTGCTTCGGCAACGCGCTCGGCGCCCTGTTCTCGCACCACGGACGGCGCGCGCCCTGCAAGAGCCACTACGTCTACGTCACGACCACGCCGGTCGTCGCGCACTGGAACTGGCTGCTCGGCTTCCTCTTCGTGCTGCTCGCACCCGGCGTGTTGATCTGGAAAAAGCCGCGGATCGCCTTCGCCCTGCTGTGGTCGCTGTGGACGATCGGCGCCGCCACGATCGGCCTCCTCGCGACGTTCGATCTCGGCAACTGGAGCGGGAAGACCGTCGAGCTGTGGCCGATGTACGCGTTCGGCATCGTGCTCTTTGGCCTCATGCTGCTGCTGATCGCGATCCTGCCGATCGCGTGTGGCGTGTTCGCGTGGGTCACCCGCAACCGCCCCGAGCCCCCGGTGGAGCTCGCGCCCGCGCGCGTCGTCCGTAGCTAAGAACCGATCGGTTTGCGGCGAGACGCGTCGACACGGCTCGCGTGGGGCGTCACCGCGTCGACGCGCGGCCACCGCACGCAGAACGCGGGCTTCCGCAGGGCTCCGGAGGGTCGGTTGCGCACGCCATTGCTGACGACGCTGCACTCACCTGCCCACGGTCCATCGTGCACGGATGCTGCGTCATCCCCACGCACGACCACGTCGCCGCGACTC
>JBKJUF010000714.1:0-5089 GCA_046590445.1 Kofleriaceae bacterium
GTCGGCTGGAACTGGATCTGGGTCTGGCCGACGCGGAAGGTGACCCCGGGGCGGAGGTAGATCTCGCGGATCTGCAGGTCGCCGACGAAGGTGCCGTTGCGCGAGTTGAGGTCGCGCAGCCGGTAGCCGTCGTCACGCGCGGACACCTCGAAGTGGGTCCCCGAGACCGCTTTGTCCTGGACGACGAGGTCGCTGATGATGCTGCGCCCACCGGTGACCCGGGGCTTGATCATCTCGACTTCTTTGCCCTGGTCCGGACCGTTGACCACGACCAGCTTGCCCTTGCGGAGGCGTCGTACCGTCGCCCACTCGCCCTCGAACAGCGTGGTCAGGCCGGTGCCTGACTCGAACTGGGAGCCGTCCTCTTCCATCGGGGCCGACCGTATCACGACGCCCGGGAGCGGCGGTGGGAGCGCCTAATTAAGCCACTTGTGCTCGTCGCGTGGCCGCGTCGGCTTCTTGCCTCCGTCGATCACCGAGAGCTTCGCGCGCGCCCGCCCGATCCGCCAGCGGCGGTAGACGAGGCCGGGAGAGAACCGCTTGGACGTCATGATCGCGGCGGCGATCATCGATGCGGCGAACGCGGTCCCGAGCTCCCAGAACTGCTGGAGTCCGATGTAGAGCACGAGGAAGCCGATGAACCCGTACATCAGCTGGCGGCCGGTCAGCGGTAGCACGCCGAAGAACTGGACCGGCTGGCGCGCGTAGACGATGCCGAACGCGACGATCGACGCGTAGATGAACGGGTCGAGGCCCGTGATCGGCATGTCGCGGCCGGTCACCCAGCCCATCGCGACGCCCGCGACCGAGCCGACGAGCGAGGTCACCGCGAAGAACCGGTAGAACCGGGCTGTCCCCCAGAACCGTTCGAGGGTCGGGACGAAGCTCCACATCACGACGCCGTGGAGGAGCAGGCCGATGAACTGGGTCTCGAGGAAGATCCCGGTGACCAGCGTCCACACCCGGCCGTGCTCGAACACGTTCGACGGCGTGGCCGCGACGTACTCGGCGAGCTTGAGGCGCGCCTGGGGCCCCGAGAGCAGCCAGATCAGCGACAGCCCGATCTCGAGCCCGATGATCACGAGCGCGCCCGGGGTGATCCGGAGACCGGCGAAACGATCGCCAAGCCTGTTAGACGCGCTCACGTTTCGACCTTAGCACAGGCCGTGGCGAAGGCCGCCGCGACCACGCGGGCTCACTCGCCGGTGATCGGGATCATGATCAGGCCAAGATCCGTGATCTTGTTCGGCGCCGAGATCCGCTTGTTCGTCAGCGTGGGAGCGGTGCCGATCGAGCGGTCTGCGCTGTCGAGCGCGGCGACCGACAGCGTGTAGTCGCCCTCGGGCAGCGCCGCGGTGTACGCCGAGCCCTGCGAGCAGGGATAGACATCGCTGAACGCCTGCGTCGTGCCGTTGAGTGTCGACGTGATGTCGACCGAGTCCGCGAGCGCATCGGCGCACGAGAGCTGCTGGCCCGTCACCGCGCCGCGGAGCTGCCAGTCGAACACGAAGAAGCCACCATCATCGATGATGGTCGTCGTGAACGTGGCGTCCCGATCGACGATGTCGACGATCGCGGCCGTCGATTGCGCGTAGAGCCCGCTGTTGCTGGCGGTCGTGATCTCGAGATAGACCTCGTACGCGTCGGCCGGATACTCGTTCGTGCCGGTGAAGGCCGAGCACGGATAGAGATCGATGATCGGCTGGCCAACGCGCTGGTTCGCGCCGTCGACCGGATAGGCATAGACCGCGGTCGTGTCGAAGCCTGCGGGGCATCCGAGCACGGCTCCGGTGGAGACCTCCTTGAACGACCAGTTCGCGGTGATCAGGGCGGCTTCCTCCGCAGCAACGCAACCGGTAGCCGCGTACGCCAACAATGCAGACAAGACAACTTTGCGCATCTAGTGCCTCCTCAAAGAATGGACGGTAACAGAACTTCTCGTGAAACGTCTTACAACGGCAGGACTCGCCACGACAGCCGCGGCGAGCGTCACAGATCGAAGAAGTGCCTTACTGGTTCGCGATCGGGATCGTGATCAGACCGAGTCTGTCACCTGGTTCCGATCGCGGATCGCCTTGCTGGTGAGTGCGGGCGCCGTGCCGAGCGCGCGATCCGATCGATCGAGCGCCGAGACCGAGACCGTGTCGGACCCGACAGGGCCAGCAAGCATGTGGTGGTGAGTTTGATCATCGATCGGTCTCCGGCTCTCCCTTCGCACTCGAAGGTGGCCGCGCGAGCTTTGGACGGACCAGCCGTCAGTTCCTTCACAAGCGGGAGATAGGCAAGTCGCGCGCCATGTCACGCGGGGCGACTGCCATCACGTGTGATCGATGTGTGATCGATGTGTGATCAACCGCAAGCTCGCCGCATCCACGCACGGGGCCTACTCGCAGATGCAGGGCTGCTCGCCGCAGTACGAGACCAGCACGACGAGCTCGACCGCTCCCAAGCTCACGGTTTCCCCCAGGATCACGCGGCGCTGCTCGGCGGCGGGCGCGATGTAGGACCCCGCGAATGCGGGCCCGGTCTCGCACAGCGGGCTCACGGCGAGCAGCGCATCACCGGGCGGCAGCTCGAAGCCGGTCACGCCGTGGTTTTCGTTGCACGGCCATTCGTTGGAACCGAAGTGATCCATGCCGTCTACGTGGACGACCCAGTCGAGCCGAATCGTCGTCACGGGATTGGTGCCGTCCTTGCCCGAGTCGCACTCGACGAACTTGTCGGGGAGCGAGCTGCTCGCTGGACGCAGCTTCCACGACAGCTCGACGGCACCGCCATCGACGGAGTTGCAACCGTGAACCCCGAGACACAGAAGTGTCGCGATCGCCATACCCCGGGCGATTTGACCCACTGTTCCCGTGCGTGTTATCGCCAAGCCCCTGATGAGCAGCAGTATGCCAGCCGGCCTCGCTGCGAGCCTCGACATCGCGCGGTTATTGGACCAGGCGCACTGGGTCGTCAAGAGCGTGATCGTCATCCTGGCCGTGATGTTCGTCGTCGGCCTCTACATCATCATCTACAAGACGATGTATCTCCGCCGCGCAGCGAGCGAATCCGCGCGGTTCACGGAGTCGTTCTGGCGCTCGCGTGACATCGAGCAGATCTACAAGCAGGCGCAGGCGCTGCGGAACAGCCCGATCTCGCAGATGTTCGTCGCCGGCTACACCGAGCTCGCGAAGCTCGCGTCCGACGATGCCCTCAAGGACGACCGCGAAGGCAACCTGACGAACATCGAGCGGTCGCTCCGCCGCGCGCAGCTCCACGAGACCCTCAAGCTCGAATCGATGGTGCCGTTCCTCGCGACCACCGGATCGGCCGCGCCGTTCATCGGCCTGTTCGGCACGGTCGTCGGCATCATGTTCGCGTTCGTCGAGATCTCGGCGGCGAGTGGCGCGGCGACGCTCAAGGTCGTCGGCCCGCACATCGCGGAGGCACTGTTCGCGACGGCGATCGGCCTGGTCGCGGCGATCCCGGCGGTGATGGCGTACAACTTCTTCATGCGCCGGATCCGTGTGCTCCGCTCCGAGATGGAGACCTTCGAGCAGGACTACCTCAACATCATCAAGCGGCACTTCCTGAGGTGAGCTGATGAGGCCAATCCTGTGGGAATGAGTAGCGGCGGCGGCGACAACGAGCTCAACGCGGAGATCAACGTCACGCCGCTCGTCGATGTCATGCTCGTGCTGCTGATCATCTTCATGATCACCGCGCCGATGATGAACACCGGCGTCGACATCGATCTGCCGGCGGTCACCGCGCAGAACATCGAGGATCCCGAGGGCAAGCTCGTGATGTCGATCTCGGCCGACCAGAAGCTGCGACTCGGCGGGACCGCGATCACGTGGAGCGAGCTCGAGGTCAAGCTGAAGAGCAACGAGCGCGTGCAGCGCGAGAGCCAGCTCTACATCGAGGCCGACAAGCACCTGCCATACGCGGTCGTGATCACGGCGATGGCGGTCGCCAAGACGGCCGGCGTCACCAAGGTGATGATGCTCACGGAACCCACTG
Source organism: Kofleriaceae bacterium (assembly GCA_046590445.1). Lineage (GTDB taxonomy): Bacteria > Myxococcota_A > Polyangia > Haliangiales > Haliangiaceae > JABFXX01. The sequence goes on from JBKJUF010000714.1 coordinate 4,009, forward strand.
ATACGCTTCAGCTCTCCGAGCTGGATCAGAACAAGCAGCCGTGACGGACGTCTGTCAGGACTGACCCATGAGCTTCAAGGATGGCGAGATGCACGTGATGGCGGCCTTCGGGGCGGCCTTCCTCAGTGCTGCGCTGTTCGTGCCGACGGTGTGGATGGCGGACGCGCGCGCCGATCAAACGCCCGTGCCCGAGGAGATGGAGGCGATCGAGGCGTCGATCGCGGTCAAGAAGGCGCCCGCGAAGCAGCCGCAGAAGAAGACCCAGGAGAAGCCTGCCGAGATCAAACCCGACGGTGTTTCGCGTGACGAGACCAAGGTCGTCGACGACAAGGCCTGCAAGCAGGACAAGGATTGTCCGTCGGGCAAGATCTGCGAGAAGAACGTGTGCAAGACGTCCGACAAGGTCGCCAAGACCGACACCGATCCGCTCGGCAAGTTCCGCCGGCCGACCGAGGACGAGACGCCGACCGGCAAGCCGACGACCGAGGTCGGCGCGTTCAACGACAACGAGCGCGGGTTCGCCGAGGAGACCAAGGGCCACCCGTTCTTCCAGAAGGTCGCGCGCGACTTCGTCGAGAGCTTCGAGTACCCCAAGATCCTCGCAGGTGAATCGGCGACCGGATGCATCCACCTGCTGGCGGATGGCAAGATTGCCAAGTTCAAGGTCGATCCAAAGAGTGGTGAAGCAACGCTCGATGACGCCGTCGAACGTGCGCTGAAGAAGATGCAGACTCTGCGCGCCTCCTCGCCGGAAGCGCCGCCGATCGAGTTGCTCAAACAGGCGACTACGAGATGGATATGCTTCAACACCGGAAAACTGCAGCGCGCGGAGTGATCTTCGCGCTCGTCGTCGGCCTGTTCGCCACCGCTGGTATCGAACGCGCCGCAGCCGAGGAACCCAAGGCGGGCGTCGTCATCGACGTCAATGCGGGGAAGCGAACGCTCTACCCCATCGCGGTTCCCACGAGTCTCGACGGCGACAGCGGCGTCGCGAAGGAGATCTCGACGGTCGCGTCGTTCGATCTCAACGTCGCGGGCGTCTTCAAGGTGCTCGAGCCGCAGTCGTTCCTCGCGGACCTGC
>JBKJUF010000117.1:0-7782 GCA_046590445.1 Kofleriaceae bacterium
CGTTCACTTGCCGACGGTGAAGTGCCACATCTACACGACCACCACCGGCGCGATGAAGAACGCGTTCGGTGGTCTGCTCAACACCAAGCGCCACTACACGCACAGCTGGATCCACGAGACGCTCGTCGATCTGCTCGCGATCCAGAAGGAGATCCACTCCGGTCTGTTCGCGGTGATGGATGGCACGACCGCAGGTGACGGGCCGGGGCCGCGGACGATGCGCCCGGTGATCAAGGACGTGCTGCTCGCGTCCGAGGATCAGGTCGCGATCGATGCGGTCGCGGCGTCGATGATGGGCTTCGATCCGATGACGCTGAGTTACATCAAGCTCGCCGACGAGGCCGGCCTCGGCAACGGTCGTCGCGAGAACATCGAGATCGTCGGCGACCAGGAGCTCGCGGACCAGCGCTGGGGCTTCTCGGTCGGCGACAACGGCGCGTCGCTGATCGGCGACGTGATGTGGTTCGGACCGCTCAAGAAGTTCCAGAAGCTGTTCTTCCACACGCCGCTCGTGAACCTGTTCGTGATGGGCTCGGAGGCCTATCACGACTACTACCGGTGGCCGCTGCGCGACCGGCGGACCTTCGAGCAGTGGAAGGGCTCGACGCACTGGGGACAGCTGTTCGAGCACTACCAGGCGCACGGTACGCTCGCGACGCCGGTGGCTATGGAGCAGGCCGGCTGATCGTTCGCGTCAGGCGTCGTCGACGTGGCGCTTGAGGCGCTCGACAGCCTGGGCGTGGAGCCGGCTCGCCCACGACTTCGAGATCCCGAGCTCGGCGCCTGCCTCGAGGAGGTTCTTGCCCTCCCAGTAGTGCTTCTTGACGAGCTCGCGTTCGCGCTCGGGCAGCGTCTCGAGCGCCGCGCGCAGCCGCGCGCCGAGGCGGTGGGTGTCGATCTGTTCGGTCACCGTCGACGGCGCGCCGGCTGGATCGAAGCCGCTCTCGCGCAGGCCCTCGAGCGAGGTGACGTACATCGTCCGGATCGCGGACATCGCCTGCTTGACGGCATCGAGCGCCTCGGGACCGGCGAGCGGGGACGCACCTCGGCTCGCAGCGCCGACCTCGCGCTCGGCGCGATGCTCGAGGTATTCGCTGGCTGCGCGGAGGGCGACCAGCTTGGCCCAGACCCGCCGCGGCAGGTTCGAGCTCTTGCGGATGCCGTCGATGATCGCGCCCTGGACGCGGTACCAGGCGAACGTCGAGAACGCCGCGCCGCGGTCGGGATCGAAGCGCTGGGCAGCCTCGGCAAGCCCAATGTTAGCGATCGCAACAAGCTCGTCGAACTCGACGTGCTCGCGGACCCGGGGGTAGATCATCGCCGCCGCGCGCCGTGCGAGGTCGAGGTGCGCCTCCACCAGCCGCGCACGCTCGGACGCCTCCACGCTGCGAACGTACCGCACTTGCTGTAGGTTCGGTGCGTGGGCGTGTTCACCCGGCTAGGTGATGTCGAGCTGAGGGACATCGCCGAGGCTTTCGGGCTCGGCACCGTGAGCGCCTACGAGGAGATCGCGGCTGGCACGATCAACTCGAACTACGGCGTGGTGACCGATCGCGGCCGGTGGTTCGCGCGCGTCAACGAGGGCAAGGCCGAGGTCGACGTAGCGTGGGAGGCACGGCTCGTCGGCGAGCTCGCCGCCGGTGGTGTAGTGACGCCGTCGCCGGTGGCCGCGCGCGATGGTCGTCCATACGCGCCGCTGCGTGATGCGCGCGGCAAGTGGGTCAGCGTGTTCCCGTGGCGCGCCGGTCATCACCTCGCAGCTGCCGAGGTCACGCCGGAGGCGGCCGCCGAGCTCGGGGGCGCGCTCGCATCGCTCCACCTCGTGGGGCTTGCGCTGCCAGCGGCATGGCGACGCGGCAGCATCTACGATCACGATCACCTGATCGGCCGTTACACGCGGGTCGCGTCGAGCGTCGATCCGGTCCTCGCGCGTGCCATCGAGATCCTCGGCGAGGAGCTGGCGGTCGCAAGCGAGGCGCGCGCCACCCGGGCACGCGCCACCCAGGGGATCATTCACGGGGATCTGTTCCGTGACAACGTGCTGTGGCACAACGGCCAGCTCGTCGCGATCCTCGACTTCGAGCAGGCGTCGGGTGGCAGCCTCGCGTACGACCTCGCGGTCTGCATCAACGACTGGTGCTGGACCGACCGTCCGCACTTCGATCTGATCGCGGCCCTGTTGAGAGGCTACGAGAGCCGGCGCCCGCTCGCGAGCGGCGAGCGCGACGCGCTACCTATAGAAGTGCGTGCAGCCGCGGCGCGCTTCACGATCACGCGCATCACGGATGTCTATTTGGCAAGGGTCGACAACCCCGAGAAGGACTTCCGTGCCTTTCTGGCGCGGTGTGAAGCTTGGCGAGGTCCGGCGCTTGGCCAACTTAGCTCGCTGTTGTAGCGTCACGGCGACTGGCGTACGTCGTGCAAAGCGTGACCCTGCGAATGAAATGGTTGTTCTTGATGGCGGCGATCCTCGCCGCGGGTTGCGCCGCGAAGGGAAGCTACGTCGCCGGGACGAAGGTTCCGTACTCGGCGCCGAACAAGGCCGTGCTCGACGCGTGCGAGGAGTACCGGCTCGCGGTCGAGCGCGGTGACGCCGACGCGCTGATGCTGATGGCGCACCGCCAGTACTGGGAAGACAGCGGCTCGCCATCGGGCAGCGACGACTACGGCTACGAGGGCCTGCGCAACGTCCTGCTGACCCGGCTGCTCCGCGCGACCGATATCCGCTACTCGATGCGCTACGTCGGCGTGACCCAGCAATGCAAGGGCGAGCTCAAGCCCGGATGCCGCGCCGCCATCGATGTCCTCGTCGACGCGAGCTACACGATCACGAACGTGCAGGGCAAGGACATCCGCCCCGACAAGCGCGACCAGAACCAGCTCGTGCTCGAGTGGGACGGTCGCCGCTGGCTGTTCCTCAGCGGCATGTAACGTCACCGCTACGGCGGGCTCGACCCTGCCGCGTCGAGCCCTGCCGGGTGGAGATAGACCGCCCCGGTGGCCTCGAACGCGATGCGATCGAGCCAGTCGCGCGCGAGCAGACGATCGCCGCTCGACATCTCGGAGCCCGAAAGCACGGTGATCGCGACGCTGAGCGCGTTGTGGTCACCCTGACGGTAGGCCGCGATCGCAAGTCGGCGCGCCGCATTCTTGGTGAACGCGATACCCGGAAGCCCGCGGGCGAGGGCGCGATCGAGCGCGGTGACCGTGCCAGCCCAGTCGCCAGCGTTCGCCCGCTGGAGGCCGAGCAAGTAGTGACCGAGCCCGAAGTGCGGCTCACCGGCGACGACCGTCAATGCGTGCTGCTGCGCGGAGAACCCGATGCCGGCCGGGAAGAAGTATGCGCGCAGCGCCGGACCGGCGGGCCCCGGGTGTGCGAGCGCGATGGCCATGCCGTCGAGAGTGCGCCGCTCGACGGGCTCGATCGGAAGCTTGCGCGCGAGCGCGACGAGCTCGCCGGCCCGCATCAGGTCACCGTGGCTGCCGACGATCCGCGCCAGCCGTTCGTACGCTTGCGCGCGCAGCGACGACGTCACGCCAGTGTCGTCGCTCGCAAGTACGGCCCATAGCTGCTCGCCCTCGGCGCGCTCCGCCGGGGTGCCGCCCGCGAGGAAGTCGCCGAGCTCGAGGCGATGCCGCGGCTCCTCGGGCGCGTCCTTGCAGACTTGCCGCATCAGCTGAATGGCGCGCGGACGGTCGTCGCCGTGCATGCGGAAGGCGCGCTCGCGGCGTGCAGCGATCGCGTGCGGGCAGGGGCGCGCGAACACGCTGGTCCCGCGGAACCGCTCGGCGGATGCGTCGACCTGTGTCTTCGGCAGCACGATCGTCGCGAGCATGTCGCGCCACTCGCGCTCGAGCTGCGATCGCGCGACGCCGTACGCGGCCTCGAAGTCGCCGCCGTTGCCATAGACCGCGCGCAGCTTTGCCGGGCCGTATCTCTCGAGGAGAAACCGCAGAAACGAGCCCGCGGTCGTGTAGCCGCGCGCCGACGACACCGAGAAGAACTGGAGCCCGAACAGCTGGCTCAGGCGCGGCATCGCATTGAGCTCTTGCATCGCGCGCACCGACTCGTGCGGGTTCGGACGGTCGTAGCCCATCGGCCAGTCGAGCGCGACCGCGAGCCCCTCGATCAGCGCGGGGCTCATCAGCACCGGCAACCCGAGCACGCGGCGCGCGGCGACCCCGAAGATCGGGTCGCCGAAGTCACCCGCGATCGCGTGAGCGATCTCGTGGCGCAGCGAGCTGTGCGGGAAGCTACGGTGATCGAGATAGATGTCGCCGAGCCATGGCTTCGCCATCTCGACGTCCTTGGCGCCGAACAGCTGCCACTTCTGATCGCGATTCGCGAAGTAGTACGACCGCAGCTTGCCGGCCGGCGCCTTGCCGATCTGCGCGACGACCTGGGCGTAGCGCAACTCGTGATCGGCGGCGATCACGTCCATGTCGGCGACGATCTCCGGCGTGGTCGAGTGATAGATGACGAAGTGCTCGGTCTCGCGACGCCCACCGAGGGCGTCCTGGATGTCCTCGGCGTCGATCGCGTAGCCGAGCCGGCCACTCTCCAGATGAAGCGCGAGGCCGCCGAGCGCGCAGGCGAGCGCGATCGCGACGAGGTCGAGCCGGCGCCCCGCTGGCTGCGCCGACCGCCGGACCCGAGCGTCCGGGACGTCGAACCAGATCGCGACGACGGCGACGAGCGCGCCGACCCACAGCAGCTGCTCGATCCGCGACCACAGCAGTGGCGCACCCAGCGTCACGTTCTCGTCGTACAGGTTGCCGGGGAAGTACCCGAGGATCGCGTTGTACGTGAACACCGGTGGCTCGGTGTAGAACCGCCAGAACGCGGCGAACGCGATCCCGATCGCGGGGACCTGCGCGACGAAGGCGCCGAAGAACCGCCGCGGACCGACGAGGGCGCCGAGCGCGTAGCCCGTCGCCCCGGCGAGCACTGCGGTCACGACCGGCATGAGTGCGTAGGCCTTGATGCCAAACCACCAGTCACACGTCGGGATCCAGAGGCCGCGGATCGCCGCGAACACCGCGGGGATCAGCGTGATCGCCAGGACCACCGACGAGGCGACAGCAGCGTTGCGGGCGATCGTGCGTCCGGGCCATCCCGAGCGTGCGAGTCCGCGTGCCGGGACCCGCTGCATCTCGCGCGCGAGCGCGCTGCCGAGATCGGCACCCATGATCGCGGTGAACGCCGAGGCGATCACCGCGAGCTCGAAGCCCAGCACGCCGAGGAGCGGGACCAAGCCGAGCCCGGCCCCGAGCGCGAGCGCGACTGCGAGCCAGGTCCATAGCCGACCGAGCAGCAGCGCACCGAACACGACGATGCCGATCGCGCCGGTGGCAAGCCCGACCGGGGCGACCAGCGGTGGGAGCAGGACGAGCGCGAGGCTGGCCACCGCGACACTCGCGACGAGCCCGATCCACAGCGGTCGATACGGTCGCGGGCGCGGCAGCCGCAGCATCTCGCCGATCGCGATACGCGCATGTCCCACGCTCATTGGTCGATCCTGGTAGGATCAGGTGCCGTGAATGGTTCCGACGAGCCCGAGCCCGAGTCCGACGATCGGCGCACCGATACCCGGCGGCCGATCGAGCTCAAGGTTGAATACAAACGTCTCAACACGTTCTTTGCCGACTACACCAAAAACATCTCGCGTGGCGGCACGTTCATCAAGACGAGCCGGCCGCTACCGATCGGGACCGAGTTCCTGTTCAAGCTGTTCGTGCCCGGTCGCGACGAACCTCTCACGATCCACGGCGAGGTCCAGCGCATCATCGATGCCTCCACCGGGGAAGAGCCTGGCATGGCGATCAGATTCGTCTACCGTGAGGGCGACCCGCAGGTCGAGATCGCGCGGGTGGTCGAGGGCATGATGACCTCGAGCCTCGGTCCGAGGCTGTTCGCCAAGCTCATGGATCACGCGCAAAAACGCCGAGGATAAGTTGGCTTCCGCCCGGTTCTTTCGTTATCTCGCCCCGAATCTCATCACGCTGTCGTCGATGATCTTCGGACTCGTGTCGCTGTGGTCGGCACATCGCGGAGATGCGCCCCTCGCGGCCTGGATGATCATCTATGCGGTCCTCACCGATCGCCTCGATGGCCTCGTCGCGCGCGCGGTCAAGGGGACGAGCGAGCTCGGCATGCAGCTCGACTCGTTCGCAGACTTTTTGAATTTCGGCGTCGCGCCCGCGTATCTGGTCCTCGTCTATCTGTCGGGACATCCGGATCTTCCGTACAAGGACGGCGGCACCGCGCACACGCTGCTGTTCGCCGCGTGTGGCGCCTACATGTTGTGTGCGGTGTTCCGCCTCGCGCGCTACAACGTGCTGAGCGACGACCAGATCCCGACGAAGATCTTCTTCGGCTTCCCGACCACGCTCTCCGGTGGCCTGCTCGCGATCTGGATCCTCGTGCTGCTCAAGTACGATCCGCGGCCCGAGCTGTTCGGCGGCACGTTCGGCGGGGCCAAGCTGCTCGGCGACTCGTTCGTCACGCCGCTGTGGGTCTGGAAGTACATGCCGATCGGCGTCGTCGTGATGGGCTACCTGATGGCCTCGCGACTGCCGATGCCGAAGGTCGGCATGACGAAGAACAAGGTCGTCAGCGTCCTGCTGCTGTCTCTCGTGGTCACCGGTTACGTGTGCGGCTTCGCGATGAAGTACCCGGAGATCTGCGTCGGCATGCCGACGATCTGGAGCGTGATGTTCCTGTTCTGGGGCCAGGCATCGCCGACCTGGCGCGCGATGTATCCACCACCATTGTTCCCGAAGAAGGAGCCCGCGCGCCCGATGGTCCGGCCACAGGCCGACATCGAGGACATCGTGCTCGACGAGAGCAGCCTGGCCGGCGAACCGGCTGCGACGAAGCCGGAAACCTGACGGGAAGCTGCCTGACAAGAATCAGCACGCGGCCGGTCGTCCAGGAGACCTACGTCGTCGCGCTGACGAAGCCGCCGCTGCGCGAGGGGGGCGTTCAGGCCGTGGCTCGGTGGCGTCGCGCGCAACGTGGCGCGGATGGCGACCCGTGGTCGGGTGCGGCGCGAGCGCCGCGAGCTGGCCACGGTCGCTACCGCCGAGGTGCCGATGCCGGAAGAGCTCGTTCTACGCGTGCAGATGCAACAGCGTGTCGCGCAGATTGTCCTCGAGCTGCACGAGCCGCTGCGCTCGACGCTCCTGCTTCGCTTCTTCGAAGGCCCTATGTACTCTCAAAAGCTGCCGAGAACGCCCGCGCGCAGGGGATTCCGGCAGCGACGGTGCGGTCGCGGATCAAGGACGCGCTCGATCGCGTGCGGGCCACGCTCGATGTAGAGCATGGTGGTGATCGCCGACGGTGGGCGGTGCTGCTCGCGCCAATTCCTGCTGCGGTGCCGCACGGCGCCGCGGCGTCGCTTGCGGGAGGACTCCTCGTGAAGACAAGTCTCAAGGTATTGATCGGGATCTTGATCGCTGTCGCCGTCGTGCTCGGTACGCGGTGGGCCGGATGGTGGGGCGGTGGTGATGACGCGAAGGTTGTCGCGCCGGTCGTGCGCACCGGATCGCGATCGGCGACGGAGGCTGGGCCGGTGACCCCGGTCGGCGCGACACCCGCTGCCACACGCGAGATCCCGCGGTTCTACGACGACGATCCGAAGGGCGCGCTCCGGCTCGAGGGCCAGGTGATCGACGAGAAGGACGCACCGGTCGGCGGCGCGCACGTCGCGATCGACGCGAACCCGCCGATCGTGGTCGAGACCGAGGCCGATGGCTCGTTCGTGTTCGAGGGGCTGATCC
>JBKJUF010000157.1:0-14659 GCA_046590445.1 Kofleriaceae bacterium
CTCCACCCAGCTTCGGGCGACGGAGTTCGCGACGTCCATCTTGCGCGCGTCGAGGTTCCCCTGGATGGCCCCCTTCTGCATGCTCATCACGCCGGCCGCGCCGATGGCGAGCACCGCCATCGAGAGCATGACCTCCACGGCGGTGTAGCCGCGCGCGCGTGACCGCGACGTCTTCGACGTCTTCGACGTCTTCGAGGAGGGCTGGACCTGCATCGTCACTGGCTCACGATGCGCGTCGAGCCCGACGACGACACCCAGACGCTGCGCGTGACGCCGACGGGGGTGGAGTAGGAGGAGTTGTAGCGGCGGACGTCGAGCCGGAGCGCGCCGCTCAGCGATGGGACGGCGTCGAACGACGGCGTCGTGCTGTAGTAGACGCGGCCGCCGGGCGTGAAGCACATGTAGACGTGCGCGCCGCCGGCGACGGCGTCGCCATTGGCGTCGAAGAGCTGCGTCGCGATGCTGTTCTGCACCTCGTACGAGCCGCTCAGATCTACCGCGTCCACGTAGCTCGCCGTGGGCGTGCCCGACCCGCCCGGCCAGATCGTCGGCGACTTGCACGAGCTGCGAGGGACCTCCGCGGCGCCGGCCCCGGTGGGGTTGGGGCCGACCGCCTCGTACATCTTGAAGGTGCCGCCGCCGCCGGTCTGGGTGGACATGAGATCGAGGAGCACCGCCGCGCCACGGCCCACCGCCCGCGTGCGCGCCATGCGGAAGATCTCGGCCACGTACCCGGCGTCGGCGTACACGTGGCGATCGACCTGGGCGCGGCTCATGGTCGGGATGGCGAGCACCGCCACGATCGAGACGATGACGACCACGACCATCAGCTCGATGAGCGTGAAGCCGCGCTGTGCTCGCCGGTGGCTCCCGATCATTTACCCTCGTTGCGAACTTGCGTGGTCTGATCGAGGTTGCTCTGCAGATACTCGCTGAACGTCGAGGTGACGCCGTCCATGTCGCACTTCGCGTAGATCAGGTACCAGCCGGTCGCCGGGCTCGTCGTCGGTGCGGTGAACCCGGTGGGCATCGACGGCGTCGGATCGACGCCGGCGATCCCGGTCCTCACCTGGTAGCTGCAGCGCAGCTTGCTCTCGATCGGGATCACGCGGAGCGCGAGCCACGATGCGGATGACAAGCACGTCGAGATGCTCTGCGGCTTGCTGCTCGGCGTCGCCGGACATGCCGGGACGTCGAGGTAGACGTTGTTCTCGAGCTTGTACTGCTCTTCCTTGACCTGGAGCTCGGCGAACATCGCGTTGACTTCGCTGTTCGCCTTGGTCTTGCGCGCCTCGCCCATGAAGGACGGGACGACGACGGCCGCGAGGATCGCGACGATCGCGACGACGATCATCAGCTCGACGAGCGTGAAGCCGCGCTCATCATGGTGTTGCGGACGCGCCATAGGCACGACCAAGCTACCATGCACGCCCGCGGTGGCGACGATCGGACTTTACTTAACCGAGTGGTTTTCCATCGGTATCAAGCTCGATCAGCCCACCCATGCCTACATCGCCGCGCGCCGCGAGGTCGGCGAGCGCCTCGCGCAAGGTGAGCTGCTTGCCATCCTTGAGGTAGGGCATGTCCTTGTTCGTCGCGGGATCGCGGATCACCACCTTCGCACTGCCATCTCCGACGACGAGATAGACGGCCTGGCCGGGTTTGAGGTGGCGGGCAGCCGACGCCTTGACCTGAGCCTCCGACACCTTGCCGACCTTGGCGACATAGGTGTTGTAGTAGTCGAGCGGTAGGCCGAAGTAGACGAGCCGCCGATACTGGCCGAGCGCCGCCTGGGCGGTCGCGAACTGACCGGGCATGCCGAGGATCGAGCCCTGCTTCTCGCGCTCGAGCTCGTCCTTGGTGATCACGCGATCCTGCTTGCCGGACCACAGCTCCTTCACCTCGCGATCGATCTCGAGGAGGGTCTGGTACGTCGAGTCCGTGCGAACCGACGCGCTCGCGCTGAACATGCCGTACTGCTTCGAGTAGCCGAAGCCGCCCCGCGCGCCGTACGAGTAGCCCTTGTCCTCGCGGAGGTTCATGTTGATGCGGCTCGAGAAGCTGCCGCCGAACACCGACGCCATCATCGTGTTGGCGAAGTAATCGGCCGCCGTGCGCTTCGGGCCGAACTGCAGCAGCGAGACCTGCGACTGCGCGGCGCTCGGGACGTGGACGAAGAAGATCCGGCCCTTCGCGGTCGCGGGCGGCGGCAGCGCCGGCAGCTTGCCGGGCTTGCCCTTCCACGCGGCGAGCTCGCCCTTCTCGAAGTACGCGCGGACCTGTGGCTCGGTGAGATCTCCGACGACGAAGAGCCGTGCGCTGCCGGGCTTGAGGTACTTCGCGACGTGCTGCTTGCAGTCATCGAGCGTGATCGCGGCGAGCGAGGTCTCGGTGATGACCGTGCCGAACGGATGCTCGAGACCGTAGAGGACGCCACCGGTGACGCGGCCGGCGACCGACGACGGGTTGCCCTTGGACTGGCGGACCGCCTCGATGCGGCGCTTGACCATGCGATCGAAGTCCGAGGCGCGGAACCCGGGACGCTGCAGCGTGTCGGCGAACAGCGCGAACGTGACATCGAGGTGCTTGGTCAGGCTCGACAGCGAGAGTCCCGCCGAGTCATCGGCCGCGTACGCACTGACGTTCGACGCGACGTCGGCGAGCGCCTCGGCGTACTGGATCTTGTCGAGCTTGTCGGTGCCCTCGGTGAGCATCGACATGCAGACGCTGGCGAGGCCTTCCTTGCCCTTCGGATCGAGCATCGAGCCGCCGTCGAAGTTGAGGTCCATCGAGACGATCGGCAGCGCGTGCTGCTCGACGAGGTAGACCTTGATGCCGTTCTTCAGCGTGAATGGCTTGACCTTCGGGAGGCGGAACGGCCGTGGCGCGCCCGCCTTCGGCTGCTCGGCGCGGAACGCGTCGTCGGGAAACGCGAGCTCCTGCGGGGCGGCTGGCTGCGTGACCTTGATCATGGGCTGCATGGACGTCTCGGGCTGAGCGGGGACGGACGCTGAGGTGGGCCTGGGCGAGGCGACCGGCTCCGGATCGGGTGCGGGCATCGGCGTGGGCTTCTGCGAGCCACCGCAGGCCGCGGCGACTGCGACTGCGAGGACGGCGAGAATGTTCGACGAGATGCCGAGGCGCTTCATCACTTGCCTCCCGTGGGGGCCTTGGGGTTCGTGATCACGGTGACCATGCGATCGGGCACGAGGTAGCGCGCGACCGTCGAACGGATCTTCTCGGCGTTCGTCTTGCGATACCGATCGAGGTCCCACGAGATCTTGTCGGGGTCGCCGAGGAAGTGGTTGTAGTACTGCAGCGTCTCGGCGCGGCCGAGCACGGTCTCGAGGCGGCGGATCGCGCCTGACTCGTTCGAGGCGATCACGCGGGCGATCTCCTTCTCGGAGAGCGGCTCCTTGCCGAGCCGGGCGATCTCGGCAGCGACGATCTGCTGGACCTCGTCGACGCGCGCCTCGCCGCGTAGCGTGACGGTGATCTGGAAGCTGCCGGAGAACTGCGAGCCGCCCTGGCCGGCGGACACGCTCTGCGCGAGTGGCCGGTCGTAGACCAGCGCCTTGAAGAGGCGGCCTGGGCCCTCGCGGGTCAGCGCGTTCGCCGCGATGTCGAGCTCGGCATCACCCTCGCCGTAGTTCGCAGGCGAGTGCCACGCGAACGTCACCTGACGCAGCTTTGCGAACTCGTCGTCGACGGTGATCGTCGTCGACTTGATCGCAGGCGCGGGCACCGCGACGACCTTGGGCTTCACGCTCTTCGGGAACGAGCCGAACCACTTCTCGACGAGCTGCTTCGTCGCGGTGACGTCGAAGTCGCCGACCAGCGTCAGGGTCGCGTTCGCGGGCACGTACCAGGTCTTGAAGAAGCCCTTGACGTCGTCGAGCGACGCCGCCTCGAGATCCTCGTGCTTGCCGATCGTCAGGTAGCGATACGGGTGACCCTCGGGATAGAGCGCGGCGTAGAGCGCGAACCGTGCCTTGCCATAGGGCACGTCGTCGTAGCGCTGGCGGCGCTCGTTGCGGACGACCTCGATCTGGTTGTCGAGGCTCTTCTTCGTGAGCTTCTCGAGCAGGTAGCCCATGCGATCGCTCTCGAGCCACAGCCCGGTCTCGAGCTGGTTCGAGGGAACGATCTCGAAGTAGTTCGTGCGATCCGGGTTCGTCGTGCCGTTGACGCCATCGGCGCCGATCTTCTTGAGCACGTCGAAGTGCTTGTCGTCGCCGACGTGCTTGCTGCCCTGGAACACCATGTGCTCGAACAGGTGCGCGAAGCCGCTCTTGCCATGAACTTCATAGCCCGAGCCGACGTGGTACCAGAGGTTGACCGCGACGAGCGGGACGCTCGTGTCGGGGGACAGGATGACCTCGAGGCCATTCGGCAGCGTGTAGCGCTCGAACACGACCTTGGGATCTGCGGGTGCGGGTTCGGCTGCGCGCAGCTCGGCCTGCTTGGGCGGGGCCTTGGGTGCCGGCTGCGCGAGCGCGGTCGGGGCGCCGAGAACGATGAGCGCGACGGCCAGCAGGGCCGAACACCAGGACTTCACGACGTTCATGGGGATCCTCCGTGACAGGCGAGGAACCTAGTCGCGAAGGGCCCGCAGGGCAACCCCGACGATGTTCGTCAGCTCTGCCGGCTACGGCGCATCGACCGTCTGGGTCTGCGGGGCATCGACCGGCTGGCCTGCGCCCGCGTCGCCCCCTGCTGGATCGACTGGCGTCCCGTTCTCCACGGTCGGTACGAAGATCGACGACGCGATCGTGCTCGCTGCATCCGGGAACTTCCGGCGAAACGGCGCGTCGGGATTCGGCGTCGTGTCCGCGGTGATCGTGACGACGTACGACTGACCGACCGTCAACACGCCCGGTGGGATCACGAGGCTGGGCTCGGTCGTGAACAAGGTGGCGATCACGGTGCGGACCGTGCTCGCGCCCATCACAATGAGCCGGCTGACCGTGACCTTGTACTGCGACGGCTTGCCGATCGCCGGTACTTGCCATGCCAGCGTCGGCGACGTCTTGACCTGCTGGCTCTGGGGCTGGAACAGGTTCAGGCCGTCGATCGTTGGCGCCCTGACCGGCCCCATCGCGGGTGTGATCGGTCCGCTGCTCGCGGCGAGCAGGCTGTTCTGGCTGATGCCGACGTTGACCCGCGCCGAGGTCGTGGTGCCCGGCAGCAGCAGGCGCACGATCCCGCTGGCCCGAGTGTCGAGCACGGTGGCCCACAACCCAGGTGGCGTCGGCGTGCCGTAGGACATGTTCGCGAACACGCGGTCGGCCCCGTGCGGCACCGGCGCGAACAGGAAGTCGATGGTCGCGCCGACCTCGCCATGGAGCGGACCTCCTGCGTTACCGAGCAGCGAGACGAAATAGTTCTCGAACCCGACGAACTCGATCGCCTGCGGGTGCAGCGCCGTCAAGTTCGTACCGTTGTAGCCGACCGCCGCGTCCCACTGCGATGTCCGGAAGTCCGCGGTAAACATCGACGTCTGGGGCACCGGAACGAACGCGCCGTCGAGCGGCGAGGTCCCACCATCGGTCTGGGTGAACGCCGGCAGCTGGCAGAAGTTCGTCGCCGTCCGGTAGAAGAAACCTTCGGCGGTCTGCTTGCCACGCAGCTGGATCAGCGCGAACGGATCGTTGCGGATCAGATTTCCACGGAACGAGCCGTTCGCGTCCTGCGTCGTGAACGAGTAGTTGGTGAGCGTGGTCGTGCCCGCCGTGATCGGATTGACATCCTGAAGCGCGAACCACCACGTGTCGGCGTCGGCAGCGAATGCCTCGAGCTCGTCCCCATCGACCCACGAGGTGAGCCCGGTCACGGTGCGGAGCGTGATCGTCGACGTCGCCACGGGTGCGGCTGCATCAGGCCGGCCGAGCCGGGCCGAGGTCAGATCGAAGCTGTTGGCTCGCGTGACGTAGTAGCTCGTGCCGATCTGCAGGTAGTAGAGCCCGTGCGGGACCTCGTCGATCACGAACGAGCCATCGGTCGCGCCGCGGCCGGGGATGATCGTGAAGCTGCCGTCGGTGTTCGGCACGAGTGCACGCGGCATCAACGTCGTCAGATCGGTGGGCACGTTCGTCGTCTTCGTCGGCTGGATGAACGTCGTGAACTGGTAACCGGTCACGGTGCGCGTCCCGGTCTGCTCGGGCGGCGGCTTCAGGCAGGTGCCTTCGAGGCAGAGCCCGACCGGGCACGCCTCGGCACCGGCGGAGAGCGGCAGCCGAGCACCTGTCGCGGTGTCGAGGTAGTTGGTGCCGCTCGCGCAGCTCAGCTCGGTGATCAGCTCCGGTACGAAGTCGGGCAACTGCTCGGAGTTGATCTCGACGTCGCGGCACACGCCCTCGGCGCAGCTCTGGGTCGCGAGGCAGTCGTCCTTGTCGACGCACCCGGCGGTCAGGCCCATGCGGAAGAACAGCGTCTTGCCCTCGACCAGGTTCAGCACGGCGCGGCGGCTGACCACCGGCGTCGCGCCCTTGAGGCCAACGAGCAGGATGTCGAGCTTGATCTCTTCGCCGTCCGAGTAGATGCCGTACGAACCGGGGAGGTTGAACGGCTGGTTCGGCGCACCGGAGATCTCCCACGAGACCTGCTGCTCGATGAAGCCGTCCTTCGCGCGGGTGACGACGAGCTGCGCGCCATCGATGAGGTTGGGTGCCCTGATATCGGTCGCGACGCCGATCATCAGCTCGGTGCGCGGCTGCTCGCAGCCGGTCGCGAGGAAGATCGACCCGACTGCCCCGACTGCGAACACGACGAGGCGGCTCACCGAGCTGCTCACTGGACACTCCCGGCGCCCGGGGCCAGCGAGCCTTCGATGGGTCCCTGCTGGGTGTCGAAGCAGCCGGCGAGGCCGCAGCCCACGGTGCCGCCGACGACGACCGCCGCGACGCCGGTCCACACGTACCACTGCTTGTACCAGCGCTTCTTCTCGACGATGACGCGGTCGAGCGACACCTCGACCTGGCGCGTCTGACCGGCCGCGATCACCAGCTCGTCGCGACGGACGTGATGGTCGGGCGCGGAGACCTCGAGTCGGTGACCGCCGGCCTCGAGCTCGAGCTCGAGCGGCACCACGCCGACGGCCTTGCCGTCGATCAGGACCGTCGCGCGCGGGACCGACGACGTGATCCGCACCTTGCCGATCCTCGAGATCGCCTTCAGCGCGAGCTCGATCCTGAGCGGCACGCCCGCGGTCACGATGAGGTCACGCTTCTGCGGCTCGTGGCCATCGGCCGTGATCTCGAGCTTGTGGATGCCGGCGGCGATCGCGAGTGGTCGGCTGAACGGGGCGACGCCCATGGCACGTCCATCGAGCGTCACCGCGGCGCCTGCCGGGAGCACGACGAGTGTCACGTCGGCGAGCAGGGCCTTCAGCTCGTTGATGATCTGCGTGGCCTCCGCGCGGCGCTCGGGCGTCAGCGCCGTGGACTCGTCGAGGTAGCGCTGCAGCGACGCGATCGCATCGGAGTAGCGGAACAATGCCTTCTGGGTGAGCCCGATGTTGTAGTGCACGAACGCGGCCGGCCGCAGACGATAGGCTTGCTCGAACTCGGTGAGCGCCGCCGGGAAGTTGCCGTCATTGAACAGCGCGACAGCCTGCTCGAAGTGACGCTTGGCACCCTCGGCGTCGCCGG
Source organism: Kofleriaceae bacterium (assembly GCA_046590445.1). GTDB lineage: Bacteria > Myxococcota_A > Polyangia > Haliangiales > Haliangiaceae > JABFXX01. The sequence goes on from JBKJUF010000157.1 coordinate 7,650, forward strand.
TAGGCTCCGCGGGGGCTGGCGCCGGCGGACCCGGTTGTGGCTGCGGTTGTGGCGCGGGCACCGGCGTTGGCGCGGGCGCTTGCGGAGGTGGCGGTGATGGTGGCGCGGGCGGTGTTTGTGCGAGTGCGCGGGTGCCGACGAGGACGATCCAGATCGCGAGTAAACGAGACATTCAACCCCTTGCTGCACGAGCCTGCGAGATGACGACTCCCCTCGCCGCTCGTCGAAGGCGTGCACGCTAGCCGATCGCGCGCCCGATGTTCGGGTAGTTCTCGGGTAAGTGTCATCGGAAGATCCCGATCGTGTCGATTCAGAGCTCGAGTGGCTGCACGCCGAGTACGACGTGGTCGCTCGACACCGCATCGAGCCACAGCAGCAGCCGGCGGACCTCGCCATCGGCGACGTCGATCTCGATGATCCGGCGCACCGGGTTGCCGGCGAGCGTGCGCGCGAGGTCCTGCTCGCAGGTCTGCCAGGCATTCGCGAGCGGTGTCGACCGCACCGGCAGGCCCTCGACCTCGACCGCGACGCCCATCACGAACTTCGCGAACGCCGGGTTCGCCGCCTCGATCACGCCCTGCGGCGTCACCAGCGCGAGCGGGAGCCGGCACGCATCGAACGCGGTGCGCGCGAGCTCGTCGCGGCGGCTCGCCTTGGTGTCGACGCGCTGCTCGATGACCACGCGCTTCGTAGCGCCCGCCTTCGCGCGCCGGCTGATTCCGAGCATGTCCATCACGGCGCGTAGCTCGTAGATGAAGGCCCCCATGTCCTTGTGGCGGTTGACCGGCCTCTTCTCGATCGCATGAAAGATCAGCCGCTCGAGTGCCGGATCGATGCCGCCCTCGATGATCTGCGAGGGCGGCTTCGCCATCTCGTCGAGGTGGCCGGCGAGGATCTTCTGGACGGGCCCGTCCCACGGCACCGCCCCGGTGACGAGCTCGTAGAGCAAGATACCAACGCCGTAGACGTCGCTCGCGGGCGAGGCCGGCTCGCCGCGGATCCGCTCGGGCGCCACGTAGTGCGGCGTGCCCGACAGGGACGTCGACGCGCGGGTCGCGGTCAGCGAGCGCGCGAGGCCGAAATCGAGGAGCTTCGTGATCATCTTGGTCCGCTTGCCCTCGTGATCCTCCTCGGAAATCAGGATGTTCTCGGTCTTGATGTCGCAGTGGACGACGTTCTGCTTGTGGATGTAGTGCAGCGCCTCGGCAACCTGAAGCACGATCTCGCAGGCCTTGCGAACGGACATCCGCTTCTCGCGGAACAGGATCCGGTTGAGCGGCTCGCCGTCCACCATCTCCATGACCATGAACATCCCGACCTTCTCGTCCTCGCCGAAGTCGACGACGGACGTGATGCTCGGATGCGACATCGCCGAGGCGAAGCGGGCCTCGCGATAGAACAGCTCGCGCGCCTCGTCGGTCTCGGCGACCTGGTTCGAGATGATCTTGAGCGCGAAGGTCCGCGACAGGTGCATGTGCGTCACCTTGTAGACCTTGCCCATCCCGCCCTGGCCGATGCGACTGACGATCTGGTAGCGGCCGCCGATCAGCGACGAGTGCTGCGCGGTGGTCACCCGCAGCGCGGCGCTGCGCGGAGGTGGCTGCGGCTCCAGGATCGAGGTTGCCTCGACCTTCGGCGGCTTGTGCGGCGTGTTCGGTCGCTGCACGCGGGTGACGTTCGGATGCCCAGAATGGAGCGAGCCAGCCAACGCTGGCGAGCGAGGCTGGTGCTGGGCGGCGCCGATCGCACGCGCACCGGTCAGCTCGTTACGGTTCGGCGACAGCGCGCGATGATCGATGCGCACCTCGCTCGCCTCGTCGTGGAGCTCGACCTCCGGTAGCCGCGGCAGCTCCGATGTCACCTCGGCCTGCGGCTTGCCGCGGCGTGGCGCACGTTGCGAGTGCGGATCGCGGTGCTCGCGATCCTCCGGCGGTGGCGGCAGCGGCAGGATCGGCGGTCGACGCCCGGATGGATTGCGCTGATCCGCCACGATCGAATCGTACACGAGTTAGAGTCACTCCGCAGATGGAGCTGTGGTCGAGCGCGAGCTACGAGGCGCACCTGTTGTCGCTGCCGTTCGCGCTCGCGCCGGCGGCCATGCTGATCGTGATCGCCTACACGGCCGTGATGCGCGGCGCGCCCGTGCTGCGGTTCTACCTGCTCGCGCACTGCGTGACGCTGCTGCCCTACGCCACCGTGATGATGCTGTCGCCATCGATCACCAACCCCGACGTCGCCGAGCAGCTGTTCCGGATCGCGACGTCGTTCATCCCGCTCGCCGCCGCGACCGGTGCGGGGCTCCAGCTCGCGATGGTTCGCAAGTACCGCCGCTACCGCTACTGGGTGTGGTTCGGCCTCGCGAACGCGCTCGTGTGGGTCGTGATCGGCAGCACGTCGAACGCCGCGATCGACGGCGTGCAGTGGCTCGGCCACTTCTGGTATCCGCGCGCGGGGTCGTGGGCATGGCTCGCGCTGCTCCACACCGTCGTGCTCTCGATCGGCGGCTTCACCAGCCTCGCGCTCGCGGCGTTCACCAGCAAGCCGTCGCACGAGCGCCGCCAGCTCCGCTCGATCCTGCTCGCGAACTTCGTCACCTACGCCGGGCTCGTCGACGTCGGCCTCGCGTACGGCATCGGCGTGTTTCCGCTCGGCTGGCTCTTGTCTGGCGCCGGCAGCCTGCTCGTCGTCCGCGCCTTGATCGTCGAGGATCTGCTGCGCGTGCGAGCGGTCGACACCACCGCGCCACAGCTCGTGCTGCACTTTGCGGGCGCGATCGTGCTCGGCTGGCTGTGCCTCGCGCAGCTCTATCCCGGGGCGGGGAGTGAATCCCCGCCCCTCCATCCCGGGGGCGTGCCGTGGTGGGGTGCGACCGCGGTGCTCGCGCTGTGCTTCGTCGGCGTTCGCAACACGTTCGCGACCTTCACGCTGATCGATCGCGGCGCGCGCGGCGGCGAGGGCCCGCTCGAGCGGCTGGTCGCGCAGCTCGTGACGCGCGCCCGCTCGATGACCCAGGCACCCGCGATCGCCCAGCTCGCGATCGACATCATCGATCTCGGCGTCGGCGTGCGCGCGCAGATCCTGCTCGCCTCCGAGGAAGATTGGGGCTGGACGACGCTGCACGCGAAGGCAACGGTCGCCGCTTCGCTGTTCCCCGAGACGCTGCGGCCGGCGACCGCGACGGCGAGCGGCCGGATCGATGACGCCCACGCGCCGGATCCGCTGCTGATGTCGTGGCTCGCGGAGTATCGCGCGCCGCTGTTTGCCGACGATCTCGACGCGGTGCCCGCGGATCTACGACCGGTCGCAGAGCAACTGTTCGAGCATCACGGCGCGCGCGCGATCGTCGCCGTCCGCAGCAGCGACGAGATCCTCGCCCTCGTGATGGTCCCGCTCGCCGGACCGCGGCTGCGCGGCAGGTCCCTCGCATTCGTCGAGCGCGTCGCGGAGCGGCTCGCCGAGGCGATGCTGCACGCGCGCATGACACAGCGGGCGGCCGAGCGCGCCGCGCTCGCACGCGAGGTCGAGCTCGCCGCGACCGTGCAGGGCGAGCTGTTGCCGGGCAAGGGCCCGCACGTCCATGGCGCGATCGCCGTCGTCGGGTCGTGGCAGCCGGCGACCCGGTGTGCTGGTGACTTCTGGGGCGTGTATTCACTGGGTACCGGGCATGGCCGCGTGCTCGTCGCGATCGGTGACGTCACCGGTCACGGCGTGGCCTCGGCGATGGTGACGGCGGCCGCGATCGGGGCGTGCGACGTCTGCGTCCGGCGCAGCGGCGCGGCCCTCGATCTCGTCGACCTCGTGGCCGCGCTCGAGGCCGCGGTCCGCCGCGTCGGTGGTGGCGAGCTCGCGATGAGTTGCTTCGCCGCGATCCTCGATCCGGTCGAGCGCAGCGTTGCCTATGTCTCGTGCGGCCACACCGCGCCGTACCTCTGTCGCAGCGGCGCCGCCGGAGACCCCGCCCGCGGCATCGAGCTGCACGCGCTCGTCGGCCGCGGAAATTTGGTAGGTCTCGGCCCGGCGACGGTGCCGAAGGTCCACCAGCGCGCGCTCGAACCCGGCGATCTCATCGTCTGGTATACCGATGGTGTGATCGAAGCGCAGGATCCCGCGGGCAAGCCGTTCGGGGATCGTCGCCTCCAGCACCTGCTGAAGAAGCTCGACCGGCCGCGGCTCGCGGCAGCGTCGGCACCGCTCGTCGTCCACGACATCGTCCAGGCCGGGGTCGCGGCCCATCGTGCCGGCCGCCCGCTCGCGGATGACGAGACGGTCGTCGTCGCGCAGCTGTCGCACACGCTCGCGCCCGCCGCGGCGAGCGAGGTCGCGCCATGAGGCTCAAGGTCCTGAGCTACAACATCCACAAGTGCATCGGCGGCGTCGATCGCAAGTACGATCCCAGCCGGATCGTCGACGTGATCCGCAAGCTCGACGTCGACGTGCTGATGCTGCAGGAGGTCGACGCTGGGGTCACCCGGTCGCGCGGTGACAAGCAGTGCGACCTGCTCGGCGAGGAGCTCGGCCTTCCGCACCGGACGTGGTACCCGAACGTCAACGTGCGCGGCGGCGGTCAGTACGGCAACGCCGTGCTCTCGCGGTATCCGCTGATCGAGTCGTCGAACCTCGACCTGACGTGCCGCTTCAAGAAGGCGCGCAGCGCGCTCCACGCCGTCCTGCGTGTGCGCCACGACGACGTCGACCGCACGATCCACGTGTTCAACATGCATCTCGGGCTCGCGCGCTACGAGCGCAAGCTCCAGTTGCAGATGTTCCTCGACAGCCACCCGTTCGCGCACCTCCATCACGAGACGCCGATCATCGTCGGTGGCGATCTCAACGACGTCTACGGCGGCCTCGGAGATCTGCTCGCGCCGGTCGGGTTCCGCGGCATCGAGAGGCGCCCGCTGACGTTCCCCGCGTGGGGCCCGGTCCGCGCGCTCGACGGGATCTTCGTGCGCGGCGACCTCGACTTCATGCGGCTCGCGCGCTGCGACACCGATCTGGCGCGCCGCGCCAGCGATCACCGACCGATCGTCGCCGAGATCCGGCTGCGCCCCCATCATCACCTCCACCACGACAAGGACGCGAAGCCGCCGTCACCGCGGCCGTGATACCCACCGTGACCGTCACCGTTCCGCCACGCTCGTTTCTCAACGACGGAGAGCACTACGACGCGTGCCATGCGAGCCGCCACGATGATCTGCTGTTCTGGATCAAGATGGCGTCGGAGGCGCGGCGCGTGCTCGAGCTGGCCTGCGGCACCGGCCGGATCGCGATCCCGCTCGCGGTCAAGGGCTCGCAGGTCACCGGTCTCGACGACAGCGACTCGATGCTCGCGCAAGGCCAGCGCAATGCGCGCGGTGCCGGCGTCGACATCGAGTGGGTCAAGGCCAGCATGCGCTCGTTCGACCTCGGCCGCGACGACTTCGATCTCGTCGTGCTCGCGTTCAACAGCATCAACTTGCTGCTGACCCTCGACGACGCGCTCGCGTGTCTGCGCTGTGCCCGCCGCCACCTCGCACCGAACGGCCGCCTCGTGATCGATACCTTCCTGCCCTCGCCCGAGCGGCTGCTCGCCGAGGATCTCGAGATCGCATACGTCCTTCCCGACGACGCGAAGATCACGATCCGCGCGCGCCGGTCATACAACCCCGCCGACCAGATCCGCTCCCTCGATCTGACCGTCGCATCGTCGGACGGCTCGCCGTCAAATCCCGCTCGCCAGCATCCGCTGGCTCCCTCCATTTTGGGCACCGATCGTCACGACGTCCACGTCTACTACCCATCGGAGCTCAGCCTGCTCGTGCAGCAGGCTGGCTTCGACATCGTCGCGATGTACGGCGGCTACGATCAGCGTCGGCTCGACGCGCTGTCGCGTCGCTGCATCTTCGTGTGCTCGCCGCTCGCCTGAGAACGTCGACGCTCAGGCCCGCAGCGGCTTGTACTTGATCCGGTGCGGCTGGTCCGCATCGGTGCCGAGCCGGCGCTTGCGGTCCGCCTCGTAGTCCGCGAAGTTGCCCTCGAACCACTCGACGTGGGAGTCGCCCTCGAACGCGAGGATGTGGGTCGCGATCCGATCGAGGAACCACCGATCGTGGCTGATCACGACGGCGCAGCCGGGGAACTTCTCGAGGCCGTCTTCGAGCGCGCGCAGCGTGTCGACGTCGAGATCGTTCGACGGCTCGTCGAGCAGCAAGAGATTTCCGCCGCGCTTGATCATCTTCGCGAGGTGGACGCGGTTGCGCTCGCCACCCGAGAGGATGCCGACGCGCTTCTGCTGATCCTGACCCTTGAAGTTGAAGCTCGAGACGTAGGAGCGCGAGTTGATCGACCGCTCGCCCATCATCATGTGCTCGACACCCTCGCTGATCTCGTCGAAGATCGTCTTGTCGGGGTCGAGCGCGTCGCGGCTCTGGTCGACATAGCCGAGCTTGACGGTGTCGCCGATCTTGATCTTGCCCTTGTCGGGCTGCTCGACGCCCATGATCATGCGGAACAGCGTCGTCTTGCCGGCGCCGTTCGGGCCGATCACACCGACGATGCCGCCGCGCGGCAGCTTGAACGTCAGGTTGTCGATCAGCATACGGTCGCCGAACGACTTGGTCACGCCCTCGAAGCTGACGACCTCGCCACCGAGCCGCGGCCCCGGCGGGATCACGATCTCGAGCGACGCGTCACGCTGCTCCTTCTGGGCCTCGGCGACCATCTCGTCGTAGCGGTTGAGGCGGGCCTTGCTCTTGGCCTGGCGGGCCTTCGGCGACAGCCGGACCCACTCGAGCTCGCGGGCGAGCATCTTCGAGCGCGCGTCCTGCTGGCGCTCCTCGTCCTTCATCCGCTTGGCCTTGAGCTCGAGCCAGCCCGTGTAGTTGCCTTCGAACGGGTGACCCTCGCCGCGGTCGAGCTCGAGGATCCACTTCGCGACGTTGTCGAGGAAGTAGCGATCGTGGGTGATCGCGACGACCGTGCCCTTGAACTCCTCGAGCATGCGCTCGAGCCACGCGACGCTCTCGGCATCG
>JBKJUF010000345.1:0-7821 GCA_046590445.1 Kofleriaceae bacterium
GTCGCGACCACGATCGCGGCGATCGGCGTGCTCGCCGCGGGCCCGCTCGTCGACCTGCTGGCGCCCGGCTTCGACGACACCACGCGCGAGCTCACGGTGCGGCTCGTCCAGATCATGTTCCCGGGGACCGCCCTGCTCGTGATGAGCGCGTGGTGTCTCGGCGTGCTGAGCAGCCACCGCCGGTTCTTCCTGTCATACGTCTCGCCGGTCCTGTGGAACGCCGCGATCATCGCCGCCGCGATCATCGCCGGACGGCGGTTCGTCAGCGGCAGCGGCGACGATGACATCGCGACGTGGCTCGCGTGGGGCACCGTCATCGGCTCGGCGGCGCAGTTCCTCGTTCAGCTGCCGACGGTGATCCGCCTCCTCCGCGGGCTCTCGCCGTCGGTCGCGGCCGGTGATCCGGGCGTGCGCGAGATCTTGCGCGCGTTCGTGCCGGTCGTGATCGGCCGCGGGTCGGTCCAGATCTCGGCGTACGTCGATCAGGTCCTCGCGAGCTTCCTCGGCGAGGCGATCCTCGCGGCGATGTTCAACGCGCAGACGCTCTACATGCTGCCGATCAGCCTGTTCGGCATGGCGATCTCGGCGGCCGAGCTGCCGGTGATGTCGGCGACGACCGGTGATGCCGACGCCCGCGCCGCGGCGGTGCAGACGCGGCTGCGAAGCTCGCTGCGCCGTGTGGTCTTCCTCGTCGTACCGTCCGCGGTCGCGTTCGTGATCATCGGCGGCTCGATCGTCGCGCTCTTGTTCGAGACCGGGCGATTCGGCGCGCGCGACACCGAGATCGTGTGGATCGTCCTCGCCGGCTCCTCGCTCGGGCTTGTCGCGAGCACGCTGAGCCGGCTGTTCTCGTCCGCGCTCTACGCGCTCGGCCACCCGCGCCCGCCGCTCTACGCCGCGCTCGTGCGCATCACCATCGGAGGCATGATCGGGTGGGCCGTCGTCATGCCGCTGCGCGAGGCACTCGGCTACGCCGTCGTGTGGGGCGCGTTCGGGCTGACCGCCGCCGCGGGTCTGGCCGCGTGGATCGAGTACGCCCTGCTCCAGCGCTGGCTCGCCGCGCGGATCGGCCGGGTGCCGGTCCCAGGCAAGCTCCTGCTCGGTGCGTTGATCGCCGCGATCGTCGCCGGCATGCTCGGCTACGGCGGCGCGCACCTCGCGATCACCGAGCTCGGCGCGCGCGGCTGGCAGGCTGCGCTCGTCGCGATCCCGGTGTTCGGCGCTGTCTACCTCGGCGCGATGGCCGCGGCGCGGGTGCCCGAGGCGAGCAACATTGCCCGCCGGATCGCGCGCCGGCGCGGCCGCCCGACGCGTGTTTAAAAGCCGCCGCTGATCACGACGCCGGCACCGTTGCCAGCGAGCGCGGGCGCGATCGAGACGCGGCGTTCGTGCGGCGTCGCACCGTCCTTCGAGCCTGGAGCGGTCACGTAGAGCACGATGCCGGTGACGACCGCCGCGCCACCGACGAGGGTCAGCACGGTCGCGATGTTGCCGGCGCTGCGCGCGCTGTCGACCTTGGCCTGCGCGTCGCCGATCATCGTCGGGTCGCAACGGTCGATCTCGCCGCCACAGGCAGCCTTCGCGTCGTCGTAGCGACCGCGCGCGATCATGCCGAACACACCACCGACCACGACGATCGCCGCGCCGCCGCCGGCGACCGACAGCCCCAGCAGGTGCCGGCGACGCCGTCTGCCGTCATCGGGAACCACCGTCGGTGGTGGCGCCTCGACGATCGGCTTCACGACGGGCTCGAGCGCCGGGATCACGATCTCCTCGGTCCTGCCCTCGACGGCGACCAGCTTTACGGCCCAGCCCGCGTAGCCGGCCGCGTTCGCCTCGAGCGTGTACGTGCCGGGATCGATCGGCACCGGGACGTCGATCGAAGGATCGATCGCGACGCCGTCGAGCGTGACCGCGACCGCGACTTGCGGCGCACCGGGCGCGAGGCGGATCACGTAGCGCGGTAGCCGGGGCTCGAGCTTCTTCGCGTTCGTACTGGCATCGGCGCGGAGCGCGACCGGCGCGGTGTCGGCGAGCTCTCGCCACAGCCGCCACGCCGACGCGACCTTGCCGAGCTGCGTGTAACAGCGCGCGAGGCTCCCCCGCGTGCCGCTGTCTGCGACGAGCGCGTTGCTCGCCGCGAGCGACTTGCACGCCTTGTCGTAGTTGCCCCCCTTGAGCTCCTTGATGCCCTCGTCGAACAGCGCCATCGCCTTCGTCTTGTCGTCGGCGTACGCGACCGCCGGGATCGCCACCGCGAGGCACGCGAGCACCAGCGCGCGCTTCACGGGCTCTCCGGCTTGCCGTCACGTTCGGACGATGGCGATGGCGACGACGGCGGCGGCTTGTCGTGATCGTGGAGCATGCGTCCCCACTTGTCCTCGTCGTCGGCGGCATCGACCGGCGTGGCACCCGCATCGGCGGGCACCGCGGTCGCGTCACGCTTCGGCTTCTTCGCCCTCGGATCCTTCTCGTCCTTCGCGACATGCGGCGCGACTGCGGACCCCGATGTCACCGGCGGATCGACGGCCGACACGGGATCGGCGACCACCGGAGCGACACTCGCCTGCACGGGGTCGGCGACCACCGGAGCAACCACCGGAGGCGGCGGCGGCTGGGTCACCGGCGTCGCAGCGGGCACGGTGGCCGCGCGCGGCTCGCCGGCATCATCGCGCCGCATCACCATCACGATGATCAGCGCGACCATCGCGAGCGTACCGAGGACCGCGCCCATGACGCCGAGCGGGATCCGGCGTACACGCGGCATCGCGAGCGACTCGCCGGCGCTCGCGGCGAGCGTGGTCGCACCACGCGCACCGCTGTCGGCTGCCAGCCTGAACGGCGCGGACGGCGTCAGCGTCGGCAAGAATCCATCGCGCTCGACGAGCGTCGGCGCGACGCCCTGGCTGCTGCGGTGGGCGTCGTCCTCGGTCGGCGGCAGCGTGGTCGGCGTCGCCCGGCCGCGGAGCAGGCTGCGAACGCGGGTCACCGCACCGACCGCACCCGCCGGTCCGAATGGCGCGATTGCCTGTGCGAGATCGCTGACGTCGGTGAACCTGTCGTCGCGGCGCTTCGCGAGGCACTTGAGCACGGCCTCGGCGAGCGGCGGCGGGACGTCCTTGCGGAGCGTCACCAGGCTCGGCGCGGGCTGGTTCATCACCGCGAGGCATAGCCCGGGGAGCGTGTCACCCGCGAACGGCGTCTTGCCCGACAGCAGCTGGTGCAGCACGCCACCGAGCGACCAGATATCGGCGCGCGCGTCGACGTCCTTCGTCGCCTGCATCTGCTCGGGCGCCATGTACGCCGGCGAGCCGAGGATATCGCCGGTCTTCGTCGCGAGCCCCGTGACCGTCGCCTTCGAGATCCCGAAGTCGAGCACCTTGATGAGGCGGCCACCATCGACCCGGGTCGCGAGGAACAGGTTGTCGGGCTTGAGATCGCGATGGACGATGGCGAGCGCGTGGGCCTCGGCCATGCCCTCGCACGCCTGCAGGATGTAGTCGATCGCCTCGGCAATCGGCAACGGGCCGCGGCGCTTGAGCAGCGTGCCGCGGTCGTAGCCCTCAAGGTACTCCATCACGATGTACGGCGCGCCCGACTCGAAGCGGCCGACGTCGATCACGCGACAGATGTGCTCGCCGGTCAGCCGGCCCGCCGCGCGCGCCTCGCGCAGGAATCGCGCGCTCGCCTCGGGAGACTCGAGCGCCTGCGGCAGCATGAACTTGAGCGCGACGCGCTGATCGAGATCGAGGTGCATCGCCTGCACGACCATCCCCATGCCCCCGATCCCGAGGATCTTGTCGACGCGATACTTGCCGGCGAGCGTGTCGCCGACGTTGGCGAGCCCCTTCATCATTGCAAGCGCACTCGCAGGTTGTTGCCGTCGACGCGCACGAGATCGAGCTTCGCGTTGCCGTCGAGGTCGCGGAACCCGAGCTGCCCCGCGTTGTTCGCGGCCTCGAACTGCGTGAACGTGCCTGGGCCGCCGGTCGCGGGCGGCGCGCACTGCAGCACGAAGCCGCTCGGCACCACGATGTCCTCGAGCCCGTCGCCGTTGACGTCAGCGGCCGCGAGCGCGTTGCCGGTGAGCGGCGAGATCACGCCGGTCATCGTGAACGTGCCGGGCTGCGCGGTGTTCTGGCGATAGAGCACGAGCCCGCTCGCGGTCGCGACGACGAGATCCGCGAATGCGTCGTTGTCGAACTTCCCGAGGATGGCGCCGCGGCCGGTCGCGCCGCTGGCGATCGTCGACAGCGCGCCGAACGCCGTGGTCTGCAGCGAAAGCTTGACCGTGCCGGCGTTCACGAAGAGCGCGTCCTCCCGCTGCGCGTTGTCGACCTGGCGGAGCTGCAGGAGGTCATCGTTACCGCTTCCGACGAGCGCGGCGTTGCGTCCGAACGTGCCCGGCGTGCCAAGGTTCGAGGTGTAGACGCGGCTGCCGGTGCCGTCGTGGACGAGCAGATCGGAACGCAGGTTGCCGTCGAGCTGGCCGGCGAGCACGCGCTCGACCGCCGTGAACGGCCCGGTCAGCGGCTGCTCGGCCTCGACGGGCGGAGTCAGGGTCCGGTTCTGCCGCCGCACGATGACCGCGGTGCCACCGACCGTCCACAGCGCGAGATCATCGTCGCCATCCGAGTCGTAGTCGTCGACCGCGAGGTCGTCGGCAGCGGTCGGGATCTTGATCTTCTGGCCATCGCCACCGAAGTCCCCGGTGCCGTTGCCGTGGAAGATGCTGACATCGTCGCCAGTCGCGATCGCGATGTCGTCGACGCCGCCGGCGTCGAAGTCGACGAACGCGAAGCCGAGTGCCGGCTCGCCGGTATCGAACACGATGTCAGGCTTGAACGCGGTCGGCGTCGTGCACGGCGGGGGCGCGTCGATCGAGCTATCCGGGATCGCGTCCGGTCCGCCATCGCCAGGACTGGCCGGGGTCGGATCGGTGATCCCGAGGAGCTTCGTGCAGCTCGTCGACAGCACCGCCAACGCGATCAGCGCCCTCACGCGGCCCGATGGTAGCAGGGCCTGCCGGTCGGGACGACACCGGAACACCGGGGTTAGCGCCGCCCAGTTAGCGGCGTAACGTGCGGCGGTTCGTGACCTGGTTGTTCGTGCGATCCCACGCCGTCACGCGCACGGTCATCACACCGGCAGTGTCCGGCACCTCGACGAAGCCCTCGGCATCGGGGCGCACGGTGCACCGGCGGTCGACGACCGCGAGCTGGGTCAACGCATAGCGGAAAGTACGGTCGCGGTTATCGATGTCGGACTGCGGCCACTGGCCGATGCCGACCTGCGCGGCGGCGTTGCCGAGATCGAGCAGGCTCAGCGTCCCGGTCGAGTAGCTGTCGGGACCGATCCGGTCGATCAGGTGATCGAGCTCGCAGCGCGGCGATGTCGCCACCACGACGCCATCGAGCGTGATCGTGTACGAGATCGCGGCGACCTCGAAGTTGCGTGCCGAGAAGTCGTCGCGATCCGAGAGCTCGACGACGACATCGAGCTTACCAGTCGACAGCTTCGTCGACTTCTGCGCCGCGGCGTCGAGGAAGTAGACCTCCTTCGCGACCGGCGGGACGTGGTCCTGGTAGGGCAGGAAGCGCGCGGGATCGAGCGCGCGGTTGGCCTTGCCGTCGACGATGTCGACGTGGGTGTGGCGGAAGTAGTCACCGATCGCGGTGTCCGCGAGCGGCACGAGCGCGAGCGTGCCGATCAGCTGGCCCTTGGTGACCTCGATCGAATTCTGCCCGGCCGCGAGCAGATCCGCGGACGGCTCGACGTGCATCAGCTGCGTCACCGTCTTCGACAGCGGGTCCCAGATCGCGACCACGCCAGCGTACGGATTGCCGTGGTAACCGACCTGGCCGTACCAGTCGAACACGAACGCGGTACCAGTCACCGGCGCGAGGACATCGGGGCTCTCGGTCGGTAGCGTGCGCATCACGTCGAGCGCGGTGTGGAAGTAGCCTCTGCCCGCGAGCAGGATCGGCGTGCCGAACCGGTTCAGCGCGGCGGTCTGTGCCTCGCGCGTCGGCCACCCGAGCGCGAGCTGCGACGGATCCGCGGTCAGGTCGAAGCCCTTCGCCGCAAAGAACGCCGCGATCGCCGCGTAGCCGCTGCCATCGTGCGGACCCTCGTAGAGCGCACCATTCGGCAGATCGAACTTGCCGTCCGCGGGTGGCGCGACACACACGCCGGCCTCGCAGACCAGGCCGAGGCCGCACGCACACTCGCCGGCCGGGTCGAGCTCGTCGGTGGCACAACCAGGCACGATCCCGGCGATCGCGATCGCCATCACCGACATCTGGAACACGTGCTTCATCGAACGCCCCGAGGAGCAGCAGACGTGCCAAGGGGTTAGAGGATCCATCCCCCCGAAACTCGATGGAAGATCCGCGACTGGCGACCGTGCTGGCCGGCGAGTCGACCGTGCCGCCGCGAGGTTGCACGTGGGACCCGCCGCCCCGGTAGATCGAACCGTGTCCGTGCGCGTTTGGTCACGAATGCCCGCGCCATCATTCCGGAGCACCGGCTTCTTGCTCACCCTGATCGGCCTGCTGCTCGGGCTCGGGCAACCCGCCTCCGCGCAGTACACGAAGGCCGCCGGCAAGAACAAGCCGACGATGTCGGGCGAGCGCTGGGTCCGCGATGCCCGTAGCGGCACGATGCAGATCGAGGCGTACGAGATGCCGGTCGCGGTCGACTCGCACGGCAACGCGCAGGGCAACGACAACGATCTCGCGATCGATGGTGCGTTCAGCGGCCAGACCGTCGCGGTGATCCATCTCTACACCGGCTCGAACTTCGACTTCAGCCTGCCGAAGGCCGCGCTCGCCGAGAAGGGCTTCTCGGTCTACCGCTGGGTCGGCATGCCGCCCTCCCCCGTCGAGCTCGAGGCCGCGCTCGCGAAGTCGTCGCAGCTGTGGATCATCTCGGACAGCACGCAGCGCCTCAACGCCGAGCACGTCCGGGTGATCAAGACGTTCTTCGAGGCCGGTCACGGCGTCTACATCTGGGGCGATAACGAGCCGTACTACGCGGACGCGAACGTCGTCGCCGAGGCGCTGCTCGGGACCAAGATGCTCGGAAATCTGATGGGCGAGCAGACGGTCACGCTGCAGAAGTCACCGCAGACCGCGGGCCTCCTGCCGAACCACCTGCTGACCACCGGCCTCGAGCACATCTATGAAGGCCACACGATCGCGACGATCCAGCCGTCCACGACGCTCGAGCCGCTGATCTACGGATCGGCGGGCAACCTCGTCACCGCGTTTCACGATCGCGATGGCCGCCGGGCGATCCTCGACGGCGGCTTCACCCGGCTCTACATGAAGTGGGACACTGCGGGCACCGCGCGCTACGTCAAGAACGCGGCGTCGTGGCTCGTCAACGCGGAGCGCTTCGGTGATGCAGTCGTGAACCCGGCGGTCCGCCAGGCCGCGGTCCAGCCCGCGGTCATCGCGTTCCCCACCAAACCAGTCGCCGCCCCCGCGATCATGACGCCTGCCACGGCGAAGATTTCGACCACCAACGCGAACGGCCTTTACGGCCTGCTGCTCGCGCTCGCGACGCTCGTACTGCTCGTGGCCTCGCAGGTCCCGGTCTTCGGCGAGCGCCGCGACGGTTAGCGCCGGCTTAGCGCGCCATGCTTCACGCCGTTGCATGGGCTGCCGCTCCCAGCGCTCCCTCTCAACCGTCAGTACTGGAACTAGAACGCATCTCAAAAACTGCGTGGCCAAGTAGTCGAAGTTCGATCGGTTTTTGAGAACGTGATCGAGAGGGATCGCGTCCGGATCACGGATGTGATCCAACAGGACATGCAGC
>JBKJUF010000356.1:0-3353 GCA_046590445.1 Kofleriaceae bacterium
GCTGCATGTCCTGTTGGATCACATCCGTGATCCGGACGCGATCCCTCTCGATCACGTTCTCAAAAACCGATCGAACTTCGACTACTTGGCCACGCAGTTTTTGAGATGCGTTCTAGTCGCGCTCAGGGTTTCGCGCCGTTCGTGATCCAGCGCAGGAACAGCTTGTAGTCGGGATCGTTGGCGTCGAGGAACGTCGCGTTCGGGTGGTTTTGCACCGCGGGCGCCGGCTCGTATAGCGGCTTGGTCAACAGCAGTGACTCCGCGGGCGCCGCGGTGTTGATCGCGCCCGGCCGCGCCATGATGTTCGCGAGCGTGGTCGCCGCGCCGGCGTTCATCACGAGGATGCCGCCCGAGCCGTTCGCGGTGTGGCAGTTGGCGCAGCCGAGTCCATCGTTCGCGGCCTTCTGCAGCCGCGGATAGATGTTCGTCGCGAACGTCGGGTCGGCCGCGGCGGCGCCGGGGATGACACCGCCGCCGTTCGCGATCACGGCACCGCCGGCCGTCGCGATGACCTGGGTGACCGAGGTCGCGTTGCCGCCCTGACCGTCGGGATAGGTCACGGACAGCTTGAACGTGCCGGGCGGGACGTCAAGGAACGCGACGCGCGAGCGACCGGCATTCGCCTCGGCCGTGGTGAGCGCCGGATTGATGTCGCCTTGCGCGCCGAAGAAGTAGGGACCGATCAGCGCGGGGACTGGCTGGTCGTTGAGGTCGGTCAGCTTGACGTTCGCGAGCGGGATGCCGGCGAGCGGGATGCCGGCCGCATCCTTGAGATCGGCGGCGAGGAATGCCTTGCCCACGTTGACCGGCTTGCCGTCGGTCGCGTACTGGCGATTGACGTCGGCGACCGACATCACGTAGACGTCGCGGGTGACCGGGGCATCCTCGATGGACACGGCGATGTTGCGGGTGGTGCGATAGTTCGCGCGCGCGACGGCGAGGAACAGCTTGCTGCCGGCCGGGATGTTCGCGACCTCGTACGCGCCGTCGATACCGGACTGCGCCATCGCGACCGCCTCGATACCATCGGTGGTGATCGTGGCGTTCGCGAGCGGCGTGTCCGCGACGAAGTAGTCCAGGGCCTTGCCGCTGACGCGCTGGCCGCCCTCGGGCGCGGCATCGACATCGCCGGCGTCGACACCCGGCACCGTCGCCGGCGCTTCGCCGGCACATCCCGCTATCACGAGTAAGCAAATCAGTGTGCGCATGGTCATCCCCGAACCCATCGGCGACGGGAACATCAATATAGGTGCCACCGTACCGTTTGTTAAATCATCGTGTTGCGTCGAGATCCTCGGTTATCCCCGGGACCTGGTGCCCCATCGGTGGGGTCTGCGCCCTCCGGCTGTCTTGCCGGGGTCATACCCCACGAGTATGGTGCGCCATGCTCGAGGACAGCCTTCGAGAGGCACTCACCTTCGACGACGTTCTGCTCGTCCCCGGCTACAGCGAGGTGATCCCGCGCGACGTCGATGTCGCCACGCGGCTGACCCCTGCGATCCCGCTGCGGATCCCGCTCGTCAGCTCGGCGATGGACACCGTCACCGAGGCCCAGACCGCGATCCGCATGGCGCGTGAAGGCGGGATGGGCTTCATCCACAAGAACCTCTCCGTCGAGGACCAGGCCCGCGAGGTGCTGCGCGTGAAGAAGGCGCAGTCGGGGATCGTCGTCGATCCGCTGACCGTCGCGCCCGACAAGACGCTCGAGGACGCGCTCGCGGTGATGCGGCACTACCGGATCAGCGGCCTGCCGGTCGTCGACGACGACAAGCGCCCGCTCGGCATCCTCACGAACCGTGACGTCCGCTTCGAGAAGCGGCTCAAGCTGCCGGTCGGCGAGCTGATGACGAAGAACGTGGTGACCGCGAAGGAAGGCGTCACGATCGACGAGGCGAAGGACCTCCTTCACAAGCACCGCATCGAGAAGCTGCTCGTCGTCGACGCTCAGGGCCGGCTGAAGGGTCTCATTACCATCCGCGATATCGAGCAGGCCGAGGAGCACCCGGCGGCCGCGACCGACGAGCTGGGCCGGCTGCGTGTCGGCGCCGCGGTCGGCGTCGGTGGCGATCGCGATGCGCGCATCGAGGCGCTGCTCGCCGCGGGCTGCGACGTGATCTGCATCGACACCGCACACGGCCACTCGGCCGGGGTGCTCGCCGCGTGTCGCGAGACCCGCAAGAAGTTCCCGCGCCTCCAGCTCGTGGCCGGCAACGTCGCGACCGCCGAGGCGACCAAGGCGCTGATCGAGACCGGCGTCAACGCGATCAAGGTCGGCATCGGGCCTGGGTGTTTCGCCGCCGGCGCGCGCGTGCTGATGGCCGACGGCACGTACGAAAACATCGAGGATGTCCGCGCGGGCGACCGCGTGATCAACTCGATGGGCGAGCCGGTGCGGGTCCTCAAGGCCTGGTGCACCGGCACCCGCGAGGTGATGGCGCTGCGCCACACCGCGTGGTTTGGCGACACGCTGGTCACGCCGGATCACAGGTACCTCGTCGGCGACCTGTCATCGCTCGCGCCGGCGACGGTTGCGTCCAGGGGCTACGCCGCGGCGCTCGAGCGCCCCACCAAGCAGGGCAACGACAAGATCGGGTGGCAGGAGATCGGAGACGTCGCGCATGCGGCCTGTCTGATGCCGCGCCAGATCGGCTTCGACATGCCGAAGGAGCTCGCGATCGATCTGCGCGAGTTCGCGATCCGTAAGGACAAGCAGCTCGCGCGCTACCAGGTGGACATCGGTGCGTCCTACGAGCTCGGGTACGTGTTCGGCACGTTCCTCGGGGATGGCCACGCGTTCATCGCGCCGAACCGCAATTCGGAGACCGGACGCGTCTCCTGGTACTTTGGATCCCACGAGCAGGACATCGTGGCGAAGCTCCAGCGCTGCCTCGAGCGCGTGAGCGGGGTCGCGATCGAGCCGATCGTGGACGGGAGCCTGGCCACGCTGCACCTGTACTCGTTGCAGTGGGCACGACTGCTCGCGCAGTTTGGCAAGCGCGACGAAAAGCACCTGCCGGCGCGGTATCGCTGTGGCGATCCCGATTACCTGCAGGGACTGTTCGACGGGCTCGTCGATAGCGACGGTCACGTCGCGTCGGATGGCCGGATCAGCTTCCACAACACGTCACGAGCGCTCGCGGAGCTGTTCAACGTGCTGTGCTTCCTGTGCAAGGGAACCTTCCCGAACTGCAACATGGAGGAGCCGTCGGCCGGCGGGCTCTCGGGAACGAACGTCGAACGCTGCAAGCAGTCGTACCGATCGCGGCTCAACGTCAGCCACGAGAAGCGCCTGCTGCCGCAGTACCAGGCGATCAAGATGCTGGAGCGCCGTCCCGTCGGGCTCAGTGTCCCGG
>JBKJUF010000378.1:0-6108 GCA_046590445.1 Kofleriaceae bacterium
AGGGGTCGACGTCGAGCTCCGCCACGAGATGTGGAAGATGGTGCGCGAGCTGCGCGAGCGCGGCGTCACGATCATCCTCACGACGCACTACATCGAGGAGGCGCAGGAGATGGCCGACCGGATCGGTGTGATCGACAAGGGCGAGCTGCTGCTCGTCGAGGACAAGGCCGTCCTCATGCGCAAGCTCGGCAAGCGCCAGTTGACGCTGCAGCTCCGGCAGCCGCTCGAACGGATTCCCGACGCACTCTCGGAGCTCTCGCTCCAGCTGTCCGCGGATGGCACGCTGCTGACCTACACGTTCGACCTCCAGCGTGATGGCACCGGGATCGCCGGCTTGCTCCGGCGGCTCGGCGAGCACGGGATCGACTTCAACGATCTCCACACGAGCGAGAGCTCCCTCGAGGACATCTTCGTCAGCCTCGTGAAGGGGCCGCGATGAACGTCCATGCGATCCGCGCGATCTATCGCTTCGAGATGGCGCGCACGTTCCGGACGGTCGTGCAGAGCATCGCGTCGCCGGTGCTCTCGACCTCGCTGTACTTCATCGTGTTCGGGTCCGCGATCGGCTCGCGGATGGGCGAGGTCGGCGGCGTCGACTACGGATCGTTCATCATTCCCGGCCTGGTCATGCTGTCGCTGCTCGGCGAGAGCATCTCCAACGCGTCATTCGGGATCTACTTGCCGAAGTGGTCGGGCTCGATCTACGAGCTCCACTCCGCACCGGTCTCGTTCATCGAGGTCGTGATCGGCTACGTCGGCGCGGCGGCGACCAAATCGATCATGCTCGGGACGCTGATCCTGCTCACCGCGCGGGTGTTCGTGCCGTACGAGATCCTGCACCCGGTGTGGATGGTGACGTTCCTCGTGCTGACGGCTGTCACCTTCAGCACTTTCGGCTTCATCATCGGGTTGTGGGCCGACAGCTTCCAGAAGCTGCAGGCGATCCCGCTGATGATCGTCACGCCGCTGACGTTCCTCGGCGGAGCGTTCTACTCGATCAGCATGCTGCCGCCGTTCTGGCAGAAGGTGACGCTGTTCAATCCGGTCGTCTATCTGATCTCCGGCATGCGCTGGGCGTTCTATGGCACGTCGGACGTCGACGTCGTCCTCAGCATCGGCATGACGCTCGGCTTCCTCGTGGTCTGCCTCACCGCGATCTGGTGGGTGTTCAAGACGGGCTACAAGCTGAAGGTCTGAGGTCGTCGAGTCAGAACAGGCTGTCGATGCGCGCGATGATGTCGGCGATCTCCTCGACGGTCGACGCCGGGAACACCACGCTCTTGCTGCGCTCGCCGAGGCTATCGCGATAGCCGTCCAGGCGCGCCGGCGGCACGATGATCGCGAGGATCTTGGCAGAGTCATCGGCCAGCGCGATCGCCACCTCGTCTTCGCCCTGGAGTGCCATCACCTGGTAGCCAGCGTCCTCGAACAGCGATCGGCCGACCATGCCCTCATCGATCATCACGGCATGCTCGCGACGGCGGCCGAGGCGCAGCAAGTAGCCGAGCAGCGCGTCGTCGAACCCCGGCGGCTTCTCGATGATCTCCATGCCTGCGCCGGCCTTGCGCCCCGACGCGCGCGAAGCCTCGACACCGATGACGAATGACGACCTGGCACGCACGGTCCACGTCCCATGCCCCGGAAGATCGATCACGACCTCGGTCTCCGAGTGCAGTGGCATCTGGTGGGCACCGACGATGAAGAGCCCACCCATCGAGAGGTTCTCGACGTAGTCGTTCACGAACTGTGCGGCATTCGTGTACCGGACGGAGAGCCGGACCACGTGGCGCGGGTGGCGCCGCTGCTCGACTCCCATGACATCAGCGTACCAGGTCAGTCCGAAGTACTGCGACTACCTTGCGAGCAGCGGAGTCGCGATCATCGCGACGAAGGCGGCGACCCCGGCGAGCGTGCGAAGGGCGTGCATCGCATTCCAGCGGGCGCGGCGTGCGGCCCAGTCGGTGGGCGGCTCGGTCCACGTCGCGACCTCGCGGTTGATCGGGACGTTGACGGTCACCGAGATCACGAGGATCGCGAGGAACAAGGCGCCGGCGACCGCGAACCCGACGCGGACCGCGGACGGGATCGCGATCGACGGGATGATGCTCGAGGCGGTCGCGACCGCAGCGGTCGTGGCGAGCGCGATCGGAAGCAGGACCTGGAAGTACGGACCGAGCCGGCGATCGAACGCGCGATGCAGCGCGCTCCAGGTCGGACCGTCGAGCGTCGTACCTGCGGGAGCGATGCCGATCGTGATGACCGCGAAGCCCCCCGCGATGAGCGCGGCGACGATCCAGGAGATCAGGATGATGATCGACACGATGCCTCCAGGTGAGAACGCGGACGGTGCGCACGACGAATCGCGATGGTCAACCGGGCTGCACGATCATCAGATAGAACATCGCGGCCATCGTCACCTGCGCACCCCACTCACCCGCGATGATGCCGGGCGCCGCGGTGTGTGCGACGAGCTGCTCCGATGCGGTGGTCTCGTTCGCGGCGACCTGGCGACGCGCCTCGGCGGTTGCCGCGGCCTCTTCGGGCAGCAGGTAGAGGATGCCGACGAGCGCGGACCCGACGTACAGCACCAGGGTGCCGAACATCCACGGTGCGAGGAGCGACGCGCCGGTCCGGTAGGTCAGCCACGCGCCGGACAGCAGCGTCACGACCGCGGCCGGCACGAGCAGCTTGGCCGCGAACAGGTTGTGGATCGCGAGCAATTTCAGGATCCGCGCGGGGCTGGTCGACCGCCGCGCGAGCACGGTCGTCGCGAGGGCCCCGATGTTTGTCGTGGCGAGCACGGCGACGGCGACGAGGTGGAGGGCGATGACGAGGTCCATGGCGGCGTCCTTTCTGCCGTCACGATACGAATGATGACAGTATGAGTCCAACAACTAATAGTCATGATTCAAATGATCCCAAGTCATGATCTGAATCTGCTGGCCGTGCTGCAGCTTCTGCTCGAGACCCGCAACGTGACGGTGGCCGCATCGCGCGCCGGCGTGACCCAGTCGGCGATGAGTCGCACGCTGGCTCGGCTGCGCGACGCGTTCGGCGACCCGCTCTTCGTGCGAACGCGTGCGGGCATGCAGCCGACGCCAGCGGCACTCGCGCTCGCCGAGCCCACGCGCGCCGCCCTCGATGCCGCGCGCGCGGTGTTCGCGGAGCGAGCGACGTTCGAGGCCGCTGCCGCACGTCGCGACTTCGTGATGGCAGCGACCGACTTCGCGTCGCTCGTGGTCGTGCCGCCGCTCGTGCACGGCCTCCGCCGCGACGCGCCGGGCGTCGGTGTGATCGCCGTGCCGTTGCCGGCCGCGCCCGCGGAGGCGCTCGAAGCCGGCACGGTCGACATCGCGATCGCGTTCGGCGCGCAGGCTCGTCCAGGGTTGCGCTCGCAGCTCCTGTTCGAGGACGAGCTCGTCTGTGTCGCGCGCCGGGGCCACCCCGCGTTCGCGAAGCGCCTCACGCTCGCGCGCTACCTCGAGCATGACCACCTGTCGGTCACGCCGGCCCCGAGCGCGGGCGACGCCATCGATCGAGCGCTCGCACGCGACGGCAAGCCGCGACGTGTCGTCGTGCGGACGTCGCACTTCCTGGTCGCGCCCGCGCTGCTCCGCGCCGAGGATCTGATCCTGACGACGGGCGGTCGGGTCGCCGAGGAGCTCGCGCGCCTGGCGCCGCTCGACATCGTGCCGGCTCCCGTCGACATCGGACCGCTGCGGATCGCGCAGCTGTGGCACGAGCGCAGCGATCGCGATCCGGCCCATGCGTGGTTTCGCTCGCGGATCGCCGCGGCGTGCCGGTGATCAGGCCGCGCGCGCGACGCCGAGAGCCTGCTGCATCGCGCCGGCGACCTCGTCGCGCACCTTGTTCTGACCGCCGCGCCAGACCAGCGCCCAGATCAGCAGGCCGACGAGGATGCCGGTGCCGAACAGCAGGATGATGTAGACGAACATCGCGCCCATCGATGGAAAGTTGCCGTTGATGATGACGCCGTCCTTGCGCGGCACGACCATCGCGCCGGTGAAGCTCGTCAGCTCGACGACGACGATCTTCCCGCGGAAGCTGTACTTGTACTGCGGCAAGCGCTGCTCGAGCAGGGCCTTGATCTGTTCCTTCGACGGCACGGATGGCAGCTGTAGCTTCATGGCAAATCCCCCGGCTGCGACGGTGGGCGGCTTCGCCGATCGAGTCAAGTCACCGGGTCAGCCTGCTCGCGAGACGGCGTCGCTGGCGACGTAGCGCCGGGACCGCGCATCCCATGCGTAGCTCGCGAGCGCGGGGAGCTCGTCGATCGCGCGCTTGATCGGCCGGAACCCGTCGGTCAGCGGGATCGCGGTGACGACCCGCAGCCGGCGCGGCCGCGCGTACTCGGGCAGCCGCGCGACGGCCGTGGAGATCGCGTCGAGATCGATCGCGGTGTCGGGTGCGAGCTGGATCGCGGCGGCCGGGACCTCGATCGCGGCATCGGCGGGATCGGGCTCGCCGGTCGCGACGCACAGCGCGACGCCCGGGACCTCGTAGAGCGCGTCCTCGATCCGGGTCGACGCGACCGGGCCCAGTCGCGTGCGGAGCATCTGGCGGTGGCGGTCGGCGAACCAGTAGTCGCCCTCGACGTCGACCTCCATGAAGTCGCCGGTGACGAACCACAGATCGCCAGGCTCGAAGGCGGCGCGGAGCAGGCGGCGCGGATCGATGTGTGCGACGTCGGCGCCGGCACGCTCGGAGAGTCGCGCGACCAGCATGCCGGGCTCGTCGAGCCGGGCGCGCACGAGGTGGCCCGAGCCGTCGCGCATGAAGTCGTCGTCATCGAAGCTCCACGCGGCGACCGCGACCGCAGGCGAGCCCGGCAGCGGCCGGCCGACCGATCCGATCTTCTTGCCGCTCGCGTTCGCGAGCACGGTGTTCGCCTCGGTCGAGGCATAGAGCTCGAGGACGCCGACCGGTCCGAACCGGGCGACGAGGTCGCGCCACACGTCCTTGCGCATGCCACTGCCGGCGAACAGCCGCACCGGGTTGTTCTTCTCGCCGAGCACGGGCTGGGCGTCGACGAGCCGCCGGCACATCTCGCCCGCGTAGTAGACGACGCTGACGCCGTAGCGCCGGACCTCGTCCCAGAACGTCTGCGGATCGAACTTGCTGGCGAGCGCGAGGCGCGAGCCACCGACGAGCGCGCTGCCGGCCGCGACGAGCGTGCCCGAGGGATGGTGCAGCGGCAGGCAGCAGTAGACGGTGTCGCGCGTCGTCAGCGTGGCCGCGGCGGCCGCGCCGAGCGCGGAGAACGCCCATCGGCGGTTCGTGATCCGCATCGCGCGCGGCGGCTCGTGACGGCCCGACGACACGAAGATCATCGCGAGGTCGCGGGCGCGGCCACTGTCCGCCTTGTACCAGGCCGGCAGCGTGACGGTGTCCGGATCGATCGACTCGAGATCGACGACGCCAGGTGGCAGCTCGCGGCGGGCGCTCGCGCCGGGACCGGCCTTGCCGCCCTCACCGTAGCGGCCCCACGCTGACTCGCCGACGCCGCCGAGCACGAGCACCTTGCCGCCGATCAGCGAGCGAGCGCGCGCGGCGTTGTCGGGATCGACGATCAGGACGTCGGTCTCGCCGAGCTCGAGCGCTTTCGGCAGGAGCTCGTCACTGGTCTCCGGAGACAGCAGCACGGCGACGCCTCCGAGCCGGTTGATCGCGGTGACCACGGTGAGGTGGCTCGGCCGTGACTTCATCATCACGCCGATCTTCTGGCCGGCGCGCAGCCCCGCCGCGACCAGGCCGCGGACGACCGCATCGACGCGGCGGTTCGCCTCGGCGTAGGTGAACGCACGGCCGCGCCACAAAAAGAACGTGCGCTCGCCGATCGCATGCGCCTGGTCCGCGAGCGTGCGGCCGAGCGAGACCAGCGAGTCGTCCTGAAGGCTCTTGAGGCGTGCGATCCGCGGCACCTGCCAGCGCGCGTTGTCGAGGTAGTGACCGAGATCCTGCGCCCACTCGCCGACCTGCTCGAGCGCCGCCTTCGCGGTCTTCTCGACGAGGTCGCGCGCGAGCTCGAGATCGAAGCCGGCGGTGTGAGCAGAATCGTCGCCGTCGTCGTCGTCGTCGTCGTCGTCG
>JBKJUF010000393.1:0-4381 GCA_046590445.1 Kofleriaceae bacterium
GCCGGTGGCCGCGCCAGTAGTACCAGTAGTACCAGTAGTACCAGTAGTACCAGTAGTACCAGTAGCACCAGTAGACGTCGCTGCACGCGCGGCTTCGGGCCGCGCGGGGTGCGCGCTTGGCCAGTCGAACAGCGACAACGTGCCTTCCACGCCGTCGACTCTAGGTGCCCCCTCTGACAGCGAACCCGGAGGTGGGCTGGCCCAGGGAACGAGACGATCGCGTCAAGACCACGAGAAGAACGCAAGCGATCGAATACCTTGGGCTTCGCCGGGATCGTCCGGCGCCCGGACGGCCCCGCTCGCCAGCGTCCGCTGGCTCGCTCCATCTCGGGGGGATCGATTACAGTCCGCGCGTGCGCATCGTCTGGCTCGTTCTGCTCGTGCTGTCTGCCTGCAAGGTCAAGGACCCTCCGCCGATCCGCGAGCTGTGGACGGACGGGTTCGAACGCGACGTCGTCGGCGGAACCTACTACGCGAGCGGCGATGGCTACCGCGTCGCGAACGGCGCCCTCGGCGCGCGCGGCGCGAAGAATCATCCGCTGTGGCTGCGTCGCAAGATCCCGCGCGACGTCCGCATCGAGCTCGACACGTGGTCGACCGATGCGCGCGGTGACATCAAGATCGAGGTGTTCGGTGACGGCCACTCGTTCGATCCCGATGGCGGCGCGTATCTCGCGACGGGTTACGAGCTGATCTTCGGCGGCTGGTCCAACAGCAAGTCGATCATCGCGAGGCTCGACGAGCACGACAAGGATGTGACCCAACGTACAGAGCCCAAGGTGGTGCCGAACCAGCGCTACCACTGGAAAATCGAGCGCAAGGCTAACCAGTTGACCTGGTACATCGACGACATGGAGAGGCCGTTCCTCCAGCTCGTCGATGCGCGCCCTCTCGAAGGGATGGGGCACGAGTATCTCGGGTTCAACAACTGGGAGACCGATACCTGGTTCGACAACCTCGTGATCTCACCCCTCTGAGCTACAATCATTGACCGTTCCCGCGGCACTTCTCGGGGGGGCCTTCTCGTGGGGCGAGAGGCGCCGCATTCCAGGCACGACTGATGGAGCAGTTCGGCAAATATTCGCTGATCCGCAAGATCGGCACCGGTGGCATGGCCGAGGTGTTCCTCGCTCGCACCGTCGTCGCGCAGGGCCTCAACAAGACCCTCGTCATCAAGAAGATCCACACGGCGTACGCGCGGAGCCGCCAGTTCGTCACGATGTTCGTGGACGAGGCGAAGATCGCGCTCGGCCTCAACCATCCGAACATCATCCAGGTCTTCGACTTCGGCGCGGTCGCCGACACGTACTTCCTCGCGATGGAGTACGTCGAGGGTATGGACCTCCTGCGCCTCCTGCAGGAGGCCGCGAAGGCCCGCCAGCGCCTGCCCTACGGGCTCTCCGCGTACATCGTCCAGCAGCTCGCGAAGGGACTCGACTACGCGCACCGCAAGACCGACGAGTTCGGCGAGCCGCTCGCGATCGTGCATCGCGATATCTCGCCGCAAAACATCCTGCTGTCGTGGGACGGCGGCGTGAAGATCGTCGACTTCGGGATCGCGCGTGCGCGCGACGTCCACGAGGAGCAGGGTGTCATCAAGGGCAAGTTCGCGTACATGTCACCCGAGCAGGCACGTGGCGAGCCGGTCGACTGCCGCAGCGATGTGTTCGCCGCCGGCATCGTGTTGTTCGAGCTGGTCTGTGCGCGGCCGCTGTTCAGCGGCAAGGGCAAGGAAGCGCTCGAGATGGTGAAGTCCGGCGCGATTCCGCGACCGAAGGACTTCGCGCCCGAGCTACCCGACACGCTCGAGCGGATCATTCTCAAGGCGCTCGCGTTCCACCGGACCGACCGCTACCAGACCGCGCGCGATCTGCAGCACGACCTCGGGCGCTTCCAGTTCGAGTGGGCGCAGAAGACGGGCCTCCTCACCGACTCCGGCGTGCTCGCACAACAGCTGAGCCAGCTCGGCGGCGGTGAGCATCGGGTCGCCACGCCGCGGCCACCTGCCGAGGGCGAGGCCGTGGTCCAGCAGGTGCGCGGCGACGAGGCTTCGGGCCCCGTCGTGCTGCCGATCGACGTGAGTGGGCCGTCGGCCATCGCCCCCAGCACACGCGGCGATCTCGGCTCGGCCGCGGGCTCGCACGTGGGCTCGGCCGCCGGCGCGGGCTCGATCGCCGGCTCGCATGTGACCGGTGCCGTCCGCGCGAAGTCGCCGACGCCGGGGCCCGATCACCGCCAGCAGCGCGAGCGCAAGTACGTCTACGTACTGCAGGGCATCCTGCGCGGCATGACGGCGCTCGAGCGCAAGCTCGGTCAGGCCGGCGCGCAGCGCCTCGTCAATGACTTTTTCAAGGTCGCGCGCGACGTCGCGTTCAAGCACCAGGCGCTGCTCGATTCGCCGCGGCTGCCGTCGGATGGCAAGGAGGTCGAGCTCGCGCTCTCGGCGCTCAGCCTCGCGACGCCGATGCCGCACGCGAGCACCGGCCCGGGCGGCGAGACCACGATCCGCGTCGTCGTCGGGCTGCCGATCGCGAGCGAGGACGATGCGGGTCGTGCGATCAAGCTCGCGCTCGCGCTGGTCGATGCGCTCGATGGCATCGGCTCCGACGTCGAGCCCGAGCTACGGCTCGCGCTCGCGGTGCAGCGTGGGGTTGCCCTCGTCAAGCGGTCGACCGGCAAGGGCGAGCCGGCACCCGACACGGAGACCGCCGGCGAACGCTGGCGATCGGCGTTCGACATCGAGGAATCGACGGCCGCCTTCGCGCACAAGCTCGCGCGGCAGGCGCGTGGCGCGGAGATCCTCGTCGGCGGGCGGGTATTCCGCTCGGCACGCAGCGAGTGGAACTTCGAGGCGCTGCCCGCGATCGATCTGCCCGACGAGACGCCAAGCAGCACGAGCAGCAGCAAGGCACCGGTCGACGAAGACACCGATCCCGGCGTCAAGCGCGCGCGGGTCTACCGGCTGCGTGGCCCGAAGGAACGGTCGCAACGCCTGCGCGAGCGCCGCGACGATCGCCGGCTCTATGGCCGCGAGCTCGAGCTCAAGGCGCTGCGCGATGCGTGGCGCGACGTGCTCGTGACCAAGCGCAAGCGCCAGATCGTGATCATCGGCGACGCCGGCGTTGGCAAGCGGACCGTCGTGCGCACCTTCCTCGAGGGCATCAACCCGAGTGAGGCCGTGATCATCCGGACCTCGGGCCGCGTCGGCACCGCGATGACTCCGTATGGCGTGATCGCCGATCTCGCGCGCGACGTGCTCGGGCTCGCCGAGGATGCCGAGCCGCACGAGGTCGAGCGCCGGCTGCTGCGCGCGATCCCGCTGATCTTTCCCGGCGAGGAGACGTCGCGCGAGGCGCGCACCGCGCTACATATCTTCGGCCTGCTCCTCGGTGCACGCGGCGCGGGTGGCTTCGCGTCGGCTCAGGCGGCGCCGCCCTCACTCGGCATCGACGGTGCGCGCGCACCCGCAGACCTCGATGCCGACACCCGCCGCCACGCGCTGGTCCAGCTGCTGAACCGGATCGAGCAGCGGCTCGACAGCGACAAGCCGATCGTGCTCGTCGGCGAGGACATCCACTGGGCCGATCAGGACAGCCAGGAGTTGTTCGCGGCGCTGCTCAAGGTAGAGACGCCGCGCCCGATCTTCGGGCTCATGACGAGCCGCCCCGAGCCACGCATCCTCAAGCTCGCGCGGGAGCTCGGCACCGAGCTCGTCCACCTCGACGAGCTCCCCGAGGCCGCGCGACGCGAGCTGCTCGCCGAGCGGTTCGTCCCGGGCCACGACATCGATGATCTGATCGAACAGATCGCCGCGCGCTGCGGTGGCAACGCGTTCTTCATCCAGGAGCTCCTCGACACGCTGATCGAGCGCGGCATCCTGGTCGCCGACACCGAGGACGGCGAAGGATCGGATCTACGGCCCGGCCTGCTTCGCTGGGTCAAGCGCGACGCGCCGATCCACGTGCCATCGACCGTCGAGGATCTGATCCTGACGCGCGTCGACTCGCTGCCGACACCCGAGAAGGACACGATCGTCCACGCCGCGGTGCTCGGCCGTCACGTCAACGCGGCCGCGCTGGCCCAGCTGCTCGGCCGGCCGGTGCGCCTCGAGCTCGACGAGCTGGTACGGCGCGGGCTGCTCTCGCCGCAGGAGGGCGAGTACCGCTTCAAGAACGACATGACGATGACCGTCGCGTACAGCCTGATCCCACACGAGACGCGCGTGCAGATGCACCGGGCCGTCGCCGCGCGGATCGCGGGTGCCACCGGCTACCGGCTCGGCCAGGACGACGCGTTGATCGCCCGCCACCTCGAGCTCGCCGGCGACGACACCGCGGCGGCCGATCGTTACCTGCGCGCCGCTGGCCACGCCGTCGATCTC
>JBKJUF010000191.1:0-5384 GCA_046590445.1 Kofleriaceae bacterium
GACTGACGCGCGTGAGAGCTCGCTGCTGGCCCTGTCCCAGCGTCAACGCCGCTTCGAGTGGCAGCTCGCCCGCGACGAGCAGACGCGCGCGGCCGGCCGGTTCGTCTCGGGCAAGACCCACGACCTCATGAACCTCGTGCAGATCGTTCAGCTCGCGACGCTCGAGCTCGAGAAGCGCTGCGAGGCCACCGCCAAGGAGTTCCTCGACGATCTGACGAAGGCCGCGCGCGATGCGCAGCGTTCGCTCGAAGACATGATGGCCGTCGCGCGCCCCGACGAGGTGATCGTGCCGGGCGCTCCGGTCGGTGCTGCCGTCGACGCCGCGATCAGCGCGCTGCGTCCCGCGATCGCTGTCGACATTCACCTCGCGACGCCGCCGGACACCGTGACGCGGTGCTCCGCCGGTGAGCTCGAGCACATCCTGATCGGCCTCGCGCTCGATCTCGTGGATGATCCGGAACCGATCAACCTCTACGTCCGCGAGCGCGCGATCGATAACAAGCCGTGGATCGAGTTCGTGCGATCGAGCGTGCACGTGCCGGCCGGCGACCGCTTCGAGCTGCGCGCCGTCGAGGCCATCGCGAAGCGCGCCGGCGGCGAGCTCGCGAGCTCGGACCGCCGCGGCGGCGGCGAGGAGCTCGTGGTCGCGCTCCCCGTGCTGCGCTGAGCGTTGCGGCGCGTTCGCCGACGACGTCTACACGCCAAGGAGTGATCAGCGCGAGCGATGGGCGCGGATGTACGCGCTGGGGTCGAGATAGCCCGCGCGCTCGTGCGAGTAGCCGCCGCCCAGAGGCATGAAGCGATCGCGCAGCTCGAAGTGGAGATGCGCGGGGTACTGACCGCCGGCGTTGCCGATCGTGCCGATGCGTTGGCCGCGGGTGACGCGCGCCTTCGGTGCGACCTCGACGGTATCGAGATGCGCGTAGAGCGACTCGACGGCGCCGCACGGATGCACGATGCGAACGACATTGCCCCAGCCGCCGCCGTGGTCGACGGTCTCCATGATCACGCCGTCGGCGACGGCGAACACGGGATCGCCGAGATCGCTCTCACCACCTCCGTTGCCGTTCCAGTCATTGCCGAGGTGCTCGTTGTCGCCGAACTCCTGCGCGTCGTAGTAGCCGCGCGCGTCGGGCGGTCCGACGGGAAAGTCGAACGCCGGATCGCAGAGGACCGGGGCTGGAGCCGTTGCGTCGGAGGTTCGGATGACGGCGAAGGCCGTGCTGGCAACGGTGAGGGCAGAAACGCCGAGCCAGACCCCGCGCATCCTCGTCAACGCGCGCGACGAGCCGAATGTTCCCGGTCAGGCTGCGACGACGTGGGCTCGCAACTTGGCCGACAGCGCGGAGACACGCCGCCGGGTAGGGCCGAAAACTTGCGACCGGCGGAGGGGAGCCGTACCACCGTTGGGTGCGTACCTGCGAGGTCTGTTGCGCGAAGGTCTCCGAGCTCCGGCGCGGCCGGTGCTGGGGTTGCTACAGCCGCTGGGTGATCGCGCGACCGGTCGGGATCGGTGCACGCTGCGTGACCTGTACCGAGAAGCGGCGGCGGGTCCTCAAGACCGTCGAGCTGCACGGGGCGTGGCACCCGATGTGCTTCAACTGTTCGGGCCAGCTGCTGCACCTCGATCCGATTCCCGAGACGATCGCCGAGCTGAAGCTGCTGGTATCGCGCGAGCGCCGCGCGAACGATCGCAGGTTCGGCAAGCCTGACAGCCGGGTGTTCCAGTACGAGCGCCGCGTCGGCGAGCGCCGATCGTCGCGCGACGAGTATCCGCTGGTCGACGACGACATGATCATCGAGGTCGTGCTCGAGCGTGCTGGCTCCGGCGGCGACGGCGACTTCGAGGACATCACGCAGATCCACGAGCTGGTCGCGACCGTGCGTCCGCTCGATCTCGTGGGCTGAGCGGCCGATCGACCGATCGACATCCGGCCGGGCTCCGGGCTCCAAGCTCCTGGCTCCGAGCTACGGGCGTGCGGACGGCTTCGGCGCCGGCTTCGTGGTCGCTGGCGGCGTGGCGCCAGCAGGCAGACCGCTGCGGGCCGCGGGCGACAGCGCGGGGCGCGACGGAGTCGTCGATGACGGAATCTGCATCGGCGGCGGCGGCTCCGAGCGCATCGTCAGCCAGGCGACCATGCCGGCCGGGATGAAGAAGCCGGCAGGCACGACTTCGCTCAGTGTCTTGCCGGTGGCGCGTGCGGTCAGCCGCAGCGTCGCCGGGTTGCGGTCGATCTGGACCTTGAAGCTGCCGTCGCCGGTGTAGCTCTCCATGATCTTCCAGATGTCGGCCCTGCGGCGCAGCAGCTCGTCGACCTGCTTGCTGGTGCCGCGGTAGGACTCGAGGCCGCCCATCAGGATCTTCGCCATGCCGCGCGGCGCGATCTGTGCGGCCTTGAGGATCTCCATCATGCCTTCGGACATCTGCGCCATCGCGTCGAGCCCGGCCTTGTGGCTGTCGATCCACGTCCAGCCGATGCCATCGCGATGGACCGAGAACGCGAGCAGCTTGTGGCGCCCGATCACGTCGGAGAGGAAGTTCTTCGGCGGCAGGTTCTGCAGCGCGAGCTTGCGCGCGCTCGCGGACATCGTCAGCGAGACCGCAAACACCGGCCTGGCGGTGATCGCCTCGGCCGCGTGAGCGAGCCCGGAATTGACGGGGCGCGCGGGCGCCTTCCAGGTATCGGCGAGCCGGTCCTTGACGAGCTTGGTGTCGCCCGCGAGCAGCGTACCGTCGCGGGTCACGGCGATCGCACCGAGCGGCGAGGGCCGCGAGCCATCCGCGATCTCGATCATCGCGCCGCCGCCGAGCCGGGTCGCGGGCTTCGTGATCTTCGCGATCTTGTCCATCGTCTGGAGGCTGAACTTGCCGCGCACGGCGATCAGCAGCGTCGGCGGGCCGCCCTGGCTCGCCGGCATCTGGACGAACATCGTCGCGTCGCTGATGTCCGTGGTGACGTCGATGCCGGTCATCGTCTTGGCGATGCCGCGAAAGCTATCGGCCTCGGCGATGGTCTTGCGGACCAGCTTGGCAAGCTCCGGCGAGGCCTTGATCGCAGGCTGGTCGGCAAGCCCGGTGAGCAGCGTGTAGTTGCCGGGGACCAGGCTGGCGGCGTCGAGATGGACGACGACATCGGGATCCGGCATCGCGTACTGCAGCGACTGATCGGCCGTAGGTGCCTTGGGATTGGCCTGGATGCCGAATCCTGACAAACCGAGCAACAGCGTGATGACTTCGACGAGACCGAACGACATGGCAAGACCCTCCGGGCACGCGTGACCCGGAGCGCGCTCCGGCCGAGCATTCGCCCAATTGGCAAAACTCCGCAATGCAGATCGCTCATGGGTCTGTGGAAATTTTCAATCAAGTTTCCACAACCTTTACTTCTCTCGCTGGCGCCGAAAAAAAACTGATGTCAAGACTGGTTCCGGAACACGGCGGCGCTAGGATGGCTCTCGTCTCGACGGTCCGAACGACAAAGCTCTTCGAGGGAGGCACGACGGTCATGAGTACGCTTGCTGTGGTGGAAGAGATCCTGCGCGAGACCGCCGTACCGATGTCGGTCCGCGAGATCGTGGAGCGAGCGGGGGTGCGGCTGCCGAGCAAGTCGAAGACTCCAGACACGGTGGTCGCACGTGACCTCTCGATGGACATCAAGAGGAAGGGCGAGGGCTCACTCTTCGTGAGGACCTCACCCGGTCGTTACACGCTTCGCGTCCTTGCCGAGGCGAGCGCCCCTGTTACCGGCGAAGTGACTCAGATGCGCACCGCGGGCGCTGCCCCGATGGGCGCATTGCCAGCACGCAAGCCCGCTGCCGCTGCCGCTGCGGCTGGCGCTCCTCGCGCCCGCACCGACAGCGACGTTCAGGGCGGCGGCTTCGCGGGTTGATCTCTAGCTCGGCGGCCGAAGTCGGCCTCGACCTGCGAGCCACCGATGATCCGGCGCGCTGAAGTAGCGGACCATCCCTGGATCATCACGACGGGCGCCGAGGCGTACCGCGAGCTCGGTGACTACACCCGTATCCTGCCGTCGTGGCTCGAGCAGCCTGGCGTGCTGGCCTGGATCGACCAGGACCTCCAGGGACGCGGCCGGGGGTTCGCGATGCTCGGCTTCTACCTGGACGACCCGACGGCCGCGCGGCCACCCGAGATGCGGCAGCCCGCGGAGATGCGACAGCCCGCGGTCGGAAGTGGCGTGGTCGCAGACCTGCTCGCGCTCGCGATCCTGTCGGGGTTCCAGAACAAGGGTCTCGGGACGAAGCTCCTGCTGCACGTGATCGATGTCGCGGAGCGCGTGGCGCCGTCGAGCCACATCAGCTCGCTTCGTCTCACGGTCGCCGAGAGCAACGTCGGGGCGCAGCGGCTGTATGCCCGCAACGGCTTCCGCATCGTCGATGGCTCCGCGACCTACGATCGCGGACAGCGGGCCCTCCGCATGGCCCGCGCGCTCAAGATCACGCCGTGAGGGGCGCTACAGCAGCACCGCGCCGCACGGGAAGCTGGCGGTCACGGTCGGGTTCGTCGACCCCTTGAGCGCCTCGCAGGCCGCGCCGAGCAGCTTGATCGTGTTGGGCGTCGACAGCGTCCACTCGGTCCCGTAGGTCAAGGTCATCCCGTTGAGGACGACGGTGCCGCCCATCGCCTGCGCCTCGTCGACGTTGCCGTTGATCATGAGCTCGCACGACAGCACGCCGCCGATGATCTGGTTGAACGCGCTGGTCAGGTCCTGCGCGCTGTTCGCGACGTAGTATGGCGCGTTGGGCTGGCCGGCCTGGACGCCCGCGCCGGCGTTCGCCATCGACTGCAGGTGGTTGTCGGCGATGCCGTTGCCGACGGCGAGGATGAAGAGCCGGATGCCTGCGGCGTACGAGGCAGTCGCCGCCTGGATCGCCTTCTGCTGGCCCGCGGCTGCGTCGCCGTCGCAGTTGTTCGGCAGACCATCGGTGGCGAGCACGATCAGCGGGGGCGAATTGGCGGGCGGCGGGTTCACGGCGAAGTCGGCGACGACCTTGTCGATCGAACCGCCGGTCGGCGTGTTGCCGCCGGGGCTCTGGCTGTTGATGAGCGTCGCGATCGAGTCGCGGTTGTTGAGGGTGCGCGGCACCGAGTAGAGCTTCGGGCACGGCGTGTCAGTCGAGTACAGCGACGCCCCGAAGTACGCCTTGCCTTGCAGCTTGCTGACGACACCGTTCGTCTGGTCGACGAGGGCGGTGCGCACCGCGCTGTACCGGGTCGTCGCGCCGATCGCCTCGTTCATCGAGCCCGAGCGGTCGATCAGGAGCTGGATCGACGGCGTGATCGACGTCGCGGTGAACATCACCGCCGGGCAGCTCGCGTCGGGTCCGCCACCGCCGCCACCGGGATCGCCGGCATCCGGTGCGGC
>JBKJUF010000591.1:0-7076 GCA_046590445.1 Kofleriaceae bacterium
GTCCACGATGTCGACTGATCCATCCAGCCTACCCGTCGAGCGCGATGCGGTGACGGCGACGGTGAGGGTGCTCGTCGTCGATGACGATCGCAGCATGTGCGAGATGCTCGAGTCGAATCTCGAACAGCGAGGGTTTGCCGTGTCGACTCGATTGTCTGCCGCCGAAGCGCTCGAAGCGGTCAACCGAGAAGACTTCGACGTGGTGGTCACCGACATCAACATGCGAGACGTTACCGGCGTCGAATTGTGCGACCAGCTTCTGGAGCGTCGCCCGCTACTCCCGGTGATCCTCATCACCGCGTACGGAACGATGGAGACCGCAATCCAGGCGATCCGAGCCGGCGCCTAC
Organism: Kofleriaceae bacterium; assembly: GCA_046590445.1. GTDB lineage: Bacteria > Myxococcota_A > Polyangia > Haliangiales > Haliangiaceae > JABFXX01. The sequence continues at coordinate 350 of JBKJUF010000591.1, forward strand.
GACTTCCTGCCCAAGCCGTTTCGCATCGAACAGCTCGCGATGGCGATCGAGCGCGGCGCGACGCTCGCAAGGCTCAAGCACGAGGTGCAGCGGCTCCAACGCGCGGCCGCACCGATCGTGTTCGGCGACTTCGTCGGCACCAGTCCGAGGATGACGGAGCTGTACGAGCTACTCGCCAAGGTCGCGCAAACCGATGCGCCCGTGGTGATCACCGGGGAGACCGGCACCGGCAAGGAGCTGGTCGCACGCGCGATTCACGCCCGCGGGCCGCGCGCGAGCGGTCCACTTGTCGCGATCAACTGCGCAGCGATGCCGGCGGCGCTGCTGGAAAGCGAGCTATTCGGCCACGCCAAGGGAGCGTTCACCGACGCACGAAGCGTTAAGGAGGGGCTGTTCGTCGCGGCCAATGGAGGGACGTTGTTCCTCGACGAGGTGGGCGAGCTTCCGCTCGACCTGCAGCCCAAGCTACTCCGTGCGATCCAGGAACGCGCAGTGCGCCCGGTCGGAGCCACGGTCGAGGTTCCGTTCGACGCGCGCTTGATCACGGCGACCAATCGGGATCTCGAAACAATGGTCGACGAGAACCGCTTCCGTCAGGATCTGTTCTTTCGGATCAACGTCATCCAGGTGGCCGTGCCACCGCTTCGCGCTCGCGGCGGGGATGTCCTCGTCCTCGCGTGCCACTTCCTGGATCGGCTCGCGACGCGCGCGAACAAGCGGATCACCGGATTTTCACCGGAGGCGTCGCAGAAACTGATGGCCTACCACTGGCCGGGGAACGTGCGGGAGCTCGAGAACAGTGTCGAGCGCGCGGTCGCGCTCGCATCGTTCGACCAGATCGCGGTCAGCGATCTGCCCGAAAAGGTCCGCACGTTCCGGTCCACGCAGATCGTGCTCACGACCGATGACCCGACCACGCTGGTCACGCTCGACGAGCTTGAGCGCCGTTACACGACACGCGTGCTCGAAGCCCTCGATGGTAACAAGAGCGCCGCGGCGCGGATCCTCGGGATCGAGCGCCGCACGCTCTACCGCATGCTCGAGCGATGGCACGTCGCATCCGTGGACGAGCCGTGAATGATCAGGACGCGAGCGGCAGCAGGACGATGAAGGTCGTGCCGCCGACGCCGCTGCGGACGTCGATCACGCCGCCGTGATCCTGGATGATGCCATGGCTCACCGACAGGCCGAGGCCGGTGCCTTGTCCGACACCCTTCGTCGTGAAGAACGGATCGAAGATTCGCGGCAGGTCCGCCGCGCTGATCCCGGTGCCTTCATCCTGGACGGTGACGCACGCGAGTGAAGACGCGTCCGGACGGGTCTCGATGGTGGTGTGAACTCGCAGCTCGCCGCCGCGTGGCATCGCCTGGATGCCGTTGAGAAGCAGGTTCGACAGGACCTGTTCGATCTCGGAGCTGTTGGCGCTAGTCCGGATCGAAACGTCGGCCGCAGTGAACGCGATCGTGACCCTCGACTTCCGGGCGGTCGCGGTGAGCATGTCCACCGTGACCCTGGCAAGGTGAGCGAGATCGACGACCGTCTTCGATGTGCCGCCGCGGCGACCGAAGTCGAGCAGGTGGCGGATGATCGCGTTGATCTTGTCGGTCTGCGCGATGATCACCCCACACAGCTCCTGCACCTTCGGGTGTGGCCGCTCGTCGCTCTCGAGCAGCTCCGCGGTTCCGGAGATCACGTTGAGGGGAGTCCCGAGCTCGTGAGCGACACCGGCGGCAAGCGCGCCGATCACGTTCAGCCGATCGGCGTGCCTCAGCTGTTCGATCGCGATCCGGCGCTGCTGCTGTTCTCGTTCTACATAGCGATGCAAGAGATCGAACGTCCAGATAAAAGTCAGGTACGTCCCGAGCACTCCGACCAAGTTCGCCAGCGCTGCCACTCCAAACGGATGGCTGTGCAGAAACATCGACGTGGAGAACGCCGTCGCCATGACTGCGACGAACGCAGCGAACCGCTTTCCGCAAGACCACGTAGCAAGCCCGATGGGTACGACTTGGGTGAGTATCCAGAAAGAAACGTCGACACCGGAGGCGTAGTCCGCAACGCTCACCGCCAGCACCAATCCCAGCAAGACGATGCGCCGAGACAGGAGCGCGGACACGCCAGCGAATCGGCCGAGCACGGGCAAAGTCATCAAAGCATGAGTGCGGGCCACATCAGCCCTCTGGACGCTGGCGTGCCCGACAGGCGGCGTCGCTGACGACACGCCGCAGTGTGGCCCTCGTGAAGGGCTTCGGCAAGAGCACGGCGCCGAGCCGTTCGACCTCCGCGCGGACCCCATCGTCCGGAAAGCTGGTGATGACGATGACCGGGATGTGGGGTTCGTCGTCCTGCCAGGCATCCAGGACCTCGAGCCCGTCGTACACCGGCATACGGACGTCTACGATCAACACGAGACCAGCGGGCTCGCTCGATCCGGCCGCGAGGCTGGCCCGAAGCAGCAGCGAGAACAGCTGCCGGCCGTCAGCTGCTTCGAGCACGTCGGGAAACTCCGGCTGGAGTGTCGACCGCACGAGCCAGCGCATGTCGGCGCTGTCATCGGCGATGATCAGCCGCGGCTTCGAAGCTCTCGTCATCGAGCTTGGCAACGGCGACCGCTGGTTCTGGGCTGACGCGGTCATGGCGCGACCCTTGGCGTGGCAGGTGGCTCTCTCATCGCCGCGACTGCCGCCTCGGTGAGCCGCGAGAACCCGAACGGCTTGGACAGGACCGACACGCCGAGACGATTCGCCTCGTCGAGCAGCTCCGGTTCCGGATACGCGGTCATGAGCAGGATCGGCGTGTTCCATCGAAACGCGCGAAGGAGGTAGACGACCTCGATGCCTGACAATCCAGGCATTCGAACATCCATGATCACCAGGTCGAGGTCATCGATGGGCGCCTGGTGCGCTGCGATCAGCTCCATCAAGCCCAGCGCCTCATCGCCCGAGCCGACCTCGATCACCTCAAACCCGTCACGACGAAGTCGCTCCGACACCATCTCGCGCATCTTGGGATCGTCCTCGGCCACGAGCACGCGGACACGCGAGACGCGGGCGAACGGATCGGTGGATTCATCATCCCAGCCCTCATATGGATCGAACTCTGCGCGCATATTGCCTCCGGAGAACCCGGGTGCATGGCACGCGCCAACACACGAGGTCTGATCGTCGTCCCCAGCACGGGGTTCGCCGTCGGCATTCCGTTCGCTGAGGCGGGATGACCATCCCGAGTCGAAACAACACAGGTCGTGGCGAGGCTCCCGTGGCGTGTACGAGATATCGGACGGTACGACCGTTGCAGTGCCGAACCACGATCGCCGTGCGGGCGATCTCGAGCCGGCAACGCCACCGGGACATTACAGAGCACGCTCCGGTCCGGGACCGGCGCAAGGAGCGACCATGTCGACTCAACTGCTACTCTTGTTGTTCGCGGGGCTCGTTCTGCTTGCGGGGCTCGCGGCCACGTTCTTCACGGTGAAGCAACGCACGACCGCCATCGTTCAGCGGTTCGGAAAATTCGTGCGAGAGGTCGGGCCAGGGCTCCACGTCAAGATTCCCTTCATCGACCGCGTCGTCGGACGTATCAACCTGCGCGTGCAGCAACTAGACGTCAAGATCGAGACCAAGACCCAGGACAACGTGTTCGTGCAGATGGTCGTCGCCGTACAGCACTACGTCCTGCCGGAGAAGGTCTACGACGCCTTCTACAAGTTCCGCCGGGTGAAGCAAGGAACTACCCGACGGCTCGGCCGTCTGGAAGCGGCCACATCATGAGCGTCGCAACATTTGCACGTCCGATCGAATCCGCGGTCGCTACGCTGGGCGTCAGCGATCGCGTCTCGTTCTTGCGCAAGACGTACGCACACCTCGGCCTCGCGTTGATCACCTTCGCGATGATCGCCGGCGGCATGATGCGCTTCATGCCAGAGATCAGCTGGGGGTTCTCGAAGTGGGCGCTCACTGGCCGCTGGACCTGGCTGTTGGTGCTCGGCATGTTCATGCTGGTCGGCCACATCGCCGAACGGCTCGCCCGGTCGGACACGTCCCGGGCGTTGCAGTACGTGGGGCTCGGGATCGCCGTCGTCGCTCAGGGACTGCTGTTGCAACCCCTGTTGTGGGTGTTGATGATGAAGTTCGGAGGGGCCAACGCCGCCGCGATCCTGACGCAGGCGATCGTCATCACGCTCGCGATCTTCGTCGGGCTGACGCTCACCGTATTCGTGACGAAGAAGGACTTCTCGTTCCTGCGCGGCGCGCTCGTGGTCGCGAGCTTCGGCGCGCTCGCCGTGATCATCGCTTCGATCGCGTTCGGGTTCAGCCTCGGCGCGGTCTTCGCGGGTGCGATGGTGTTGCTGATGGCCGGTTACATCCTGTACCAGACGAGCCTCGTGATGAGCCAGCTCCCCCCGTCGGCCCATGTAGCTGCGTCGTTGATGCTGTTCTCGACGGTCGCGACGCTATTCTGGTACGTGCTCCAGCTCCTGACGTCGCTCCGCCGTTAGATAGACCGCGGAAACACCGCATCTGCGCAACCAACCATGCGAGCGGCGACGCTCGGCCAACGGTCTCGCTCGTGCTCGATCGTGCGGTGCGGGCGGTGTTCTGCACGGTAGCGCGTCGTCGTGCGTCCGCGAATTCCTGCGTTCGCGAATTCCCCCTCTGCCTGAGTCGTCACCCACGACGTCCCAGCGCCTACGACGACGATCACGCGATCGTACTCTTCAAGCCGACCCTGACCCACGGCGCGCAGGTCTTCCGGTTCAGCGCTTCAGCACGAGCGCGCCGAGCTTGGTACCGCCCTCGGTCAGCGCCAGCTCCTGGGTCATGTCCGGATCGCTCGCGGTCATGATGACGGCCATTCCGCCAGCCTGGCCGGCGACCTTGTACGTGCCGTCGATCGCGGCGTCATACAGCATGTTGCAATACGTACCTTGGGGGCGGAACGTGATCGAGTGACAGCCGCCGCGGCTGCCGGCCGGCGCACAGTCACCCATGTACACGCGCTCGGTCGCGAAGTGGATGCCGCTCGGGCCGAGCATCGGCGCGGGTGTCGGGCCGGCCGCAGTCGTCGAGGACGATGACTTCGGGCCGCACGCGATCACGGCGAGCCAGACGAGCAACCAGGCGACGACCAACCGGGACTTCATGGCGGCACGGTAGCGCGTGCCCACGGGTGTCGCGAATTGCTGGCTAACACGGCTAACACTACCGTGTCAGGTCATCCAGGTTTCTGCCGACCCAGTAGTGCTAATCGGTCAGCTCGACGGCCAGCGACAGCCGCTCGGAGGCCGGCGTGAGATCGAGCGTGAGATCGCCGTGCTGATCCGCGTACTCGGCCTCGAGGACGCCGCGGCCCGTCGGGACATCGGTCAACCGGAAGTTGCCGTCGGCATCGGTGATCGTCGAGGCGGTGCCGAGCCGGACCTTCGCGCCGGCGACCCGCCGGCCGTGGCGATCGCGGACGACGCCTGCGAGGGTCGCACCGCGCGCGAGCTCGAGCGCGACATCCTGGAGGACCCGGCCGATCCGGATCGTCACCGTCTCGTGCGCGCGGACATAGCCCGGCGCCGTCGCGGCGAGCTTCCAGTCGCCCGCGGCGAGCCCGCGGAGCTCGACGATCCCGCGTGCGTCGGTCGTGCGCGCGAGGGTCTGGCCGCCGGGACCGACGAGCTCGACGCGGACCGCCGCGAGCGGGCCGCGGCTGTGCGCATCGCGGATCATCGCGCGGGCGCCGCCGCCGGCGTCGAGCCGGAGCTCGGACCAGCGATCGCTCTCGAGCGTCGCGCGCTTGCTCGGGAAGCTCGGCGACGCGAGCTCGATGACATAGCGACCATTCGCCATCCGCTCGAGTACGAAGCGACCCTGCGCGTCGGTGATCGCCGTGCGGCGGGTCGGACCGTCGACGACGCGCACGGTGACGCCGCCCGCCGCGCCGCCCTCGGGATCGAGGACCTGACCGCGCAGCTGCGCGTTCTCGATCGTCAGCTTGAACTCCTCGCGGCGCTGGATACGCACGTCGTCGAGCGTGATCGTCCGCGACGTCTCGCCATGGCCCGGTGCCGTGACCCCGAGCGTGATCTTCCCCGACAGCGAACGCACCGTGAACTCGCCGTGGCGGTCCGTCATCGCCCTCGCGACCTTGTGCGCGGTCTCGCCGAGGCCCGCGCTCGCGAGGATCGTCGCGCCCGCGATCGGACCATCGCGCCCGAGCACGCGGCCGGTCAGCAGCACGCCCGCACGCAGCGTGATCGTCACGCCCGTCGTCGCCTCGCCGCTGCGGACGACGAAGCCGGCGCTCGCTCCGGGCGCGAGCTCGGAGCCGAATGCCGCGGCGACGAACGAGCCCGGCGCGACGCCATCGATGCGAAATGCGCCCTGCGCGTCGGTCGTGAACCGGCTCACCGCGGGTGGCATGCGCAGGCGCTCGCGGGTCGTCGCGATCGCCGCGTCGACGGGCTCGAGCGCGCGCTGCATCGGCAGCACGACCGCGTGGCGCAGCAACGGCTCGGGATCGAGATACCAGGTGCGGCCACCGCGCTCGTGGGTCAGCGCGAAGTGAAGGTGAGGAAGCGAACGCGTGAACCCGGTCGAGCCCAACGTGCCGACGGGATCGCCAGCGCGGATCGGCTGACCGACCTCGAGGCCAGGACGGATCTCATCGAGGTGCATGTAGAAGGTCTTGAGGCCTCCGCCATGCTCGATCGAGACGACGCGACCCGCCTCGGTGCGAT
>JBKJUF010000204.1:0-5162 GCA_046590445.1 Kofleriaceae bacterium
CGTCCTCGACTTCGGGATCGCGAAGCTGGTCACCGCAGGCGCCGACGCGACCGGCAACGGCACGCTGACCGGGCAGGGCACGTGGCTCGGCACCCCAGGCTACATGGCACCCGAGCAGTGGAGCGCGGACGGCGCCGGACCGCCCTCGGATCTCTACGCGCTCGGCGTGATGGCGTTCGAGCTCCTTGCAGGCAAGCCGCCGTTCGAGGCGAAGACGCTGCCGCAGATGATGGAGCAGCACTTCCGCGCCCCGGTGCCGGCGCTGTCGTCGCGCGGTGCGGTGCCGGCGCGATCGACGTTCGATCCGGTGCTGGCGCGCGCGATGGCCAAGGATCCGGATCGCCGCTTCGAGAGCGCCGCGGGCCTCGTCGACGCGCTCCGCGCGGTGGCCGGCAAGCAGGGCACCGGCCCGGTCGCGGGGACCCGCCGGCGGATGTGGGTACCGGCGGCAGCGGGCGTCGCCGTGCTCGGTGCGTCGGTCGCGGCCGTCATCGCGATGCGGGGCCGTGACGAGCACGCCGAAGCGAAGCCCGAGGTCGCCGGCGGGCCTGCACCCGGGTTCGCGCGGATCGACGTGCTGTCGACACCGCCCAAGGCGACGGTGATGCGCGGCGATCGGCTGTTTGGGACCACCCCGGCAAGCTTCGAGGTCCGCACCGGCGAGCAGCTCGATCTCGAGATCCGGAAGCCGGGCTACGCGAGCGTGCAGACCATGACCGCCGCCGAGGACGGCAAGGTCGTCAAGGTCTCGCTCGTCCAGCAGAACGGCTTCGAGGGCGTGTGGGCGCTGCCGGACGGTCAGCTGCGTGCCTTCGCGCGAGCCGGCGAGCAGGTCGACGTGTTCAAGCTCGACGCGCTCGACGGGCGGCGCCAGTTTTACCGCCGGTTCATGTTCGAGGACTCGGGTTCGCGCGGCGGGACCGAGGTGTTGTTCGTCGCGAACGAGACCGTGATCGACAACCGCGCCGCGCACGAGCCGAGCTGCCAGGTGCCGGTCCGCGTCGAGTACCACTACGATCCGCAGCGCGACGTACTCGACGTCCGCCCCGAGGACGTGACGACCGGGATCCAGATGGGACGTTGCGTCGTCCACGCGCGAGCGATCGGCAAGCCGGTGGTGCTGATCCGCGCCGACCGCGACGCGACCGAGACCCGGATCAGCCGCGCCCCGCTCGGCGGCGTGCCCGTCGATGTGCCGACGCTCAAGCAGGCAGGCGACACACGAATCGACGAGGCGAACGCGAAGATCCGCGCGCAGGAAGAGGCCGCGAAGCGCGAAGCTGCCGACAAGCCACCGACCAAGCCGCGACCGCCGGCCAAGAAGAAGCTGCCACCGGTCGGCAAGGAAGCGGCCTTCAGCAAGGAGCCACCGGTGCAGACGCAGGCCAAGTCGCAGGCGCCGACACCGCTCAACGAGCCGGCAGCGCCGAGCAAGAACGCGCAGGTCGAGCCACAAGCAAACCCGATGCCTCAGCAGGCCGTGCCGCCACGAGGCGACTCGCAGGTCGCGCCGCAGGTGCAGCGGAAGAATTAAGGCCCACGCGGAAGCGGCTGTCGGGCGCGAGCGCGCGCGGCGTGCGAACCACGTCAGGGAGGCGAAGAACTGAGGCAATCCGCGGCGAGTCTGCTTCGCACGAAGCGATTGTTCGGGCTACGCTCGGAGCCGTGGCAGACGAGAAGCAGGCACGCGCCGCACTCGCGGACATGCAAGCTCGCCTGGCCCGCGGGCCGTACGACGCGCTCGGCATCCAGGCAGGCGCGATCGGCGCCGTCGAGGCGCGCAGCGCGTTCCTGCAGCTCACGAAGATCTATCACCCGGCTCGGTTCGCGCGGATGGCGCCCGAGGTCCAGCGGCTCGCCAACGAGGTCTTTCTCGCGCTGCGGACCGCGTACGAGACGCTCGCGCGCCCGAATCGCGCCGGGGTTCGCCAGAGCCAGGGGTTATCCGCGATCCCGCGCTCCGAAGCGTCGCAGTCGTTTCGCCTGAACCACACGCCGCCGCCGCCGCAGCTGGTGAAACCGAACCCCGCGAACCCGGCGCCAGGTACCGGTTTGGGCCCAGCCACGCCCCCGACGCGATCCAGCGGACCAATCGCGATCACACCATCACGCACGATGACGCCGATGCCAGGGCGGCCAACACCGGCCGGCGGGGTCCCGATCAGCGGGGCGCGGGCACGCGTCACGACTCCCATCCACGGCGTGCCGTCGAGCGGACCACGTCCAGCCGCCCCGCCCGCCGTGGCCCCCCCGATCGCCGTGGCCCCGTCGAGCGGACCACGTCCGGTCGTCGAGCCCGAGCTCGTCGCGATCCACGCGCTGCTCCAGAAGGGATTCTGGGAGCAGGCGCGGGCCGCGCTGAACGCGCTGATCGCACGGGCCCCAACCGCGACGCGATACCAGGCGCTCCTCGCCTACGCGAAGGGCCGCGAGGCGCAACTGTCGCGCCGGCTCGACGAGGCCCGCGTCGAGCTCGATACCGCCTTGCAGCTCGATCCCGATCTCCAGATCGCCAAGACCGCGCTCGCCGAGCTGTTCACCCGACGCAAGTAGGCCGCAACTCGGGCTATAGTGCTTGTCAGGGATGGGCCGCGTCATCGGGATCGATCTGGGCACCACCAACTCCTGCGTGTCGGTGCTGGAGGGCGGAGAGCCCACCGTGATCCACAACCAGGAGGGCGGTCGAACCACTCCGTCGATGGTGTCGTGGAACGCCGACGGCGATGTCGTCGTCGGTGCCGCGAGCAAGCGGCAGATGGTCACGAACCCGATGCGCACGGTCTACGGCGTGAAGCGACTGATCGGTCGCAAGGCCAATGACCGTGACGTCCAGCACCTCGCGACCCGGCTGCCGTACGCGATCGTCGCGGCCAAGAACGGCGACGCCTGGGTAGAGATCGCAGGATTGCCGAGGTCGCCTCAGGAGATCTCGGCGCACGTGCTCGCGAAGATGAAGCGGGTGGCGGAGGACTACCTTGGCGAGCAGATCACCGAGGCGGTCGTGACCGTCCCGGCTTACTTCGACGACGTCCAGCGGCAGGCGACCAAGGACGCCGGCGCGATCGCGGGGCTCACGGTCCGCGCGATCCTCAACGAGCCGACCGCGGCGGCGCTCGCGTACGGCATCCAGCACCAGCACAACCAGCGGCTCGCGGTGTTCGACCTCGGTGGCGGGACCTTCGACATCTCGGTCCTCACGATCGAGAACGGTGTCTTCGAGGTGCTCGCGACCCACGGCGACACCACGCTCGGCGGCGATGACTTCGATCGCGTGATCATCGACCTGCTCGCCGATCACTTCGCGGCCGAGCACGGCATGGATCTGCGTCGCGACTCGGTCGCGCTGCAACGGCTCAAGGAAGCCGGCGAGCGCGCGAAGATCGAGCTGTCGAGCGCGATGACGACCGACGTCAACCTGCCGTTCATCGCGGCCGGTGCAAGCGGGCCGATCCACCTCATGAAGGAGCTCGAGCGCGGTCAGCTCGAGCGCGCGTGCAAGGTGTTACTCGAGCGGCTCGAGGCGCCGTGCCTCAAGGCGCTGGCCGATGCGCACTGCAACCCGCAGGACATCGATCAGGTGCTCCTCGTCGGCGGCATGACGCGGATGCCGGCGGTCCAGGAGCGCGCCGTGCGGATCTTCGGCAAGCCGGCGAGCAAGGGCGTCAACCCCGACGAGATCGTCGCGATGGGCGCAGCCGTGCACTCCGGCATCATGGGTGGCGAGCTCCAGGAGGTCGTGCTCCTCGATGTCACGCCACACAACATGGGCGTCAAGGTCGCCGGCGACCGGATGTCAGTCGTGATCGCCGCGAACACGAGCATCCCGACGCGCGCGAGGAAGGTGTTCGCGACGACCGAGGACAACCAGACCTTCGTCGCGATCGAGATCCATCAGGGCGAGAACGAGCTCGCCTCGCGCAACCGCCGGCTCGGCCGGTTCGTGCTCGGCGATCTCAAGGCCGCACCGCGTGGGCAGACCAAGGTCGAGGTCAGCTTCACGATGGATGCAGACGGCATCCTCGAGATCACGGCGACCGAGATCGGGACGGGACGCGTCGCCAGCGTGACGATCGAGGCATCGAGCGGCCTGACCGCCGACGAGATCGCGCGGCTTGGCTCGCGGATCCCGATCAGCGGCCAGCTGTCCGGATAGCGTCGGTCGCTTCAGGCCTTCAGCTTGCCGTGCGCAGCCACATCACGAAGCTATCACGCCAGGTTGGCCTAACGGGTCGCGTCGCAGAATCAGGGTTATGTCAACTCGGCCGGCCCAACATGGCCAGCGCCAGCCAGCCATGGTCACGGGTCCTGCAGGATCTGCTTGCTATGGTGCTGCGTGACCGCTGACCCGCTCGCGCCATTTGGCGAAGCGTCTCGCACGTGGTTCCGCCAGAGCTTCGCGGAGCCGACGCCGGTGCAGGCTCGCGGCTGGGCGGCGATCGCGCGTGGCGATCACACGCTGATGCTGGCGCCGACCGGCAGCGGCAAGACGCTCGCGGCGTTCCTGTGGTGTCTCGATCGGCTGGCGCGCGAGCCTGCCGAAGGCACGCGGGTCGTCTACGTCTCGCCGATCAAGGCGCTCGCGTACGACGTCGAACGCAACCTTCCCGCGCCGCTCGCCGGTCTCCAGCGACTCGGTGCCGGCGCCCAGATCGTTGCCGACGTGCGCACCGGCGATACCCCGACCAAGGAACGCGAGCGCCAGCGCAAGCAGCCCGGGCAGATCCTGATCACGACGCCCGACTCGCTCTACCTCGTGCTCGCCGGCCAGGCCCGCGACCGGCTGGCAGCGGTCGACACGATCATCGTCGACGAGATCCACGCGCTCGCGCCGACCAAGCGCGGCATCCACCTCGCGCTGTCGCTCGAGCGGCTCGCGCACCTGGTGACCGCGGCCGGCCACCCCGAGCCGCAGCGGATCGGCCTGTCGGCGACCCAGCGTCCACTTATCGAAGTTGCTCGATATCTGGGCGGGGACCGCCCGGTCGAGATCGTCGACGCTAGCGCGCGGCCGTCTCTCGATCTCGAGATCGTGGTGCCGGCTCCCGACATGGAGGCCCCGCCGCCGCCGCCCACCAAGGCCGGCGCGAGCGGCGGAGGCAGCGGCGGGCCCGGCCGCGGCAACCAGGGCGGCATGTGGCCGCTGATCTACCCGCGGCTGCTCG
>JBKJUF010000053.1:0-5448 GCA_046590445.1 Kofleriaceae bacterium
TCTCGGTGCGGCCCCCGCCGTAGCGCTTCCAGAACACGGCGGGATACTTCGCGCCGAGCTTCGCGACGGCTTCGGCGACCGTACCGACCTCGGCGCGCGCGATCACCTCGTTCGCGAGATCGGCGGGCGCGGGCTGGCGCTCGAGCAGGCCGGTGCCTTCCTCGTCCATGTTGCCAGACGCGGGGACCTCGCGTGCGAGGCGGCGCTGGCGGCGCAAGAACATCAGCGCGGCCGTCGCGGTGACGCGATAGAGCCACGTCGTGTAGCGAGACTCGCCGCGGAACGAGTCACGATAGCGATGCGCGAGGAGCATCGCGTCCTGGGTGACGTCCTCGGCATCCTGCTCGTCACGCACGTACTTCATCGCCACGGAGCGGACGTACGCGCGGTTTCCGTCGAGGTCCTGGGTCATCGTCGCCATCGAGCCCTCCTTGATGAAGGTCAATACGCACGGCCCACGCCAGCTCCGTCCAGACCACAGGACAAGGAATGCCAGCTACTTGGCTATGGTCGGAGGATCGAATCTGTCCAGGAGATTGGACAGTGTCTAGACAGCTGGACAGACCGCGGTACCCTCGATCCACCGTGGTTCCCGGGTCCATGAACGACGCGCCTCGCCACGTGCTGATCGTCGATCCTGCACCGACCTCGATCGCGTACGCGACCGCGGCGCTCGCGGGCATGGACGTCGAGGCGGTCGCCACCGTGCCGGCGGCGCTCGAGCGCGTGGTCGGTTCGACGTACGACGCCGTGCTGTTCGATCCCGCGCTCGGCGAGGACGACGACGGCGCGCTCTCGCTGCTCCACCGGTTCCGCACGGTCGCGCCCGATACGGTCGTGGTGATCTGGAGCGCGCACCCGACGGTCGAGTTCGCGGTGCGGGCGATGCGCGCGGGCGCGCTCGACGTCCTCAAGCAGACGTCCGAAGGCGCGCAGATCCGCTCCGTCGTCGAGCGTGCGATCGCGCATGGCGCCCTCGCGCGCGAGGTCCGACGCCTCCGCGGTGAGGTCGAGCGGGCACGCGGGCTGGGCGAGGTGATCGGCCAGTCCGCGCTGATGCGCCAGCTGCTCGCGATGATCGATCGCGTCGCGGCGTCGGATGCGACCGTGCTGATCGTCGGCGAGAGTGGCACCGGCAAGGAGCTCCTCGCGCGGACCATTCATCGCGTCGGGCCGCGCAAGGACGGGCCGTTCGTCGCGTTCGACTGCTCCGCGCTCGCACCAAGCCTGCTCGAGGCCGAGCTGTTCGGGCACGAGAAGGGCGCGTTCACCGGGGCGGGGCGCTCGCGACGCGGCCTGTTCCGCGAGGCGAATGGCGGCACGATCTTTCTCGACGAGATCGGCGACATCGACGCCACCGTGCAGAACAAGCTGCTGCGCGTGCTGCAGGAGCGCGAGATCAAGCCGGTCGGCGGCGATCGCCCGGTCTCGATCGACGTCCGCGTGGTCGCGGCGACCAACAAGGATCTCAAGGCGCTCGTCGGTCGCGGCCAGTTTCGCGAGGATCTGTACTGGCGCCTCGCGGTCGTGCCGATCCAGGTGCCGCCACTCCGCGAGCGCAAGGAGGACATCCCGTTGCTCGCCGCCCACATCCTCGCGCGCCGCCGCGGTGCGGCGAAGAGCTTCGCAGGCCAGGAGACCCGGTATCCGACGCAGATCACCGCGCGCGCGCTCGCGCGGCTCGAGGCGTATCGCTGGCCAGGCAACATCCGCGAGCTCGAGAACGTGCTGTCGCGCGCCGCGATCCTGTGCGACGGCGAGATGATCCGGTCGCACGATCTCGACATGCTCGGGCTCGATCGCCCCGCTGGCTCACCTCACACCCGCGGCGACGCCGAGGATCGCGTCGAGCTGCCGGCGATCGATCTCGAGCGGCTCGGGGACGGCGAGGGCCTCAAGGACGTCACCGACAAGGCCGTGCGCCTCGTCGAGCGCGCCGCGATCGCCGCCGCGTTGCGCCGCGACCGCAACCCCGCGCTCGCCGCGCGCCGCCTCGGGATCAGCCGCGCGAGCATCTACACCAAGATGAAGGCGTACGGGCTGACCATCGAGGGCGAGGCGAGCAACCGTGACTGAAGCGCAGGAAAATGTTTTTTTGTCGGCGCGCAGCGCCGATGAAAAACACCATACGCTGAAGGAATCCCCGAAGGTGGTGACTGACGCTGCGCCAAAATCGCCGCCGGCGCGTGCGCGATCGCCGCGACACCGGTAGCGTATCCGCCAGCATGAGCGAGCAGTGGCGTGCAGTCGCCCGGGTCGGCGACATCCGGAGTGGCGACGTCATTGGCATCGAGGTCGACGGCACTTCGATGATCCTCGGGCTCGACGGTGAACGCTACTTCGCCACCCAGCGGCGCTGCGTCCACAGCGGCGGTGACCTCGCGGACGGCATCGTGTCGCGCGGCCACGTGATCTGCCCGCAGCATGGCTGGCGGTTCTCCACCCTCACCGGCCAGACGCCGGAGAAATCCCTGCTCTGTCTCGTCACCTACGCGGTGCGCGTGGTCGGCGAGCAGATCGAAGTCGACCCGGACCCCAGAACCCAGACCAGAACAGGATCACCATGAGCCGTCCGACCGCGAGCTTGATCGAAGGAGATGGGATCGGCCCCGAGATCGCGGCCGCCACCGTGCGCGCCGTCGAGGCCGCGGGCGGCGAGGTCACCTGGGAGCGCGTCGATGCCGGCGCCGGCGCCGTCGACAAGCACAAGGATCCTCTACCGCAGGCAACCATCGACTCGATCAAGCAGAACCAGCTCGCGCTGAAGGGCCCGCTCGCCACGCCCAGCGGCGGCGGCTATCGCTCGGTCAACGTGACGTTGCGCCAGCAGTTCGATCTCTACGCGAACGTCCGGCCGGTTCGCACGATCGCCGGCGTGCCGTCGCGCTACACCGACGTCGACATCGTGATCGTTCGCGAGAACACCGAGGACCTCTACGCCGGTGTCGAGCACTACGTCGATCCGCGGCGCACGGCGGCCGAGTCGATCGCGATCATCACGAAGTTCGGCAGCGAGCGCGTCATCATCTATGCGTTCGAGTACGCGCGCCGCCACGGCCGCAAGAAGATCACGCTCGTCCACAAGGCGAACATCCTCAAGATGTCGAACGGGCTGTTCCTCGACTGCGGCCGCGACATCGCGAAGCGCTATCCCGACATCGCGTTCGACGACATGATCGTCGATGCCACCGCGATGAAGCTCGTGCTGACACCCGAGCGCTTCGACGTGATCGTGACGATGAACCTGTTCGGCGACATCCTCTCGGATCTCACCGCAGGCCTTGTTGGTGGGCTCGGAGTCGCACCGGCGGCGAACATCGGGTCACTCGACTCCGGGGGCTGCGCGATGTTCGAGGCGGTTCATGGCACCGCGCCCGACATTGCAGGCAAGGGCATCGCGAACCCGACCGGGCTCATGCTGTCGGCGGCGATGCTGCTCGATTACGTGGAGCAACGCGAGGCCGGCGATCGGCTGCGCAAGGGCATCTACGCGGCGCTCGGCGCGGCGGAGACCCGCACCGGCGATCTCGGCGGCAAGGCGAACACCGAACAGTACACCGACGCGGTGATCCGCTTGATGCGCTAGCTGCCAGCTCGATCAACGAGCTCGAGCTACTCAGTCGACGGTGACGGTCTGGAGCTGCTGGAAGCGGGTGAACAGGCGCTCGATGGCACCGATCGGAGCGTAGCCGAGCGCGGCCGCGGCCTCACCCAGGCGAACACCGGGCAGCCGGTCCTGCATCTGGAGCGCGCGGAACAGCTGGAAGCGGTCGAGGACGCCCTGGTCGATGAGGTACTCACCGAACGAGATCTCCTTGAGACCGTCCTCGAGGACGTCGATGCCCTGCTGCGAGTACTCGAAGTAGTGACGCAGGTCCTGCTTGTTCTTCGCGTTGGCGTAGCCGGGCGTGAGCTCGATGGAGGTGACCTGCATGACTTGTATCCTCTGATCGGTGAGCACGGGGTGTGCCAGCTGGGGTGCCGATAGCTTGCCCTCAATTCACGTCCAGTCGATGGCCTGGCGTTATCACGATCCAACTCCCGCTGAGAAGTGCGCCCAGCAGGCAACTCGAGTAGCCGGCCATTGCGGATGGCGTGGCCACCCGTTGGCTAACGCTTCCGGTCGTGGCACGACCTTCTGGCATGCAGTCGCGCCTGATGACCCTGTTCGTGCTCCTCGCCGGCTGTCGGGGCGACGGCCGCAGCCCCGATCACGCCCAGCGCCACGTCCCCGAGGGTCCAGGCTCCGCGGAGGTCACCCAACCCGCTGATCCGGCTGGCGGATCGGTCGCAGCGGGGAGCGTCGCCTGGCCGGCAATCGCCGCCACAACCGGAGGCACCGTCACCCCACCGCCGGGCAGCCCCAAGCTCGTGCCAGTGCCCGCCCAGCTCGGCAGCAAGGTCGCGCTGCGCGAGCTGATTCGCGGCCTCGACCGCCCGGTGCTCCTCACCGTCGCGCCCGGCGATGCCCGCCGGCGGCTGTTTATCGTCGAGCAGCACGGCGGCCGGATCCGCATCCTCGAGAACGGCAAGCTGTTGCCGAAGCCGTTCCTGACGATCGACGGGATCTCGAAGGGCAACGAGCAGGGCCTCCTCGGGCTCGCGTTTCACCCGCGGTTCGCCGAGAACCGCAAGCTCTACGTCAACTACACCGCGACCGACAAGGATACGCACATCGTCGAGTATCAGGTGTCTGCGCAGAACCCGGATGCCGTCGACCCGGCGACGCGACGCGAGATCATCGAGATCGATCAGCCGTACTCGAACCACAACGGCGGCCACGTGCTGTTCGGTCCGGACGGCAAGCTCTACACCGGAATGGGCGACGGCGGCTCGGCCGGAGATCCGCTGCGCGCCGGCCAGAACCCGAAGCTCTTGCTCGGCAAGATCCTGCGATTCGACGTCGATGCCGCGCAGCCGGCTGCTGAACCCGAGATGAAGGGAGGCGGGCCTCGCCCGGTTCCCGAAATAGCCCATCACGGCGCTCGCAATCCATGGCGGTTCTGGTTCGACGCGAAGACGGGTGCGCTCTACATCGGCGACGTCGGCCAGAACCTCTGGGAGAGCGTGTTCGTCGTCAGCGGCACCGACGGCGTGAAGCACAACTTCGGGTGGAACGTCACCGAGGGCAACCATTGCTTCGAGGCGCGCACCTGCGATCGCACGGCGTTCACGCCGGCGGTCGCCGACTACCCGCACGATCAGGGGTGTTCACTCACCGGCGGCGTCACGTATCGCGGCAAGGCGCTGCCGATGCTCGATGGTCGCTATTTCTACGCCGACTTCTGCACCGGTCTCTTGCGCAGCTTCGTGTGGACGCACGATCCATCGTCGCCGACGGCGCCCGGCTGGATCCGCGAGCATCACGACTGGAAGCAGACGCTCGACCGCGAGGGTGACGTCTCGCAGATCAGCTCGTTCGGCGTCGACCACGACGGCGAGGTCTAC
>JBKJUF010000090.1:0-18515 GCA_046590445.1 Kofleriaceae bacterium
GTTCGAGAAAGTGCTCGCCAGCGTCGACGATCCGTATCGGCGGCGCCCGCATTGGACCGATGTGTTCCTCAAGGCGGCGGCCTAATGGCCACCAACTTCCGGGGAGCTGTACTAAGCTCCCCACGGATGCCGCGTCTGTTCGCTCACGCTGCGCTCGCTGCGGCCGTGCTGACCTCCTGCCTTCCCGCAAAGCCCATGACGCCGACCTGGCCCGCCCTCGATGACAAGCTCCTCGCCGACGCCGCGGCGACGTTCAACTTCAGGCTCGGCGTCCCTGCCCCGCTGGCGGTGACCCGAGATGGCGCGGTGCTGTTCCGCCGCACGCCACCGCGCGCGTTCGCCTCGGATCTCTACGAGCTCGGCGCGGACGGCACGATCAAGACGCTCGCGACCGTTGCCGAGCTGCTCGGCACGACCGCGGAGACCCTGTCCGACGCCGAGAAAGCGCGACGCGAGCGCTCCCGCACGGCGACTCGAGGCGTCGTCGACATCGACGTCTCCGAGGACGGCGCGACCGTCATGGTGCCACTCGGCGGCGTGTTCCACCTGATCGATCGAGCGAGCGGCAAGCGCGTCGTCGTCGATCCGCAGGGCGCTGCCTACGATCCGCACCTCTCGCCCGATGGCGGCATGATCGCGTTCGTCCGCGACGGCGATCTCTGGCTCGCGAGCGCCGGCCGAGCGCCGCGCCGGCTCACGAAGCACCCCGCCGAGATCGAGTACGGCGTCGCCGAGTTCGCCGCGATGGAGGAGCTTGGCCGCCGCCGCGGCTTCTGGTGGTCTCCGGACAGCCAGGAGATCGTGTTCCAGCGCACCGATGCGCGCGCGGTCGACACGCTCCACGTGGCCGACGCCCGGCATCCCGACAAGCAGCCGGTTCCGTTCAAGTATCCGCGTGCCGGCACAGCGAACGCGGTCGTCGATCTCGGCGTGGTCAGCGTCGCCGGCAGCGGGACGCCGCGCTGGCTGACCTGGGATCTCGCGAAGCACGGCTACCTCGCCGCGGTGACCTGGCCGAAGCACGGCGGGTTGACCGCGCTCGTCCTCGATCGCGATCAGACCGAGCTCGCGCTGCTCGCGCTCGATCCCGCGACCGGCGCGACTCGCACGCTGCTGACCGAGCACGACGACGCCTGGCTCAACGTCAACGTCGGCGCACCGCAGTGGCTCGAGGACGGCTCCGGATTCTTGTGGATGACCGAGGCGGGCGGCGCATGGGTCCTTCAGCTGCGCGGTCCCGATGGCGCGCTCGTTCGCGAGCTGACGACGCCGGAGTTTGGCCTTCGCCAGCTCGGCGGCGTCGACGGGCGGTTCGCGATCGTCGAGGCCTCGACCGACGGCCCGCGCCAGGACGTGTGGCGGATCCCGCTCGACGGCGGCGCGCCGACGCGGCTCTCGGGTGGCGATGGCCTCGCGAACGTGGTCAAGGCCCACCACGGCATCGTCGTGATCGATTCGATGCTCGAGGCCGGCGGCCGGTCGTTCGTCGCGATCGGCCCGACCGGCCGGCACTCGCTGCCGATCGTCGCCGAGCGTCCCGGCCTCGATCCGACGACGGTGCTCGAGACCGTCGTGCTCGGCGGCCGCACGCACCACGTCGCCGTCACGCGGCCGCGCACGTTCGATCGCAACCGCCGCTATCCGGTGCTGCTCAAGGTCTACGGCGGCCCGCACGTCGCGACCGTGACCGCGGCGCGCGACTCGTACGTGATGGACCAGTGGTACGCGGACGCCGGTTTCATCGTGGTGCGCAGCGATAACCGCGGCACGCCGAACCGTGGCCGCGCGTGGGAGCGCGCGATCCTGCGCGACCTCGTCACGGTCCCGCTCGACGATCAGGTCGGCGCGCTGCAAGCACTCGGCGCGCGATATCGCGAGCTGGATCTCGCGCGGGTCGGCGTCATGGGCTGGTCGTTCGGCGGCTACCTCTCGGCGATGGCCGTGCTGCTGCGGCCCGATGTCTTCAAGGCCGCGGTCGCCGGCGCACCGGTCACCGACTGGTCGCTCTACGACACCGCGTACACCGAGCGCTACATGAAGACCCCAGCGGCAAATCCCGACGGCTATCGCTCGACGAGCGCGCTGACCCACGCCGCCAAGCTCGCTCGGCCTTTGCTCGTGATCCACGGCATCACCGACGACAACGTGCACTTCGCGCACACGCTCGCGCTGATCGAGGCGCTCTACGTCGCGGGCAAGCGCGCCGAGGTGATCACGCTGTCGGCGACGCACATGGTTCCGGACCCGCGCCTCAACTTCGCGCGCGAGCAGGTGCAAGTCGACTTCTTCCGCCAGCACCTCGGCGGGTCTTGACGCTGATCCTCCATCGCGACGCCCGCTGCGTCGCCGTCGACAAACCATCCGGTGTCGCGACGCATCGCGGGTGGGCCGACGACGACGACGCGCTGCTGCAGCAGGTTCGCGACGCCGTCCACGCGTACGTCTATCCGATCCATCGCCTCGATCGCGGCGCTTCCGGCATCGTGCTCTTCGCGCTCGACAAGCAAGCCGCGCGCGCGTTCTCCGACGCGTGGGAGCATGCCGACAAGCGCTACCTCGGGATCACGCGCGGCCATCCGCCCGAGCACCTCGTGATCGATCACCCGATCCCGCGTGCCCCTGGGCCGAGACGGAGGCGCCGGGATTCACTCCCGGCGCCGGGAGACGACAGAGTCCCCGCGATCACCGAGATCTGGCGGCGCGAGACGTTCGGCCGCTACGCGGTCGTCGAGGCGAGGTTGCACACCGGACGTCTTCACCAGATCCGTCGCCACCTCAAGCACATCGCGTGCCCGCTGATCGGCGACGTGCGCTACGGCAAGGGCGAGCACAACCGGATCTTTCGTACCCAGCACGCGCTGCACCGGCTCGCGCTGCACTGCACGTCGCTCGCGGTCGCGCATCCCGACGCCGGCACGCTCGCGGTGACCTGCCCGCTCCCCGACGACGTGGTGGCCGCGATCGCGAGCTGTCGCGCTGCGTATCCGCTGACCGGCTTGGCTGTCCAGGCGACGTGACGAGGCAACAGCGCTTCAGGCGACGAGCGTGTCGTCGAGATCGCGTACGCTGGCGTCGAGCACGGCCCAGATGATCGAGGCGATCACCGTGGCGACCGCGTCCTGCTCGGCGGCGGTCAGCGCGATCGGCAGCTCGTCGATCTGATCGCGGATCGAACGCACCATCGCGCGATCGCAGCGCCCACCACGGACCGCGGCCATGCCGGCCGACAGCGCGTGATGATCGAGGCGCAGATCGCCGAGCGGCGTCCGTCCACCGAGGACGCGACACGCCAGCTCGAGCCCGGCGGCGAACGCGTCGCCATCGGGGGCCGCGAGCTCGCGCTCGAGCAGGCGGATGACGCCCGGCTGGCGGATCGCGAGCCAGCTGACGTCGTGTTCGGCGAGCTCCGGGTCACTGAAAGCGAACATGTCCGACCGTAAGCAGCCTCGGTTCTCGTGGGCCAGTTTTCGGCTATGGTCCGACAGATGGTGTCGGGAACAACTCGTGCTGCCTATCTCGTCGACGGTATCCGCTCGCCCTTCGGCCGGTATGGCGGCGGCCTTGCTGGCGTCCGCGCCGATGATCTCGCAGGCCAGGTGATCGCGGCGCTCGTCGCGCGTACGCAGCTTCCGGTCGATCGAATCGACGACGTGATCTTCGGATGCGCGAACCAGGCCGGCGAGGACAACCGGAACGTCGCGCGGATGGCCGCGCTGCTCGCGGGCCTGCCCGTCGGCGTCCCCGGCGTCACCGTGAACCGGCTGTGCGGCTCGGGGATGCAGGCCGTCGCCGATGCCGCGCGGTCGATCGCGGCCGGCGATGCGGATCTGGTGATCGCCGGCGGCGTCGAGCACATGTCGCGCGCACCGCTCGTGATGGCGAAGCCGACCGAGGCGTTCGCGCGCGGCAACCAGACGATCTACGACACCACGCTCGGCTGGCGCTTCGTCAATCCGCGGATGGAAGCGATGCACGGCACGCTGCCGATGGGCGAGACCGCCGAGCGGGTCGCGGAGCGCTGCAACGTCTCGCGCGAGGCGCAGGATCGGTTCGCGCTGCAGTCGCAGCAGCGTGCGGGCAAGGCGATCGCCTCGGGGCGCGTCGCGCTGGAGCTCGCGCCGATCGTGGCCGGCACCGACAAGAAGACCGGTGCCGAGATCCGGCTGACCGCCGACGAGCACCCGCGGCCCGAGACGACACCCGAGCAGCTCGCGAAGCTGCGGCCCGCGTTCGTCGCGAAGGGTTCGACCAGCGGCTCGGTCACCGCGGGGAACGCGTCGGGTCTCAATGACGGCGCGGCTGCCCTGTTGATCGCCAGCGAGCAGGCCGTGAAGGAGCTCGGGCTCCGGCCGCGCGCGCGGTTCATCGCCGGCGCGGCCGCGGGAGTGGAGCCCAGCTACATGGGGCTCGGCCCGATCCCGGCGTCGAAGAAGGTGCTCGCCCGGGCCGGCCTGACGCCGCAACAGGTCGAACTCGCTGAAGTAAACGAGGCGTTCGCGGCGCAGGCGATTCCGTGTATCGAGCAGCTCGGCCTTGATCCCGAGCGCGTCAACATCAACGGCGGCGCGATCGCATGGGGCCATCCGCTAGGCGCCTCGGGTGCTCGCCTGCTACTTTCTCTCATGATCGATCTCGAGCTCGGCTCACGTCGGATCGGTCTCGCGACGATGTGTATCGGCGTCGGCCAAGGAATCGCGGTCGTGCTCGAGCGTGCGTGATCCTACGTGGCCGGAATTATCGGCGATCCTTTCCGGGCCCACTTGAACTAGGACCATGAGACAACAGGAGAATCCCGCGACGGGTGGGGAGTCGGGGTTGCGATGACAGACGCGTTGCAAGACCAGGTCGCAAAGTCGCTCAAGCTGGTGGGACGCGTCCTCGGGGACAAGTTCCGCCTGACTGCCTGTATCGGCATCGGCGGCAGCGGCGCGGTCTACAAGGCCGATCAGATCGCGCTCGGCCGCACCGTCGCGGTCAAGCTGCTCAACGAGGAGCTGTCCGCGGACCAGAAGATGATCCGACGGTTCCGCGACGAGGCGACCTCGGCGTCGCGCCTCAACCATCCGAACATCGTCTCGATCATCGACTACGGCCAGGCCTCGGACGGCCTGCTCTATCTCGCGATGGAGTACGTCAAGGGCCCGACGCTGACGCAGCTCCTGGTCAACGAGAACCCGCTCCCCGTCGAGCGCGTGATCGACATCGTCATGCAGTCGCTCGCCGGGATCGAGGAAGCGCACCTAGGCAGCGTCGTCCACGCGGATCTCAAGGCCGACAACATCATCCTCGATCAGCGGCGGGCCGGCACCGACGTCGTCAAGATCGTCGACTTCGGCATCGCGAGGCTCGTCACCGGTGTGCGCGATCCCGAGGACCGCTCGATCTCGGGCACCCCCGAGTACATGGCGCCCGAGGTGATCAGTGGTGCGCCGCCGTCGTTCGCGTCGGATATCTACGCGGTTGGCATCATTCTCTACGAGCTGCTCGCGTACAAGACGCCGTTCTTCGCCGGGTCGACGACCGAGATCCTCGCGAACCACCTGAAGGCGATGATCCCGTCGCTGCAGACCCGGCGCGAGCACGTCTCGAAGGAGCTCGACGCGATCGTCGGCAAGGCGCTCGCGAAGCATCCAAACGAGCGCTTCACGTCAGCCGCCGAGATGCGCACCGCGCTGTCCTCGCTGCAGGTCAAGCGCCCGCGCACGATGACGACGTCGGCGCGTTGTCTGGCGTGCAACGCGGCGATGTCGGCGGCGTTCAAGTTCTGTCCCGAGTGTGGCGAGCCTCGCCAGCGGGTCACCGCGCCCATCGAGGTCCCGCTGCCGCCGCCGCCCGATCTGCTGCCGCTCGAGTTCATCGGTCGCGGCGGCGAGCTCGCACGGCTCCTCGAGCACATGCGCAAGCTGGCTGGCAAGGGCAGCGGGCTGCTCGTCACGGGGGCCGAGGGCACCGGGCGCAGCGCGCTGCTCCGTCATGCCTACGAGCGCGTCGGCCAGGAGACCCGCGTGATCTACCAGGTCGGCCCCGACCCGAGCGGGCTCGCCGCGCCGTTCTACCCGATCCGATCGTTGCTCGCCGCCGTGCTGCAGTTGCCACCGGTCTCGAGCGAGGTCGAGCTCCGCGACGCGGTGCTGTCGATCGGGCTCAACGAGCGTGACATCCCGGGAATCGCGCAGCTGTTCGGTCACCCGACGACGCTGCTCGAGCTCGAGCCGCCCGTGCGCCGCCGCGAGATGGTGTGGTCGACGCTGCGCGCGCTCGAGCGTGCTTCGATGATGGGACCCGTCACCGTGGTCTGCGAGGACATCGAGCGCTTCGATCACCCGAGCCTCGAGATCCTGCGGCGCGGGACCGAGGCAACCGGCCTCGCATTGCCGCCGATCGTGATGACGACGACGACCGAGTTTGCCGCGCAGTGGCCGGTGGCCGTACCCCGTCTCGAGGTCGGCGCGCTCGAGGCGAGCGACCTCCAGCAGATCGTCGACAAGCTCGAGAAGGGTGGCCTGCGCGGCCTGCCGCCGGTCCAGACGCTGTTCCAGACGACGCGCGCATTCCCCGGCCACATCGAGCACGTCATCCGCTACCTCCTCGAAGGCGGCAAGTCCGAGGACACCACGACCTCGCTTCCCGACCTCGTCGCCGCGCGACTGTCGCTGCAGAAGCAGACCACGCGCGACGTGCTGCAGGCGGCAGCGGTGCTCGGAGTCGAGCCGCAGCTCGATCTGCTGCGCGCGATGCTGCCCGCCGACACGCTCGAGCTCGCGCTGGCGGATGCCGAGCGCGCCGGCCTGCTCGGTCTCGATCCGTCCGGCGAGCTGACGTTCACGAGCCGGCTCGTCCGCGACATCGTCTACGACGCCACGCCCGCCGATCTTCGCCGGTCGTTGCACGGCGCTGCCGCGATCGCCGTCGAGGCGATGTCGCCCGATATCGCGCTGCTCGGCCACCACCACGACCTCGCCGGCCACCCCAAGGACGCGATGACGCTGCTCCGCCGCGCCGGCGATCATGCAGCCGAGCAGCTCGACGAGATCGGCGCCGGCCAGTTTTACCAGCGCGCGCTGGTCGCGGTTCGCCAGGCGGTGCAGTCCGGTGACGACGACGGCACGGCCGAGGGCCAGTTCGTCGCGCTCAGTGTCCGGCTCGCCGACGTGCTGCGGGCGCGCGGCGAGAGCTCGCTCGCGCGTGGCGTGCTCGCCGAGGCTCGCGACTGGTCGGGCTCGCCGATGCTGGTCGCGATGATCGACCGCGCGAGTGCGTCGATCTCGCTCTCCGAGGGCGATGTCGATGGCTCGGTCGCAGCGTTGCGACGCGGCGTCGGCCGCGCGATCTCCACCGGCGACATGAACCTGGTCTGCGAGCTGTATCTCGATCTCGCGGCGGCACTGCTGCGCGGCGGCGATGCCGACACCGCGCTTCACGAGCTGATCGAGTGCATCGATCTCGCGACCCTCGGTGAGGGCTTCACCGCGATCGACGGACCCGAGCCGTTCTGGCGCATCCTCCGCCAGCAGGCCCAGATGGTCGAGAACGCCGGCGACTCGTACAAGGCGCTCCGGCTCGCAGAAGCCGCGCTGTTTCACGCGCAGCGCGTTCGCTCCCGGCTCGGCGCCGCCCGCGTCCAGCAGCTGCTCGCCCAGCTCTGCGACAAGGCGGGCCTCGGCGGCAAGGCCGAGCGTTACCGGCTCGCTGCGATCAACGAGATGCGCAGTCTTGGCGATCGCCGCGCCACTGCCGAGCTGCTGCTGAACGATACGCCGTCGAAGTCCGCGGTCGTCGTGACCTCACGCATGGAAGATGCGATGCAGCTCACGAAGGAGATCGGCTGGACCGAGGGTCACGAGCGGGCGAAGCACAAGAGCAGTCCGCCGAATATCAAGTCGTAGCGTAACAAGACATCAACCGTGAGGGTAAGCCCTACCTCGCGGACACCGTGCGAAATCGGGGTAGGCTTCGGATCGTGGGAAGTATCTTGCTCGTCGAACCGGATCAGGAAACCTGTGATCGGTGGCAGACGGGGATCGGCACGGAAGGTCACGCGGTGCTGTCTGCGGCGATGCAGGACGCACTCCCGCTGATCCGTGAAGGCGGCATCGATCTCGTGGTGATCGACTGCAACTCGCAGTGCAGGGGAGTGCTCGAGCTCGCCCGTGGCATCGAGGCCTTGCCCGACGCGCCGCCACTCGTGCTGGTCTCGGACTCGCCGGCCGCTCCGGAGATCTCGGTGCGGATCGGCGCCGCGTCGTTCCTCGCCAAGCCGTGTGACCCCACGGAGATCGTCGCGCTCGTGAATCGCTTGCTCGGCGCGCTGCGCCCCGTACGGATCGTCAACGACGACGAGCCGACCGGTCCCAACCGAAACTTCGGCTAGCGGCGCGTCAGCCCCGCGTTAGCCTCTGCGCCCGACGCGAGACGCGAGGGTGATGCCGTTCTCGGTGAACGGAGCGAGCTCGGCGGCGAGCGCCGCGATCGTCGGCGGGCGATCGTCGGGTGCATCTGCCAGGCAGCGGTCGATCAGCGTGGCGAGCGCGGGTGGTGTGGCAGGCGTGGCGATCAGCGCGACGAGCGTGCGGCCGAGCGCCCAGACATCGCTGGCAACCGTCGCGGTGCCCGAGTTGGAGCGAGCCAGCGCACGCTGGTGGGCGAGGCCCGTCACGCGCTGCTCGGGTGCCTGCAAGCTCGGCGCGCTCGCGGCCGGGCCGGGAAGCGGCGCCCGCTCGTCATCGAGCCGCAGCGACGCACGCGTCGCGATCCACGCGGCGTGCGCGAAGTCGCGCAGCCGCGCGAGCTGTCCGGATGCCGTGGGCTCGACGAAGATCTGCGACGGGCGCAACGCACCGTGGACGATGCCGGCAGCATGCGCCTCCGCGAGCGCATCGCAGACCTGGAGAATCGCATCGACCGCGACGTCGACAGCCAGCTCGCCCTCGGCGCGCCGGGTCGCGAGGTGCTCGCCGCCCAGGAACTGCCGCACGAAGTACGGGCCGCCGCGCTGGAGCTGGCCGACGTCGAGGATCCGCGGGATGTGCGGCGAGCGCAGTCGCGTCAGGTAGCGGGACTCCGCGAGCAGGCTCGTCACCGCGAGCTGCCCAACCTGGAGCGAGCCAGCGGACGCTGGCGGGCGCGGCCCAACCTGGAGCGAGCCAGCGGACGCTGGCGAGCGCGGCCCGACCGCGGCGACCCGGCGGATCACGACCGGCACGGCGTGCACGAGGTGATGCGCGACGAGGAGCTCGGCCGACAGCACGCGGTCGATCCGGTACTTGTTCGCGAGGACGTCGCCGACCTCCACGATCACTCCACGATCAGCATGCGCACACCGCGCGCGACGAGCGAGATGCTCGCGCGGCCGCTCGCGATCCGGAACTGCTCGCCGGTGAATGGATCGCGCAGCAGCTTCGCGCGGTCATCCGCGAGCAGCACGGCGGTCGCAGGCTTCGGTGCGTCGCTGACGACGAACACGACGCGGGTCGCGCCGTCGGCGTCGGCGTAGGCCATCGCGCGTACGTCGTCGGGACGCTCGACCTGCCAGGCATCGCGTAGCTCACCAACCAGCGCGGCCAGATCATCGGCGAGGCCGCGCAGATCATCGAGCGAGCCCGCCTTCAGGCGGCCGACGCGACGGGGCGCCGGCTCGGCGAGCGGCTGGCCAAGCTCGTCGTGGGTCGGCGTGCCCGGTCCGATCACGACGATCGCGCGCTTGCGATCGGCGAGCGCGTGAACGTGCTTCCACAGGTCGCGATGGACGCGGTCCCCGGTCGGCACGATCACCGCGCGATAGCTCGCGAGCTCGTCCTCGGAAGCGTTCTCGTCGACGATCGCATACGGGACCTGCGCGAGCTCGAGCGCGCTCGCGATCGCGGTCTGCCAGCGCCGCGCGGCGATCGCGCCGGGATCGCTGCCGAGCTCGGCGGCTCCGCCGGGTCCGAGGCCGAGCGCCTCGGCGAGCACCGGCGTGACCGGATCGAGCAGCGACGACGCGATCCCGAAGCGAGCATCGGCGCGGGTGTCGACGAGCGCGATCGGCACGGCCGCGGCGCCGTCTGCGCGGCCATCAGTAGCGTCGATCCGGAGGCGGCGCAGCGCGGGCCAGTCGACCTCGGCGAGCGCGGCGAGCAGCGGCTTGATCCAGCTCGCGTGGGGCTCGAGCGTCGCGGTCTGCGCGATCGCAGCGCCGTAGTAGCGCTCGCGCTCGACCGCCATGACCAGGTTGAAGCCGCGGATGCCGGCGGCAAGTAGCGAGAGCAGGTGATCGCGTTCGCGGAGTGGATCGTCGGCGTGCCCCAGCGGCGGGAACCACGGGAAGAACCCGACGCCGACCTCGAGCGCGAGCGGGATCGGCGAGGCGTTGCCAACGCACGCGATCGCGCGACGACGAAGCTCGCGAAAGCCCGCGCGTGGTGTGTACGCGTCGATCCCGACGGGCCCGCCGATCGCGTGCTGGATCCGCCGCAGATCGTAATGACCGAAGTGTCCCGGCGGCAGGTTGTGAAAGCGCGCCACACCGGCGAACCCGGCGGTGTCGAGCAGCTTGCCGAGCTCGCCGAGCGCACGCGCGATGTACTCGTCCTTGAACCGCACCCACGACACGCAGCGCGCCGCATTCGCCGTGCTCCACGCACGCGGCGGATCGCCGTCGAGGCCTGTGGCCTCGTTCCACCACCCGATCGCCTCGGGGTGATAGTCGTGATCGTACGCGCCGAGGCGGAAGAACATCTGGGCCTCGTTGTCGACCCCGACCGCGACGACCGTGCCGTCCTCGACGAATGGCGCGACGACCTCGCCGACCGTGGCGTACCAGACGCGCACGCGCTCGCGAAAGGCCGCGCTCGCGTACGACGGTACCGGCCACGCCCTGGGCGGTGACGGCATCCACACCGGCGTGCCGCGCGCGGTGCGGGCCTGGCACAGCGGATCACCGACGACGTGGTCCGGCATGCCGAAGCACGTGAGCTCGGCGTTGACGTGCGGGCCCGGCCGCAACACGACCGCGAGCCCGGCGGCGCGCGCGAGGGCAAGGAACCGCGCGAGATCAGCGTCGCCTGCCCACACGAAGCGGCCTGGCTCGAGCTCGTGCACGCGCCACGGCACGTAGGTCTCGACGATCGTCAGGCCGAGCGCGTGGATCTGCGCGAGGCACGCCGCCCAGCGCGGCGGCGGCACGCGCCAGTAATGCATCGCGCCCGCGTAGAACGGGATCGAGCGTGGCTGCGCGCGCGCAGCACCACCAACGACTACCCCGCGATCGTCGAACCAGGTGCGGCGATGTGTTTCCACGTGCGATCCTCCAGCACGAAGCGGCTCGGACCGCAGGCCCAGCTCGGCTGATACGTCAGGGGCGTGCCATCACCGGTGCCGTTCACGGTGTACTCGGGATCCCACGGTAACAGCAGGCACGGCGGATCACCGGGATCCAGCGTGCGCAGCCGCGGCATGATCGGATGAGGCTCCTCGGCACGCGCGCGGCCGATCGCCAGCACGTCCGCGATCGTCGCGAGCTGCGCGAGCTCCCAGCAGGTGCGGATCTGCGGCGGCGGCAGGGCGAGCTCGCCCGCACGCGCGATCGCGTCCGCCGGCCGGGTCCAGATCTGCTCGACGGTCTCGATGGCGTCGAACGTCGGGTCCTGGCCGCTCGGCAACTCGCACACGAAGAACCGCGCGGAGAACCGCTTCGGCTCGATCGACGGCGTGATCCAGTGCGCCCACGGTACGAGCCCATCCGTCGCCCACTGGATCCCCGCCGATGCGAGACAGGTCGCCGCGTTGGCGCCGCCGAGGATCTGCTTGCGCAGGGTCGCCATGCTCGGCGCCTCGAGGGTCTCGGCTCCGGCGCCGCTGTCGCGCGCGAGCAAGACGCCGGCCTCCTCGAACAGCTCGCGCGCCGCCGCCTCGCGCGCGTCCTCGTCGGGCTCCGCCGCGCCGCCCGGAAACACGAACGCCGACGCCAGGAACGAGGCCTGCTTCTGTCGGCGGACCAGGAACACCTCGAAGCCTGGCCGCGCGGGACGCAGCAGGATCACCGACGAGGCCTCCCGAAGCTGCGCGCTCACACTGTGTTCGTACCACGCGCCGAACGCGGAGTCAGTCGAGGTGGAGCTCGCCACGCACCGGCATGTCGTCGAGCCCGAGGTGTCGCTCGATCATCCGCTCGACGACCCGCGCGACCTTGCTCTCCGGAGTCTCGAGCAGAGCCGATCCGCGCGGCCGCGCGACACTCCACGAGCAGAGCTCGCTACGGGACGACGACGAACTCGCGCTTCATCAGGCCGATGATGCTCTGCGCGGCGTCGAGGTCGGTGCCCGGGAAGTTGTCGAGCACCTTCTGGAGCTGGCCGTGATCGAGCACGAGCTGGAAGGTATCGAGCTCCGACGGCGAAAGATCGCGCAGCTTGCCGGCGAGCGGCGTCGGCACGGCGAGCGGCGAGCCGAGCGGTGGCAGCTGCTTCTGGAGGTGCCGGAACTCGTCGAGCTGGCGGACGCCTTCCATGAGGAGACCCTCGGTCGACTCCTGGATCTCCTCCATCACCTGCATCTCGACGCTCGGCTCGAGCTCGAACGTACCGGTCAGCCAGGTCAGCATCCGGTAGATCGCCTTCTGCGGGCTGACCGCGAAGTCGTCGTTGATCGTCGCGAAGTAGATCGCGCCCTTGCGGAGGTAAATCTTGCCGATGCTGACGCCGTTGTTGACGGTCAGCACGCCGCTCTTGCGGCTGGTCGACAGCAGCTGCAGCAGGTCGGGAAGCGGGATCTCCTCGATCACGCCCGACATCGGACGACCCTGGGTCGCCTGGCGCTGCTGCGCGCCGGCCTCGAGGCGGCGGCGGGCTTCGGCCTCGCTCTGCTGCGCGACAATGCCATCGACGCCGACGACCTTGATGATCGAGGTGCCGACGAGGATGCGATCGCCCTCGTGGAGGAGGGCGCGGCCGGCGATCTTCTCGCCGTTGACGAACGTGCCGTTCGTCGAGCCCATGTCCTGGATGTAGACCTCGTTCTCCGACGAGCTGATCTTCGCGTGACGGCGCGAGACCATGTCCTCGACCAGCACCATATCGAGGTCACTGGACCGACCGATGATGATCTCCCGGTTCATACGAAGCGGGAACTCCCCCCCCTGGTACTTGCCCGAGATGAAGCGCAGTGCGAATCGAGGACGGTCGTTCATACAGGATCGGCCCTCGAGTGCCGCACCGTGCGGAACGCGAGTGGCTGCAAGGACTCGAAAATTCTAGTGCCCAACCTGAGGCGTGCGCAAGCAAACGCCTGTTAATCGGTCGCGGCGACCTCTTCGGTCACGTCGTTTCGCGGCGGCCGCAGCGCATTCACCACCCGGCGATAGACCTCCTCGGAGACCACGAGGCTCGAGTGCCCGAGGGGCACGGTCATCGCGTTGGCACCGGTGAGCCGCGTCGTCGACAGCGGCACGACCCAGTCGCGCGCTGCGGCGATCGTGTGAATCTCGACGTTCGGCGCCATCGGCCCCTGGGCGAGCTCGTCCAGAAACCGGCTGCGGGGTAGCAGCTGCCAGCTCGACGTCGACCACAGCCCCAGCGTGAGGACGCCGGCGAGCGCGTACCAGGTCCCGCGAACCGGGGTGCCCATCATGATGAGCTTGCGCACGCGCGCGTGGCCACCGAGCTTCTTGACATAGTAGAGGCCGATCAGGCCTCCCATCGAGTGGCCGATGATATCGATCCGCTGCGACGGGGTCTGCGAGAGGATCCGCTCGATCTTGCGGTGGATCAAAAACGCGGAGCGTCGAATATCCCGGACGTTGAGCGTGCCGAGGTTGAACGAGACGACGACAAACCCGTCCTCGACGAGCCGTCGCTCGAGCATGTACATCGAGCCGCGGGTCCCGAGGAAGCCGTGGATGATCAGCACCGGCGGCGCGTCCGGCGTGACCTGGTCGAATGCGGCGCCGCGCCGGATCCGGTTGCCGCGTACGAGGTGGCGGAGATACGACAGCCCGTCGGCGCCGCCCGCGACGTCCTGACCGATCGTGCTACGGCGGCCGAGCCAGCGCCTGGGAGCGTCGAGCGCCCATCGCATGATCCACGGCACCTTCCGCTTTGGTTCGGTCACCTCGATCACCCTCAGTCACGATAGTCCGAGAAACCCTCCGCGACGAATCGGCTGCACTCCTTCGCGTACGAGTGACTCGCGGACGCGGAGGTAGGGTATTCGACCACCCGCCACTGTCCGCGGGTCCCGATCACGCCGAACCGGCTGATCACGAAGGTGCTAACCCGGTAGATCAACGCGAACTCCTCGCGGTCACCGTGCCGGCGAAGCGAGCGCGAGTCACCCGGCGGCACCCGGCCCGGCGGCGCAGCGGGATCATCCGGGTTGCCGCTCGGAACCTCGCGCGGCCCGGGCATCTGCGTTTGCTCCTCGACCGACGTGCTCATCGGCGGGGCAACCAGCGTCGGCACCTCGGGCGGCACGCCGACCTCCGCCTGCGGCTTCATCGCGCCGGTGTCCGCGCGTGACCGCGAGGGTTGCTCGGCTCCTTCGGTCGAGCCGAGCTGCGCGGCGGGGATGTCGATCGGCGTCTGCGGCTCGTTGCTGAACGCCGATTTCGCGCCGGCACCCGCGGTTGGTGCACCAGCCTCGCCGGGCGCCTCGGCCTTGGCCTCGCCGGGCGCCTCGGCCTTGGCTTCGCCGGCTGGTGAGTCGTCGGTCTCGTCGGCATCGCCTGTTCCGCCAGCCGCCTCGCCACTCGGGCGCTGCTTGCGTGCGTACGCCACGGTCGCGATCAACGAGAGCCGCGAGGTCTCGGGAGTCTTCTTGCCTCGTCCCATGTCATCGGTGGTGCCACGCACTCGCGCGTACAGGCAAGTTCACGCGGCCTCGACTTCGTCACGGGACCACCTTCGCGTGTTCCGTAGCGATCGTATGTCGATCGACCCCGGCAACGCGTCGCGTCAACGGCTCGTCTCGTATACATTCAAGCTCCGGTGAGTACGGAGCGCGTGGGCCGCTACCAGCTCCTGGAGCCGATCGGTATCGGCCCCAGTGGCTCGGTATCGCGCGCGAAGGTCTTCGGGGTTGCCGGGTTCGAGCGCCAGTTCGCGGTCAAGCGGTTCCACGCCGAGGTCACGACGAACAGCACCGCGGCGCAGGCGCTGTCGGCCGCCGCGCGTGCGTACGGCAGCCTCGAGCATCCACGAATCGCGCGAATGTCGGAGTTCGGCGTCGCGCAGGGGACGACGTTCACGGCCGTCGAGTTCGTCGTCGGGCTCGACGCGCTTCGCCTGATCGCCGAGGCGCGACTCGCGGGCGCGACGCTCCCAGCCGGCGGTGCACTCGCCCTCGTCTCGCAGGCGGCACGCGCGATCGGCTACGCGCATGGCCGCGGCCTCTCGCACCTCGGGCTGTCACCGACGAACGTGATCGTGACGAGCGAAGGCGACATCAAGATCACCGACTTCGGGATCCTCTCGGCCACGCTGCCGCCGCGGCCGATCGACAGCTCGCGGCTCGCGCATCGCCTGCAGTACCTCGCACCCGAGCAGCTCTCCGGTGAGGCCTCGTCGGCGGCGACCGATGTGTTCGCGCTCGGCGTGCTCGCGTTCGAGCTCGTGACCGGGCAGCGGACGTTCGGCGGTGAGACGCCAACGCAGATCGCGCAGGCCGTGATGGCAGGCCCGCCCGCAGATCCACCGTTGCCGCGGCCGATCGTGCGCGTGCTGCAGCGATGCCTCGCGCGCTCACCCTTCGAACGATTCCCCGACGCGCGCGCGCTCGCCGATGCCCTCGATGCCGCGCTTCGCGTCGCGCCGGTCCCCGGCACGCGCAAGGACATCGGCGCGCAGGTCACGCAGACGCTCGAGCGCATGGCCGCGCTCGACGACGGCGAGCTCAGCGGCATGCTCGCGCTCGACATCGGCACCGGTCCGGTCGCCAAGCAGCCGGCGAGGCCGCAGCCACCTGTCGCGGCGCTCGGCCGCGACCACGACAGCCCCGACGTCTCGACGCTCGAATTCGCGCGTCAGGGCTCGGGCCGCTCGCTGCGTGGGTCCGCGCCGCTCGTCGCACCTCCGCGTGATCTCCCGCCGGCGAGCACCTTGCCGGAGCTGCGCCCGTTCGCGACGGCATCCGGGCTGCCGCCGCCGCCCATCCCGGTACCGAAGGGCTTCGCGAGCGTGCCGGAGATCGCGTTCCCGGAGGGCGAGGCCACGACGGACACGCTGATCGGCGTGCAGCACGCGAAGCCGAACCCGGCGAGCGCGCTCGGCCGGATCACCACCACCAAGGTGCCGCAGGTGATCCCGAGCGCGCCGTTGCCACGGGCAGCGACCGACAGCGAGACGTTTGTCGGCGGCGAGGTCCCTCCGGATCGACCGACGCCGCTGCCGTCTCGCGCGACTCCGAGTCCCAGCGACGACGATCTACCCGCGGTGAACGCGCGCCGCACGCCGCAGCCGGGAGCCTTGAAGACGAACGAGATGAAGCCGCTCGTCATCGAGCAGCTCAGGGCCGACGCCACGAAGGCGACCTCCGAGCTCCTGGCGGTGAGTGGCGCCATCGACGACAGTTCGCAGCCACTCGAGCCGGTGTCGCTGGCATCGCGGGCGTACTCGTCGTCCGCGAGCTCGATGAAGCCGCCGCTGCCGACAACGCTCGCCGGCGTGCTGCCACCGTCGCGCTCCGGGCCGATCACAGGCCCGCCACCGACACCGAGCTCGATCGCGAGCCCGCCAGTGCCGCTGTCGACGATCCACGTGGTGCCGCGGAGCCACGCGCCGCAACGCAGCCGCATGCCGTGGCTCCTCGCGGGCTTGCTCGGTATCGGTGTGCTCGGGCTCGGCGGGTGGCTCGCCTATCGCGAATTCGTCGTCAAGACCACGACCACCGTCGCCGGATCGGGCTCGGAGCGCGTCGTCGTCGCCACGCCGGATGCGGCGAGCGGATCACCGAACGACGCGATGGTCGCCACCGGGCCTGCCGTCGACGCCGCGGTCGCCACCGGGCCTGCCGTCGACGCCGCGAAGCCTGCAACCGACGCGACGCTGCTGGCATCACCCGCCGATGCTGCAACGGCCAGGGATGCCGCGATGCCGGCACCCACCGATGCCGCGATCGAGAGTGTGGCTCCCGATGCCGGCACGCCAATGGTCGTGACGCCGGGCGACTCGCTGACGATCACGTCGACGCCCAAGGGCGCCCGGGTCTTCCTCGATGGGTCGGATGCCGGCGTCACGCCGCTCAAGCTGCCGGGGACGCCGGACCGTCACACGATCGCGCTGCTGCTGCCGAACCACGAGCTGTACGTCGCGCAGGTCGACGGCCAGGGCACGTTCTCGATCCCGCTGAAGGAGGTGACGCCGACCGGCGGCCCCGCGGGCATCAAGGTCATCAAGTGCAAGGACAAGGACCGCTACTACGTGTTCGTCGACGGCAAGCCAACCGGCATGACGTGCCCGACCGAGCGCATCGAGACCGATCTCGGTCCCCACGTCGTCGAGGTCTATGACGTCGTGTCCGAGACTCGCAAGAAGTTCGAGATCGACGTCAAGGACACGCGGCTGTCGTACCGCGTGAAGATCGAATAGCGAACGACGATCAGACGTCGCCGCCGCTGCCCGCGTCCTCGTCGCCGTCGAGCTTCTGCCGCGGGTCGAGGCCGTACTTGCGGATCAGCTCGCGCAGGTGCTTGCGATCGATCTGCGCCTCGCGAGCCGCGGCCGACAGGTTCATCTTGTGGCGCCGCATCAGATCTTCGATGTACTCGCGCTCCAACATCTCGACGAGCTGCCCCTTCGCTTCCTTGAAGGGCAGGTCGGTACGGATGCCGAGGCTCGGTGCGGCCTCGCTGACGAGCGCGTCCTCGAGGTTGATGCTCGTTCCACGCGCGAGCAGGCAAGCCCGCTCCATCACGTTGCGCAGCTCGCGGACGTTGCCCGGCCAGCTGTGGCGAACGAGCCGCGCCATGTCCTCGGGCGAGACCTGCAGGCCCTGCGCGAAGTTGTTGACGAAGTGCTGGATCAGCAGCGGGATGTCGGTGCCACGCTCGCGCAGCGGCGGCACGCTGACCCGAATCACGGCGAGCCGGTAGTAGAGATCCTCGCGGAACGCCTTCTTGGCGACCTCGGCGCGGAGGTCGCGGTTCGTCGCGGCGACGACGCGAACGTCGATCTTCTCGTAGGTGTTCGAGCCGACCTTGCGGACCGCGCGCTTGTCGAGGACGCGGAGCAGCGACGGCTGCAGATCGATCGCCATCTCGCCGATCTCGTCGAGGAAGATCGTGCCGCCGTGGGCCTCGGCGAAGGCGCCGCGGCGGTCGGTGATCGCGCCGGTGAAGCTGCCCTTGACGTGGCCGAACAGCATCGACTCGATCAGCTCGCGCGGGACCGAGCCGCAGTCGAACACCACGAACGGGCCGTCCTTGCGCGGCGAGTGGTTGTGCACCTCCTCGGCGATCAGCTCCTTGCCGGTGCCGGTCTCGCCCTCGATGAGCACCGTCGCGTTGGTCGCGGCGACGACGCGAACGTCGATCTTCTCGTAGGTGT
>JBKJUF010000234.1:0-3091 GCA_046590445.1 Kofleriaceae bacterium
CTGCCGCGTCGAGCTCAAGCACATCGACAGCGAGGAGCTCCAGAAGACCGGCGTCGGGCAGCTCGCGCAGTACGACGGCATCCTCGTGGCGCCTGGATTCGGCGCGCGGGGCACCGAGGGCAAGATCGCGGCGGTCCGCTACGCGCGCGAGAACAAGGTGCCGTTCTTCGGCATCTGCTTCGGGATGCAGCTCGCGTGCATCGAGTTCGCACGCAACGTCTGCAACCTCGACAAGGCGAACTCGAGCGAGATCGATCCGGCGACCCCGCATCCGGTCGTCGACCTGATGCCCGATCAGCGCGGCGTCACCGACAAGGGCGCGACGATGCGGCTCGGCGCGTACCCGTGCGTGCTCAAGTCGGGCACGCGATCGGCCGACGCCTACGGCACGACCGAGATCAGCG
This sequence comes from Kofleriaceae bacterium, assembly GCA_046590445.1. Classification (GTDB taxonomy): domain Bacteria; phylum Myxococcota_A; class Polyangia; order Haliangiales; family Haliangiaceae; genus JABFXX01. Next base: position 405 of record JBKJUF010000234.1, read on the forward strand.
AGCGCCATCGCCATCGCTGGGAGATCAACAACAACTACCGCGATACGTTGGAGCGCCACGGCATGGTGCTCTCGGGGCTGTCGCCCGACGGCCGGCTCGTCGAGATGATCGAGCTGCCGCAGCACCCGTACTTCGTCGCCTGCCAGTTCCACCCCGAGTTCAAGTCGCGGCCGAGCGCGCCGCACCCGCTGTTCTCGCGGTTCGTAAAGGCGTCGCTCGCGCGCCAGGCGCAATAGTCGATCCGTTCGCCGGCGAACTGATCAGCGCAGCAGCTTGGGACCCTCGACGCTGGGGTCGTGGACGATCGGCGCCTCGACCGGCGCGGTCTGCGGCCGCTCGATCACCAGCGGATGCGACGGCCGCCGCATCCGCGCGGCGTCCTGGACCAGCGGACCCGGCACGTGTGGCCGGGCGGCCGGCTGCGACGGCCGCGCGAGCCGCGCCTCGAGATCGGGACGCGAGCGACGCGGCACCACCTCGCCGTCGTCTTCGCTCGCGTCCTGGGCGGCCGGCCTTGCTTCTCGCGCCGCCTCGCGCTCCGCGGTGCGCGCGTCCCGCTCGGCCTGGCGCTGCATCGCCCACCGCGAGCCGAGGATGTGATGCAGCCCGAGGAACGCGGGAATCATGAACTCCCACGTCAGGCCCTTGAGGAAGAACGCGAGCGCGATCACGAGCATCGTGCCGCCGATCGCGAGGGTCACCTTGAGCGGGCGCCGGGTCTTGGTGATCACCAAGAGCTCGATCAGCGCGAGGATGATCAGCAGACCCTCGGGAAAGTGGTAGCGCCACGGCGTGCTCGCGCCGCCGAGCTCGTCGAGCTGCGCGTCGTCGATCGGCGCGTCGTGGGTTCCGGACGAGAACGCCGGGATGTCGGGTCCGAGGTCGGCGAGGGCCTCGGCCTCGATGCTGCTGCCGCCGTCGTTGTAGACGACGAACTCACCGTCCCACCGCCACAGATCGAACCAGAACAGGCCGAACAGCGCGTGCTTGTAGCCGAGCTTGCTGTACCCGAGCACGGCCGCGGTCACGGGTGGCAGGTCGCGGATGTGGATGATGGTCTCGCCCGTGTTGATGACGACGATGCCGCCGCCGCCGCCCCGGCGGGCCTCAGCAGGCCGCGCAGCCACGAGCAGGACGAGCGCGACCACCACGGAACCCAGAGCCAGCCGGACGTGCGCCACGACCCGGAACCCTATCGATCCGCGACGGGCAGATCACCTGAAACCTCGAGGGATCCGCCACGAAGGCGGAGGACAGCGTTAGGCTAAAGCAAGAGGCGGGCCATTAGCGCTTTACAGTCCCAGGTTTTCTGCGTAGGCTTTTCTTCAAGCCTCGTACCAAGGCGACTGCCGGCAACGACGAGCCGACCAAAAGCTTCAGCCGAGTTCGGCAAAGTGCAGTCAACCACGCGTAAAGCATAAGGAGTTCCCGATGGGCATGGAGATGCGTCAGGAACTGAAGCTGTCGCAGCAGCTGGTGATGACACCGCAGTTGCAACAGGCGATCCGCCTCCTGCAACTGTCCCGGATGGAGCTGGCCGAGCTCGTGCACGACGAGATGCTCGAGAACCCCATCCTCGACGACGAGATGGACCTCGAGAACGAGCGGAGCCGCGAGCGGGACGAGATGGGCGGCGATGAGCAGGCGCTCCACCAGATGGAGGGCGCCGGGTCGACCGAAACCGCCATGGAGGGCTCGGTCGTCGACGGGGTGGCCCAGACCGAGATCAAGGGCGATGCGACCGCGGTCAACGAGATCGACTGGGAGAACTACCTAGACAACTACTCGATGGGCCCGCCGATGCCCGCGTTCCGCGGCGACGGCGAGGAGATGCCCTCCCTCGAGGCGACGCTGACCAAGCCCGCCAGCCTGCACGACCACCTGGCGTGGCAGCTCAAGATGACGAACCTGCCCCAGGACCAGCTCCTGATCGGCATGGAGATCCTCGGTAACATCGACGCCGACGGTTACTTCAAGGACCCGCCGCTCGAGGAGCTCGCCGGCGACCTCGGCGCGGACCCGGTGGTCTGCGAGATCGTGCTCGAGAAGATCCAGAGCTTCGATCCGATCGGCGTCGGCGCGCGCTCGCTCGCCGAGTGCATGCTGATCCAGTGCATCGCCGCAGGTCAGGACGACGACCTGTGCGTGAAGATGATCAAGAGCCACCTCGGCAACCTCGAGAAGAAGAACTACCAGGCGATCGCGCGTGATCTGAAGCAGCCGCTCGAGGAGATCTACGAGGCCGCGAAGGTCATCATGGACTTCGATCCACGGCCGGGCCGCCAGTACTCGACCGACGATCCGCACTACGTCACGCCCGACGTCTACATTCACAAGGTCGGCGACAAGTACTTCGTCGTGCCGAACGACGACGGTCTGCCGAAGCTCAAGATCAGCGGGTTCTACAAGAACGCGATGGGCAACTCCGCCGCGTCGAAGGACTACGTCCAGGACAAGCTGCGCTCGGCGCAGTGGCTGATCCGGTCGATCCAGCAGCGCCAGCGCACGATCATCAAGGTCGCCGAGTCGATCCTGAAGTTCCAGCGCGACTTCTTCGACAAGGGCATCGCCCACCTCAAGCCGCTCATCTTGCGCGATGTCGCCGAGGACATCGGCATGCACGAGTCGACGGTGTCGCGCGTCACGACGAGCAAGTACGTCCACACGCCGCAGGGCATCTACGAGCT
>JBKJUF010000323.1:0-4042 GCA_046590445.1 Kofleriaceae bacterium
CCAGGTCAGCGGCATCGAGACCGGCGCACCGGAGACCGGCCGCACGCTGTACGGCGCGACCAGCAGCTGGCCGTGCGCGTTCTGTCCCCAGTCGAGGTAGACCCGGCCGCCGCGCGATGCCGGGTTGCGGTTCGTCGTGGCCATGTCGGGGTGCTGCTTTTCGATCAACAGGCCGATCAGGTACGCGAGCGTGCGCGCCTGCTCGAACGTGCACTGACAGCCGAGCGGGATCAGGACGTGGAGCCCGGTCTGTCCACTCGTCTTCACGTAGTTCGGAAGCCCGATCGCCTCGCACAGCGCGTGGATCGCGAGGGCGAGCGGGACCACGTGCTCGCGGGGCGCGTTCTTCGGATCGAGATCGACGATCGTGTAGTCGGGCTTCTCGAGGTTACCGATCCGGCTCGCCCAGGCGTGGATCGGGATCGATCCCATGTTCGCGACGAACGCGAGACCATCGGCGTCGTCGATCAGCACGTAGTGCACCTCGCGCTGGCTGTGCTCGCTCCACAGCGCCGTCGTGCGCAACCACGGCGGCACCCAGTGCGGCATGTCCTTCTGATAGAACATCTCGCCGTCGATGCCGTCGGGGTAGCGGGTCAACACGGTCGGCCGGTCCTTGAGATACGGCAGCATGTGCGGCGCGACTGCGCGGTAGTACTCGATGAGATCGCCCTTGGTGATCTGATCGTCCTTCCAGAACACCTTGTGCAGGCGCGTCAGCCGCAGCTCGCGCACCGACGCATCGATCTCGAGCGCCTCCTCGAGCGGCTCGCGGGGCAGCGGACCGGTGTCGTCGCCGGTGGCGCGTCCGGGCACCGCGCCGGTCATCACCGCGGGCTCCTCGAGGCCCGGGGCGACGAACGCCGCCGCGGTGTCGGCCTCGCCGTCGCCGGGGACGAGCTCGCCGGTGTGGCGCACGGGCATCCCGCAGTCCTTCGGCTGCTTGTCGGGGCGCATCCGCTCGAACACCGGGAACCGCAGCGACGAGTCGGCCGGCCACTCGCGATAGCGGACCTGGACGACGAGCTCGGGCTCGATCCACCGCGCATCGCCGCTCGCCTCCGGCCGCGGGAACGTCGGCTTCCACGCCGGCTTGCCGTCGAGCACGCGCTTGAGCTCGACGAGCTGCTTGTCGTCGAAGCCCGAGCCGACCTTGCCGGCCCACCGCCAGCGCTCGTCCACCCACACACAGAGGTGCAGCGCGCCGATGCCCGCGCGCGACCCCTTCGGCGGCGTGTAGCCGCAGACCGCGAAGTCGGCCTCCGGATCGGACTTGATCTTGAGCCAGTCCCTGGAGCGACTCGAGCGATACGGCGAATTCGCCTTCTTCGCGACCACGCCCTCGAGCCCGCGCGCGACGACCTGCGCGAGCAGCGCCTCGCCCTGCGCCGGGATGTGGTCGGCGTAGCGCAGCGGCCCGACGGCCGGGAGGATCCGCTGGAGGAAGCGCTTGCGCACGAGCAGCGGCAGGCCGCGCAGATCGAAGCCACCGACGGCCAGCAGATCGAACACGACGTAGCTGACGGGCGAGGCGAGAGCGGCGCGCTGCACCTCGGAGGTCTTGTGCAGCTGACCGCGGAACGACAGCTTGTGGAAGTCGGGCTTGCCCTCGTCGTCGAACATCACGATCTCGCCGTCGAGCACGAGGCCCGGCAGCGGCAGCGCGCGCACCGCGCTCGTGATCTCGGGGTAACGGTTCGTCGGATCCTGTGACGACCGGTAACGCAGCGTCGCCTGGCCCGCGCCCCCGAACGCGACCATGCGGAAGCCGTCGTACTTGAGCTCGAAGACCCATTCGTCCGACGAGAATGGCGCGTCGGCGGTGTGACACAGCATCGGCTCGAACGAGCCGGGTACGACCGCGCGGCGCGGCGGCGCGAGCTCGGCGATCTCGGCGAGCACGCGCTGGTGCTCGGGCGCGCCCGCCGCGAGGTCGTCGATCGTGAGCCCCGACAGCACCGAGGCCGGCGACAGCGGCTGCCCGGTCGCGAGGTACTGCTCGGCCGGCTCGTCGCGCTTCTTGATGAGCAGCCAGTCATTCGACCCGCGCCCCGACTGCCGCCCGCGCTTGCCCTTGCCGGTGTGAACGAGCGTGAACCCACCCCGCAGCTTGTAGCCGTAGAGCTCGAACTTGATCTCGCCGTCGAGCATGCCCTGCGCAGGATCGACGAGCGGCCGGAACAGCCCGCGGTCCCAGGCGATCATCGGGCCCGCCCCGTAGTTACCGTCCGGAATCACCGCCTCGAAGTGCACGTACTCGAGCGGATGGTTCTCGACCTTGACCGCGAGCCGCTTGTCGTCGGGATCCATCGACGGCTCCTTCGGCACCGCCCACGAGCACAGGACGCCATCGATCTCGAGGCGGAGGTCCCAGTGCATCCGGGTGGCGTCGTGCTGGTGCACCACGAACATCCGCGGGCCGCGCCCGGCCACGGGCGTGCTGGCCATCGGTTCCGGCGTCACGCCCGCGACCCGCTTGGCGCGGTAGGCGCCGAGGTCTCCGGTCACGTCATCTTTGGGATCACTCACGGCAGCCCGGCACGATTATTTCACACTGCGCGCACCAGCTCGCGCTCCACCTGCCATCGACCCCGCTGGCTCGCTCGATCTCGGGCCGGCGTGAAGCGGGGCGTTCGGCGTGACGCTTTCACCAGCCTCGTGAAAGCTCACGCCGCCGCGTCGAACGCGAGCTTGCCCATCGCCTCGTACTCCGCGCGGGCCGCGCGCGACAGGCATGCCATCGTGATCGACGACCGCTCGTTGGCGGCCAGGTACGCGGCACGGAGCGCCGCATTCTTGATGTAGCCACCGGTCATCGCGTACTCGTTCGCGAGCTCGCTGAAGTCGATGTCATCGGCGACCTGCGCTCGCGCCGGCAGCATCGCACGCCACAGGAGCGCTCGCTGGTCCTCGTCGGGCGTCGGGAACCGCACGTGGATCGCGAGACGACGGCGAAAGGCCTCGTCGATGGCTCGCTCGTGGTTCGTGGTCAGCAGCGAGATGCCGGCGAACTGCTCGATTCGCTGCAAGAGAAAATTGACCTCGAGGTTCGCGTAGCGATCGTTCGAGGACTTCACGTCCGAGCGCTTCGCGAACAACGACTCCGCTTCGTCGAACAGCAGAATCGCGTGCCCCGACTCCGCAGCGTCGAACACCCGCGCCAGGTTCTTCTCGGTCTCGCCGATGTACTTCGAGACGATGCGCGACAGATCGACTTGATAGAGATCGAGACCGAGCTCGCGGGCGATCAGTCCGGCGACCATCGTCTTGCCGGTACCTGGCGGCCCCGACATCAGCGCCGCCAACCCGAGCCCACGCCCGACCTTGTCGGCGAAGCCCCACTCCTCGAGCACCTGGCGACGGTGGCGGACGCGAGCGACCAGCTCGACGATCTGCTCGTATTGATCTGACGGCAGCACGAGGTCCTTCCAGGTCTGCGTGCACCGCACGCGGGTCGCGAGGTCTGCGAGGGACTCGTCGAGGTGCGCGCGCAGCCCTTCGTGAACGTCTTCGGTGCGGACCCGCGCCGCACTTCCGCCGTGGCGCGCGATCGCCGCGGCTGCGGCAGCGCGGATCGTCCCCGGCGTCGCCGCGTAGCGAGCCGCCGCGTCCTCGATCACCTGGTGCTCACAACCCGGCAGCGCCTTGCGCCAGATCGCCGTGCGGGCATCGATGCGCGGCGCGTCGAGTCGATGTGTCACCACCGGTCGACCAAGCCTCCACCGTTGGCGGTCGCTCACCGTGCTCAGGACCGGCCCGGCGATCCTTCGCAGCAGCTCGCGATCGACGATGAGCATCGACTCGTCGCCCATCCGGTCCACGTCCGCGAGCAGCGGCACCACTCCGAACAACGCGCACTCGCGCGCGATCGCGCGCAGCTGCCGCGCGAGCTGGGCGCCATCGCGCGCGAGCTCGCCGGCCTTCACGCGGAGCACGCCGAGCCCGCAACGCGCCGCCGCGTGCGTCAGCAGCGTCACGCGTCCGCTTCCTTCACCACCGTGCGCGACGATCAGCGGCGGCACGGCGGCATCGAAGGCCTGCA
>JBKJUF010000275.1:0-9380 GCA_046590445.1 Kofleriaceae bacterium
GCCCACGCTGGTCGGCCGGCGCAGCTGCCGCGGGTGGACGTCGAGTTGCCATGGCGAAGCGGGCACTCTGATGTGCTGGCCCCGCCCTGTCAATCTCTAGGTTTCCGCAGCGGATTCCGAGACTTCCGCGCGCTCGAGCGCCGGCCGTATGCGAACGTGGGCGACCGCGAGGACCACGAGGCCGCCGAGCCCGACCATCCCGCACAGCAGCATCACGTCGGTCTGGCCATAGAGCCCGACGAGCGGCGCGAACAGACCGATCGCAGCGCGGCGCGCCATCGATTCGACGGACAGCACCGCGGCGCGGCTGCGCGAATCCGCGATCTCGTGATTGAGCAACGGCTTGGTCAGCGGCGAGTACACGCCGTTCGCGACGGCCTGAACCAGCAGAAGGCCGAGCATCCATGGCCCGCTGCCGGCGCTCGCGAGCCCCACGAAGCTCGCGGCGAGCACGCCGAGCAAGCCCCAGAGCAGGCGATCGTCGCCGAGCCACGCGCGCAGCTGGTGCGTGTGGAACGCGACGACCGAGGCGACGAGGTAGACGCCGGCGAACAAGAGGCCGATCGCGACGAGGCCGAGGCCACGCTCCGCGAGGTACGGCTGGTAGACGTAGATCGTCGCGCGCAGCAGCGCGAACACCACCGCGGAGTAACCGACGAGCCAGGCGAGCCGGCCATTGCGTGCGACCTCCGCGATCGCACCGACGGTTGCGTGCCACCAGGTGCCGAGTGCGGAGGCGCGGGTTGCGGATCGGGTCGGGCGCGCCGCCGCGACGCGCGGATCCTCGTCGAGGAGCACCGCGGTCACCGCGGCTGCAGCCGCGACGCCGGCGGTCACCAAGTAAGGCAACGCGAGCTGGATCTCGGCGAGCAGGCCGCCACCGGCAAACGCGAGCGCGCAGCCGAGCAAGTGCCAGGCACTCGCCGTCGACTCGCGGCGAGGATACTCGGCGGTGCGATCGTGCGCGGCGAGGAGGTCGTAGAGGTACGCGGAGTCGGCGCCCGAGCACAGCGCCATCGACAGCGCGGCAAGCGACTCGGCGACCGCGAACTCGGCGAAGCCATCGGCGCGCGCCGCGAGCAGGCACGACGCGACCATCGCGAGTGCCCCGCCGATCATCGAGCGCCGGCGGCCGACTCGATCGGCGAACACGCCGGTCGGCACCTCGACGATGATGATCACGGCGCTGTAGATGCCGCCGAGCGCGAGCCGGTCGAAGAACGACAGCCCGCGATCGGCCTGCACCAGCATGAAGATCGGGACGAACAGGTAGCTCGTCGCCAGCAGGCGGAACGCGTAGAACAGGCGAAGGTTGCGGACGATGCGCGACGGCGACGTCAAGGGTACTTCGCCCACTGCGGATCGCCGGCGAGCACGAGGATCGCCTCGGCTGCCATGATCTGCTCCTGGTCCTTCTTGCTCGCGAGCCCGTCGACGAGCGGCGCCATCAGCTCGGGTGGCGGCTCGGGATCGAGGCGGTGGAGGGCGTACGCCGCGCGCACGCGGACGCCGACGCCCTTGCGGACCTGCTCGAGGAGGACCGGCCGTGCCGCCTCGTCCTTGATCTCGGCGAGCGCGTACGCGGCGAACGCCTTCCACGAATCGTTCTCGAGCAGCGCGCGCACCTCGCCGGCGAGCTCGCGCCGGCCACCGCGCAGGAGGGCGAGCGTTGCCGTCGCCTTCTCGTCGATGCCGGCCTTGGGATCGGTGCGGATCTGGTCGAGCGCCTTCTCCGCTGCCGGATCCTTGAGTCGCCACAGCTCCTCGGCGGCACGCAGCCGGTGCTGCGAGATCCCGAGGAGGCTCGTCAACAACGGCTTCGCGCGGTCATCGCCGAGCTGGGCGAGCCGGGTCGCGGCGTCGAGCTTGTCGCCGCGCGTGGGAGAACCGAGCCCCGCGACGAGGGCATCGATGCCGCGCTTGTCGCCGGCGCGCGCGAGCTGGTAAGCGAGGAGGAACCGCGCCGCCGGGACTCTCTCCTGGATCACGGCCTGCGCGAGCGTGGTGATCGCCTCGGGATCACCCGTCCGGCCGAGCGCACCCGCAGCAAGCCGCTGGACGCGGGGCAGACTCTCGGCGACGGACGTGCGGAGCAGCGCGATCGCGCTCGCGAGCGCAGTCTCCTTGGTGATCGGCGGCGGGCCAGCGTCGACGGCGGTCGCGGCATCGATCGCGGCGGCGGTCGATCCGGCCCCGACCGGCGTCACGATCTCGCGCTCCTTCGGCGGCGCGTCACGCAGCACGAGGTAATAGACGCCGAACGCCGCGGCACCGAGCAGCAGAAAACCAAGCAGCAGCAGCACGAACGTCTTGCCACCACGCCCGATCTCGGTCCCCGCTCGCGAACCGGTGGCCGTGCGCGATCGCGTGTGATCCGCGGGTTCCTCGTCGAGCCAGTCCCATCCCGCCTTGGACTCGGTGCTGTCCTTGCGCTCGCGCGTCAGGTGACGGCCCGAGGGCTGCGAGCGCGCGCGTTTCGAGCCGCCGAGCTCGCCCGAGGCGACGGCGGAGTCCATGCCGCCCGAGCCGATTGCCGAGCCCTTGCCGCCCGACGAGTCGCCGCGCACTGGCTTGGAATCCGCGCGTTCGTCGCGCGCGCTGGTCACCACGCCCGACGCGGGCTCGTGGATGATCTCGATCACCGGACCGGAATCGAGGTCATCCGCGGAGTGCGGCGTGCCCGCGGGCGGCGGGCGACGAGGAAGCTGGATCGGGCGCGATTCCGCGGCGGCAGCGCACTCGCGGCTGCAGTACGCGACCACCTTGCCATCGCGGACACCGACGTTGCGCGCGCGAAGCGAGTCGACGGGCTTCTGGCATGTCGGACAGCTCGTCATCGTCATGGTAGGGCCAGCACCGCGTCTTCCCCGAACTCCGCGATCAGCCGATCGACGTGCACGAGGATGTTGTCTCGTCGCGCGATGATCGCGCGGATCTCCTCGGCGGACAGCAGCGCTCCGAGCCGGGTGTCCTCGCCCATGTCGAGCACGCGAACCAGGGTCTCCTCGGTCAGCCCGCGCAGCCGCGTGATCAACGCGCGCGGGAACACCTGGATGCGGCGCATCGCGTTGTTCGGGATCTCGTGCCCGAACCGATAGCGCGAGAACGACAGCGTGTTGTCCATGAAGTAGAGGAGCTTGCCGTCAGGCGACATCACCGCGTTCGCGCCGCTCCAGCGGTCGGCGTTGTCGATCAGCACATCGAACACGACGACGGTCGCGAGTTGCTCGACGAGTGGCCGCCACTCGGCGGGGATCTGCGCGCCGACCTGCAGCAATGAAGTCCACAGATCGCGCCCCTCACGCTCGTCGACAGTGAGCCGCCCGAGCTTCGCGACCTTGATCTCCGGGACCCACCACGACAGCTCGCCGTAGACCGTACCGGCGCGCACGATCGCGTCGCCGAGCCGCTCGATCACGTACGTGCGGTGCTGCGGCTCGGCGGCCGCGATCAGATCGGCGAGCGGGATCGCGGTCGACTTCGCGGGTGGCACGTGGCCGATTCCGAGCAGGCGGTCGATGCGGTACGCGGCGATCTCGCGCCGCGGATCGGATTGCGGGAACGTCTGCTCGGGCTTGAACGACGCGCGCGTGCCGTTCGCGAAGTCGAGCCGCAACGACAACGAGGTGCCGCCGCGGTTCAGCTTGATCCGGGTGACCTTGGCCTCGCCGAGTGGGGCGAGCAGCTCGTCATCGGACGCACCGAAGATCGATCGCGATGCGGTGTACGTGACCTGGAGCTCGGAGCGCGGCAGGCGTTGCGGTGCGAAGTGCGTCGCGGCCTCCGCCTCTGGAGTGACGAGGTACGGACCCGCGAGCTCGGCGGCCCGATCGACCCCGAGCCACACGCCGCCGACGGCACTCGCGGCGATGGCGAGCTCGAGCGCGATGCAGGTCCCCAGACGCACGCCCGAAAAATAACATGCGCGCGAAACTCTTCGCAAAATTGACGAGCGCGAAGGATCGCTTTTCTGTCGGCGCGCAGCGCCGATGGAAAACACCTCACGCGCGAGGAATCCCCTGCGGGCCAGAGCGTCTTACTCGCCCAGGATGGCTTACTCGCCTGGAGATTCGGTCGCGCGCTCCTCGATCACGTACGCCGCCTTACGGTGCCGCGCCGTGGGGACGTGCTTCTGCCAGCACGTCACGCTGCAGAACCGGAGCTTCAAGCGACCGGTATTGCACGAGGCCACCGTGCAGCGCACGGCCGAGGTCCCCGGCGGTATCAACTTGCGGCACGTGGCGCAGACCAGGCTGGCCATGCACCGGTCGTAGCACGAGTCCGCGCTCCATAACTACTTGCGGATCTCCGCGGAGCCGCCCGGCGCGAGACGATCGACCTGGACCTTGACGTCGAACGTCCGGCCCCGCGCGACATGACGGACGACGCCGCGCTGATCGACCACGACGGTGTGCGGGATGTTCGTCACGCCGTAGCGCTCGCTCGTGGCGTCGTCGTCCGCGAGCAGCAACATCGTGTAGCCCGCCTGGTCGAACAGCGTGCGCGCCGCAGCTGCATCGTCGAGGTTGATGGTGACGACCTCGATGTCAGGGCGCTCTCGCGCGAGCTGCTCGAGCTTGGGGAGCGCGCGGATGCAGGGCTGACACCACGTCGCCCAGAAGTCGATCACCGTGACCTTGCCGGCCGCGAGTGCGTGGCTGTCGCCGAGCTTACCACCGGGGCCGATCCGCGGCAGCGCGAACGCCGGAGCCGCCTGGCCGGTCGCGACCGGGCGTATCGCATCGAGGTGCCGCGCGATCCAGACGACATGAAACACGATCGCCACGAGCGCGACGGCGGCGACGCCCAGCCCGATCCGGCGTGCCGGGCGGACGATCTCGCGCGGTGGTGGTGGCGGGGTTGCCGTGGTGCGGGCCGATCGCCAGCCGAGCGCGAGCAGCGCACCCGCCCAGCCGAACGAGAGCCCGGCGAGCACCCAGCCGAGTGGCGTGGGCACCACGCGATCGAGGCCGCGCACGATCGCGGTCGCGACGAGATCGACGACGAGGAGTGGGAGCGCGGCGACGCATGCGAGATCGAAGGCGCGGCCGAGGTCACGCCGCGCCCCTGCCCCCGCCCACAGCACCAGCGCGCCCAGCACGAGGAACGCGAGATCGACGGTGAGCGAGCGCGTCAACAGCTGGATCGCGGCCTTGAGGCCGAGGCTTCCCGAGACATCGGTCGCGAGCCAGACCGCGCCGACGAGCCCTCGCAGCTGGGTCGCAATGACCACGATCAGCATCACGAGGATGAGGTCGGTGCCCGAGCGCCCGGCGTGCCGGCGATCCGTCGCGATCGCGAGCGCCCAGCGCGGCCGCCACAGCGCGAGCCCGATCCGCGCGAAGAACCCGGGGTCGAGTCCCGCTTGCAAGCGTTCGCTTGCTCGCTCCGTTTCGGGTCCCGCTTGCAAGGGTTCGCTTGCTCGCTCCGTTTCGGGTCCTGGATCTGGCGGCGCCGGCGCGTCGGTCACTTGTTGCTGCCGCCGGTGCGCGCCATCATCAGCTTGCGGCACTGGGCCGCGAGCGCCGATGGAACGCCCTTGGACTTGCTGAGGTTCTGCAGATCTTTCGGGCGCAGGAACAGCAGCAGCTTCATCGCCTCGGCGATCGGCGTCTTCGGGTTGCGACAGAGCGAGACCTTGACGCCGTACGCCTTGGTCCACTCGCGCTTCTGCGAGATGTAGCGGATCACGTCTTCGCTGAGGTTCGCGTTGGCGGCGTAGCGCGCCGCCTCGATGTCGGTCACGCCTGGTGACTTGATCGTCGCCATCGCGACGAGCCGCATCGGGTCACGGATCAGCTCGTTGCGGGCGAATGCGTTACCGAGCTGCGCGAGCCGGATCTTGTTCGGCACCGTCATCTTCGAGATCGGCACATCCTCGGGCACGGCGACCACCGCGTTCGCGTCCTCCTCGGACACGACCTGCTCGGCATCACCGGTCGTCAGCGGCGTGTCGTCGCCACTCAGCGCCTCCGCAGTCGCCGCGAACACCGCATCGTTCTCGGGAGTGCTCGGCGCAGCGCCGGTCAGCGCGCGTGCGACCTCGTCCCAGGCGGCGAGGCCGGGCACGCGGACCTGGTTGCGCACCGCGAGCTCGACGACGCGATCGATCGTCGACATCCGGGCGCGACGGTTCATGTACATGGCCGCGATGATCTCGGGATGGCGCAGCAGCCGCTGCTCGTTCTGCGCGATCACGTCGACCTCGCGCGCGCCGCCCTTGCCGGCGAGCATGGCCACCGTCTGATCGGCCGCCGACGGGTTCATCACGATCGCGTCGAAGAGCGCAGGCTTCTCGGAGTGGAGGCTCGCGAAGAAGTCGAGCACCCGCGGATCGAGTGTCGGATCGATCAGCGTGCCGCCCAGCAGCTTCTCGGGCATGCCGATCGCGGTCGCCTTCGCGGCCTGCGCGAGCGAGGCGTCGCCGTCGATCGAGAGCTGGTAGAGAACCGCGACCTGATCGGCCGGTGGCAGCGGCATGATGCCGCGCGCGGCCATCAGCTTGCTCGGGCCAGGACCGAGCGCGCGCTGTGCACCCGGCGACAGCATCGAGACGTCGAGGGGGGTGTAATCGATCGTCATGATCGGGTCAGTGGTTGATGTCGCGGTGCAAGGCTCACGGAGTGACGACGTTCCGTTGATAGAGGATCTTGAGGCCCTTCAGCGTCAACAAATCATCGGTCGCCTCGATGGTCCGCGTCTCGGTGGCGATCAGCGGCGCGAGGCCACCGGTCGCGATGCAGCGCGCGGGATAGTCGACCTCGGCGCGGATCCGCTCGACGAGCGCGTCGACCATGCCGGCATAGCCGTAGACGAGGCCGGCCTGCATCGATGCGATCGTGTTGCGCGCGACGACCTTGCCGGGACGGGCGAGCTCGATGCGCGGCAGCTTCGCGGCGTGCTCGTAGAGTGCCTCCGCGCTGATCTGGATGCCGGGCGCGATCGCGCCACCGAGATACTCACCCTTTGGATTGACGACGTCCCACGTGGTGGCCGTCCCGAAATCGACGATGATGCAGCCGCCCTTGATCTCCTCGTAGGCCGCGACGGCATTGACGATGCGATCGGCGCCGACCTCGCGCGGATTCTCGTAGAGGATCGGCATTCCGGTCTTGATGCCGGGACCGACGAGGAGCGCCGGCCCACCGCAGTACTGCTTGAAGAAGCGCTGCAAACCAAACACCGCCGGCGGCACGACCGAGGAGATGATGCCGGCGTCGATCGATCGCCAGGGCACGCCCTGCATGTCGAGCAGCGTCTTGAGGAGCACCGCGTACTCGTCGGAGGTCCGCGCGGCCACCGTCTGGATGCGCCAGTGCGCCTCGAGGGTGCCGTCGCGAAATACCCCAAGGACGGTATTCGTGTTTCCGACATCGACGGCGAGCAACGCGGTCATCGGCCCAGGATGGTAGCTCGCCGTTGGCGGGCGTAGTAGGCTCGTGCCCACCTATGCTCTCTCTCTCGAAGATCTTCGCGGTCGCTGTGATGGTTGCGGTCTCCGCCTGCGGCGGCTCGTCGGACTCCGGTCCGACGCCGCTCTCGAAGCGATACGACGACATGTACATCGCCCAGATTCCGCTCGATCAGAAGCAGTCGGTCGTTACGACGCAGAACGACTGGTCGGTCGCGAAGATGGAGAACGCGAAGGCCGACGCCGACTTCAACGAGGTCACGCAGCAACTCAACATCGTGAAGAACGATCAGAAGGCCGCGAAGCTCGCTATCGACTCCGCGCTCTCGAACAAGAAGAGTGCCGAGGCGTCGAACGACACGAACAAGATGAACGCGGCATCGCGCGACCTCAAGAATGCGGAGTTCGCGAAGAAGGCCTCGGACGCGCGCCTCAAGTACTACGAGGCGTATCGCAACTACCTCAAGAAGCAGCAGCGCTACACCGCCGAGAACATGTACTGGCGCGAGGCGCAGTACGAGCTCGCGAAGGCGCAGCTCGGCAAGACCAACAACGTCGCGCCCAAGGGCGTCAACTATGACTCGTTCCCGCGCCAGGAGACGGAGCGCCAGAAGCGCGCGAACACGGCGCGCGACAAGGCGAACTCCGAGAAGAGCCGCGCCGCGAACGCCCGAGAGGCCTGGCTCAAGCAGCAGGCGGCGGCGGATCAGGCGAGCGGCACGCGGAGCAATTTCCCCGATCCGATGGCGCAGACGTCGGCGACGGCGGGCGCAGGTTCTTGAAGGTCTGCTCCGGGATCGGGAGTGAATCCCGGTCCCTCCATCTGCTGGTCTCGGGGCCCGGGATCGGGAGTGAATCCCGGTCCCTCCATCTCGGCCCGGTAGATGTCGGCTGAGCCGACCGAAGGCGCCCGGATCCTCGTCGTCGATGACGAGCGCGTCATCCGCGAGATCCTCGCCGAGTTCCTCGCGCTCGAGGGTTTCTCGGTGCACACCGTCGAGGACGGCGAGAAGGCGCTGACCGAGCTCCGGCTCCGTCCGTACGATCTCCTGATCACGGACCTCAAGATGCCGCGGCTGTCGGGGCTGCAGCTGCTCGAGAAGATCGAGCAGGAGCGGCTCGGCGTGCTCACCGTCCTGATGACGGGTTTCGGCACGGTCGAGACCGCGATCGAGGCGATGAAGAAGGGCGCCTACGACTACCTGCTAAAGCCGTTCAAGGTCGAAGAGGTGATCCACGTCGTCGAACGCGCGCTGTATCGCCAGCGCTTGCAGGCCGAGAACATCCGGCTCCGCGAGGCGCTCACCATCTACAAGGTCTCCGAGGCGATCGCGCTGTCGCACGACATCGAGCACATCCTCGATGTCGTACTTCGCGCGGCCCTCGACGAAGTCAAGGCTGACGTCGCGACGCTCCACCTCCGCGACTCGTCGTCAGGTCTCTACGAGGAGCGCGTCAAGGTCGTCGCCGCCGACAGTGCGCCGCGCAACGGCCTGCCCTCGCCGGCGTTCGGGTTCCTCGTCGACCAGTTCTCGCAGGGCGTGCCGATCCTCGCGCACGGCCTCAAGGCGGCGCGGTTCTTCACCGAGAACAGCGCACCCGCTGGGCTGTCGTCGTTCATCGCGGTGCCGCTGACCGTCCACGGCACGACGGTCGGCGTCCTCAACGTGTTCTCGTACACGTCCGGCAAGAAGTTCGACGAGGGGCACCGCAAGCTGCTCTCCGTCCTCGCGTCTCGGGCGGCGAGCGCGATCGACAACGCGCGGCTCTACGGCGAGCTGCGTCACTCGAACGACAGCCTGACGCGCGCGAACATGTCGCTCGAGGAGATGTTCCAGCAGACGGTCGCCGGCTTCGCGCAGGCGCTCGAAGAATCGGACATGTATACGCGTGGCCACTCCGAGCGCGTCGCCGTCTACACCGAGGTCCTGGCGCGCGGCCTGACGCTGCCCGATCCCGAGATCCGTCG
>JBKJUF010000340.1:0-9983 GCA_046590445.1 Kofleriaceae bacterium
GATCGTGCTCTCCACCGAGGGCTCCTCGATCACCACGGGCTGGAACCGGCGCTCGAGCGCCTTGTCCTTCTCGATGTGCTTCCGGTACTCGTCGAGCGTGGTCGCGCCGATGCACCGCAGCTCGCCGCGCGAGAGAGCGGGCTTGAGCAGGTTGGCCGCGTCGGCCGCGCCTTCCGCAGCGCCTGCGCCGACCAGCGTGTGAAGCTCGTCGATGAACAGGATCACCGCGCCATTGGCATCGGCGACCTCTTTCAGCACGGCCTTCAGGCGCTCCTCGAACTCGCCGCGGTACTTCGCGCCGGCGATCAGCGCGCCGAGATCGAGCGAGCAGATCCGCTTGTCACGCAGCGACTCGGGCACGTCCCCCGAGGCCATGCGCTGGGCGATGCCCTCGACGACCGCCGTCTTGCCGACGCCCGCTTCACCGACGAGCACCGGATTGTTCTTGGTGCGGCGCGACAGGATCTGGATCGTGCGGCGGATCTCCTCGTCGCGGCCGATCACCGGATCGAGCTTGTCTTGCTGGGCGAGCCGCGTGAGGTCGCGGGTGTACTTCTCGAGCGCCTCGTACTTTCCCTCGGGATCCTGATCGGTGACGCGCTGATTGCCGCGGACCGAGACCAGCGCCTCGAGGATCGCTTCCTTCGTCGCGCCCGCGCTGCGCAGCGCGTCGCCCGCGCTTGACTTGCTGGCGGCGAGCGCCATCAATAGATGTTCGGTCGAGGTGTACTCGTCCTTCATGTTGTGGGCTTCGCGCACGGCGTCGGCCCAGACGTCCTTGAAGGCCCGGCTCGCATCGATGTCGAGTGCGGCCCCGTGGGCGCGCGGCAGCTTGGCGAACCCGCGATCGAGATCCGCGCGCACCACCTGCGCGTCGGCACCGAGCTTCGCGAGGATTCGCGGGACCACGCCGCTCTCCTGTTCGAGCAGGGCGACGAGCAGGTGATCCGGACCGACCTCTGCGTGGTGGTGCTGGACGGCAACCTCGCGCGCGGCGGTGATGGCTTCCTGGGCCTTGACGGTGAGCTTGTCGAGCTTCATGGCGGAGCCAACGTAATCACCCTTACACTGCCGTCAATACCTCAGGGCAGGGGGCTAGTTACGGCCGGAGGACTCGTCAGAGATCATCGCTTGCGGGAACCTCGGAGTGGCTGATTCGGCCGGATGCTCAGCCCGGGTTGGCGAGCGCGGCAACGACCGCCGCCGATGCGGCCGCGCGGATCTTGTGGACATCGACGACGCCACGGCGGCCGAGCTCGCCGATCGCCGTCGCGGCCGAGCCGAGCTGCAGCCGGCCATCGCGCGCCTCGAGCTCGCCGAGTGCACTGGCGACACCACGGGCAACATCGTCACCGAGCGCGGTGCCGAGACTTTGCGCGAGCGCGGTGTCTCCGAGGAGTGCGGCCGCGACCAGGGCACGCGCCAGCGTCGGACCCGGGGTCGCGACGAGTGCGCCACCGGTCCCGAGCTCGGTCGCGACCTCGACGACCGCGCCCGGATCGTCGGCACGCCAGTAGACGTCGATCAGGCGCCGCAGCGTCGGTTGATGGTTGGGCTCGAGATCGGATGCGCGCAGGAAGATGTCATCGGCACGCTCGGGATCACCGAGGTGCACGAGCACGGCCTCGCCGAGGTGGTAGAGCCGTTCGGCGCGCTGCGCGGGGTTCGCCGCGAGCGGGACGAGCTGGTAGAGGTAGCGGGTCGCAGCGGTCCAGTCGCCGCGCGCGCTGTGAAGCTGCGCGAGTTGTTCGAGGGCGTGCGCGTGGAGCGGATGCTCGCGGACCACGCGGTCGAGCTGGCCGATCGCACCGTCGAGCTTGCCGGCCTGGCGGAGCAGATCGACGACCGTGAAGTGCGTCGCGATCTGGGCCTCGTCATCGTCGAGCGGGACGAGATCCAGGGCACCGCACGCGGCGTCGAGCGCGATGTCGAGCTCGCCCATCCGGGTCGCGAGCTCATGCACGCGCCACACGACGTCGCGGCGGGTGGGCGCGAGGAGGCGCGCGGCCTGGGCGAGCGCGAGGGCCTCGCTGTCGCGCCGCAGCTTCTCGGCGATGATCGACCGACGTAGCGCGAGCTCGTCCGCGCCGAGCACGGACTCGCCGGCCGCGACGTTGCGATAGATCTGATCGGCGACTGCGTAGTCGCCGAGCCGGAACGCGAGCGCGCCGCGGGCATCGAGTGCGCCGGCATGGGTCGGGTTCTCGACGAGCGCCTGGTCATAGGCGCGCGCGGCGTGATCGAACGCACCGATCTCGTCGGCGAGCCGCGCCAGCTCGAGCCACGCCGCGGCGCGCTCGTCGATGGTCGACGCCTTCGCGGCGCGGATCGCGGTCAGCTCCGAGAGCGCGCCGAGATCCCCGGAGGCGCGGTGCCCGTTCGCGAGCACGCGGAACGCAACTGGGTGGCCCGGCTCGAGGCGCCACAGCTGGTGTGCGAGGTCGAGCTGGAGGTCGAGATCGCCGGAAGCCTCGGCGCGTTCGAGCTGGAGCGCGACGTCGCGCCCCGCTCGCCAGCGTCCGCTGGCTCGCTCCATCTCCGGCTTTGCGGGCTCGTCGGCGACTGCGGCGCGTGCCTTGGCAGCGGCGGCAAGCAGCTTCGCGCGATCCGCGGGGCGGACCGTGGTCGCGGCTTCCTCGAACAGCTTCGCCGCGTCGTCGTGGCGACCGATCGCCTCGTAGCGTTGCGCGAGCGGGAGCTTGGCGGCCGGGATCGACGGATCGAAGGTGAGGGCCTGCTCGTAGTTGACCTGGGCCTGCGCGTCATCGTCGAGGCGCTCCTCGTAGATCAGCGCGAGCTCGAGGTGTAGTGCGCCGCGCTCGCGCGGGTGGTGGGCCGCCGCGATCTCGCGATAGAGCAGCGAGGCCGCGAGCGCCCACTCGCCACGCACCATCGCTGCGACGCGAAGCTGGTACGAGATCTCCGGATCCGCCGGGGAGCACGCGTGAGCTTCCTTGAGGCAGCGATACGCCTCTGCGTCGCGGTTGAGCGCGCCGCGATAGATCTTCGCGCGGCGGCGCCACAAGATCGCCTTGTGCGCCGGATCCTCGATGGCGACGAGCTGGCGCCCGATCGCCTCCGACGCGGCCGTGACATCGCCACGCTCGAGGTACAGCGTCTCGAGAAGCTCGAGTGCGGCGAAGTCACCTGGCGGCGCACGCTCGGCGGCGCGCTGCGCGGTGTCGATGGCGGCCGGCAGGTCCCCGGCCTCGGCCAGCTCGCGGGCGCGGGCGAGCTCGCCGTGGCCGCGCGGCCGGATCTCGCCAGACACCACGGTGTCATCGCGGCCGAGCACCTTGGCGCGATCGGCCGCGAACGCGCGGCGCGCTTCGTCGTACTCGCTCGATGCGGCGACCTTCTCGTAGAGCTCGATCGCGGCGTCGAGATCGTCGGCGGCCGCGAGCGCGTCCGCGAGCGGCATCCACACCGTCGCCAGACCTCGATCGATCTCGTACGCGCGCGCCCACAACGTCGAGGCGCGGAGTGCATCACCGCCACCGCGCGCGATCAGCGCGAGCTCGTGCAGCGCGATCGCGAGCGCCCTTCCCGTGCTCGTGCGTGACGCCTCGTCGAGCACCTCGCGGCGCAGCGAGGGCTCGCGGTCGCCGAGGTGGGCGAGCAGCGCGAGCAGCATGGATGGGTCGTCGGGGTTCTCGCGGCGTGCGGCGAGCAAGCGATCGCGATCGGCCGATGCCGCCGCGGCGGCGAGCGCTCGGGCGGTCTCGTCCTCGGTGCCGGTGACCACCACCGATGGCTCGTCGAAGCTCTCGGCGACCTCGGTGTCCGCATCGTCGACCGCGACCGGACCCGACTTGCCGGACTTGATCGCCGGATCGAGGACGGATTGCCAGCCGCCGTCGTCTTCTCCATCACCGACCGCGGCCTGCGGAGCCGCGGCGCGCTCGTCTGCATCGCCGCGCGACGTGATCTCACGGGGCGTCGTCCGCGACGGCAGCGAGATCAGCTTGAGCCGGCCGAGGGTCTGGACGCGCGGTACGGGCGTCGGTTCCTCGGTCTCGAACGGGCCGCCCCCCCCCTCTGTCGCGACAGGTGTCGCGACAGATGTCACGACCGGGATCGCAGGAGGCTTTTCGGCGGCACCGAGACCAGGGGCCGTCTTGGTCCGCGGCGGGCTGGGCTCGTCGACGATCGTCTCGGGCTCGGCACCGATCGACGACCGGATCTCGGTGGCCTCGGCGCGCAGCTGCTCCGCCTCGTCGGGCGTTGCCGAGCGTGCGCGGGCGTCGAATGAGCGAGCGAGCCAGCCTTTGCGCTCGGCGTTGCCGCGCAGCCGGTCGAGGAGCTCGCCACCGTCATCGAACTGCCCGGTCTGCGTGGCCTCCTCGAGTAGTGCCATCCCTTCGGCATCGCGGCCCGCCCGGACGAGCGCGGTCGCGAGCGCGGCGGTGTCACTGGCGTTGCGGCGCGCCGGCGCGATCGCGGCGAGCGCCTCCACCGTGATGTCCCACGCGAGGTGCGCGCTCGCCTCCGACGCGAGCATCCGCAAGGTCGAGTCGCGGCGGGCGCCGCTGCCAAACGCCTCCGCAGCAGCTCGCATCGCCTCGCGGCCGCGGGGCGGGAGGTCCAGCTGGTCGTAGTAGATGTCCGCGAGCTCGAGCTGGGCATTGCCGCGTGCGGCGCCCGTCTGGAGCTCGGCGAGGGCGGCGAGGTGACGTGCCGCGGCCTCGTGATCGGCGAGCTGGGTCGCGAGCTCGACGAGCTCGCGCAGCAGCGCAGGATCGCCGGGGTTCACGTGGTTCGCGGTCTCGAGCGTCGCGAGCGCATCGTCGAGCTTGCCGGCCGCGCGTGCGCGGATCGCGGCGTCGCGCAGGTTGAGCGCGGTCCCCGGCGCGTTCGCGAGACGACCGCTCGCGGTGTCCTGATCGGAGGTGGGTGGGTTTGGCATCGAGGTCTCACCGCGGAGCCGGGCAAGCGCGGCGACGACCTCGGTCGGGACCTCGACGGATGGCGCGGCCGCAGTCGCATCGGTTGTCGACCCGTTCCCAGACCCGTTCCCATGATCGTTCGTCGCACTCGGCTCTGGGCTCACGGTCCGTGCGCCGTTGACGGGGAGCTTCGCGTGCGAGCTGCGACCTCGCGGCTGGCTGTCGAGGCTCGCACGCTCGAGTGCAGGCAGCGCGAGCTCGCGCACGGCGGCGAGCTGGGCATCATCGAGCGTGGTCACGAGCTCGGCCAGCGCGGCTGCCGCGACTTGACGCTCGCGCGCGATGATCGCGAGATCGACACCGCTGTCGCCCGGCAGATCACCTGCGAGCTGCGCCAGCCCGCCAGCGGCGGCGACGAGCTGGCCGGCCTCGCGGAGCTGGTGCGTCACGTAGCGCAGCGAGGGTCGCCACGTCGGATCGATCTCGAGGGCGCGCTGGTGGGTCGCGAGCGCGACATCGGGACGGCCGAGCTGGGCCTGGAGATCGCCGAGCCGCGACAGCAGCGGCTTCTGGCGTGCCGGATGACGGGTGGTCGCCGCGACCTTACGGCCGAGGATCACCGAGACTCGCTCGGAGTCGCCGCGCTCGCGCCACGCCGCCTCGAGCGCGTCGAGCGCGGGCAGGTGCATCTCGGAGATCCGCAGCGCGGACTCGAGACAACGGATCGCGTCGTCGCCACGCTCGGCGCGCCTGAACAACTCGCCCGCGCGATAGATCGCATCGGCGCGCGCGCTGGCCGAGCTATCGACGGCGAGCGACGCGAAGCTCTCGAGCGCGGTGGCGGCGCCCGCGAGATCGCCCGCACGCTCGGCGAGATCGGCGAACAACCGGAGCGCCTGGCCGCGCAGCTCGGCGCTGACGCCGCGCGCGAGGTCGTGATCGCTGACGAGCGGCTCGAGCGTCGCGATCGCGAGTGGCGAGTCACCGCTGCGATCGGCCGCGACCGCGAGCCGGTAGCGAAACGTGCCGAGCCGAGGCGCTTCGGCGCCGGGATCCTCGATCAGGCCGCGATACGCACGGATCACGTCAACCCACGAGCGCTGCCGCCACGCGGCCTCGCCCAGCGTCACCAGGACCTCGCGACGGAGCACCGCAGGTACGTCCGGCCGCAACCCGTCCATCGCGCGCGCACCGTGGGGCAGCGCGGCGGCGGGCTCGTCGGCGGCGAGCCACGCGGCAGCCGCGGCGGTCTCGACCTCGACGCGATCGGCGGCGCGCTCCGCCATCCTCGCGAGCGACGCGAGGGCCTGCGCGCGGGCGCGACGGTCCCCACTCTGCGCGAGGAGCTCGGCCTCGAGCTGGTAGGCGCGACGGCGGGTATCGTTGTCCTGCGGATCTGCGGTGCCGCCGGTGCCGGGGCCGTCACCGGTATCGCCGCCGTCCTCGGTCAGCGCGAGGGCCTCGTGTAGATCAGCGAGCGCGGCCGCGAGATCGGGCGTGCGCTCGCGGCGCCGAACGTCTGCACGCCGGACGAGCAGGGCGGCGCGCTCGGGAGCCGGCGGCCGGGTCGCGAGGACGGCATCGATCCAGCGTCGCTCGACGTGCGCGTCGTCGCCCGCGCGACCGAGCATCGTACGCGCCGCGTCACGCGCGAGGGCCGGCGAGTGATCGTGCGCGAGCTCGTGGGCGCGCTGCCAGTCGGCCGATGCGAGCGAAGCCTGGCCGTTGCGATCGAGCAGCGTCGCCCGCGCGATCGCGAGCTCGGCCGCGCGCGTGTAGAGGCGGTCGCCATCATGGGCCTCGTCCTCGTTCGCGAGATCGACGAACGACGAGATCGCGGTATCGAGCTCGGCCGCGGCGTGATCGCGATCCGAGGTGGCCTCGGCGATTCCGGCGAGCACGGCGTGGGCCTCGGCGGCGGTCTCGCCACCCGCGAGGGTCGCGCGGCGCAGGCTGATGCGGGCGTCGTCGACGCGGTTCAGCGCTACGAGCGAGCGCGCCAGTGACAGCTCGTAACGCGCGGCGATCACCTGCGCCAGCCCGAGCCCGCGAAGTCGCTCGTAGAGCTTCGCCGCGGCTGCATGATCGCCCCGCGCGGCGGCGGCGTTTGCGAGGCCGGCGAGCGCGTCGACCTGCAACCCGTCGTGCTCGAGCGCGCGTCGCCACGCGTCCTCGGCGGTGATCTCGGTGGCACTGGTCGCGCCCTTCGCGAGGAGCTCACCGAGCGTCGCCCACGCGCGCCCGCACGTCCGGGTATCGCCGCGTGCCTCGGCGAGCCGTGCGACCTCGCGCCATGCCTCGACCGCGGCGGATGGATCGCGGGATGCGAGGATCGTCGCGGTCATCTCGTGGACGGTCGGCTCGTCGGGCGCGATCTGGCGCGCGGCGGCGAGCTCCTGCTGCGCGCCGGCGGGATCGTCGAGCTGGTGCATGAACACGTCCGCGAGCCGGAGGCGCAGCTGCACCGCGCGGGTCTGATCGGTCGTGTTCGCCGCGCGTGCGCGCACGAGCCGCACGAGCTCGGACCACCTTTGCTCGTCGGCGAGTCGATCGGCGAGCGAATCAGCCGCCTCCGACGAGCTCGGATCGTGCTCGAGCGCGAGCTGGTAGAGCTGCGTCGCGGCCTTGGGCTCGAGCACGCGGAGCAGCCGTGCACCGGCGAGCGCGGCGAGCGCGGCCTGATCGTCGTCGCCTTCGGCACTCGCGAGCTGCGCGATCTGCATCAGGTGACTCGCGGCCTCGCGCGCGTCGCCCTGCGCGAGCGTGATCGATGCGAGCGCGGCATGGGCCGCCGGAAACTGCGGCCAGCGGCCGAGCGCCTGGCGTGACAGCTCGAGCCCGTCGAAGAACCACGCAGGCCGCGCCGCCGCGATCGCGAGGATCCGCTCGAGGAGCAGCGGCTGGTCCGGCCCGTTCGACGCGAGGAGCGCGCGATAGCCACGCATTGCATCCTCGAGGTGACCGTCGCGCAGGTGCTGGTCGACCGAGTGCATGAGGTCATGCGCCGCTGCGAGCTGCTGCATGTCGGGGCGGACGCCGTGCTCGCCGCTCCGGGTGCCGACCGGGCCGTAGCCGATGTCGATCCCATGCCGACCGAGCTTGATGCTGGTCAGCTCGATGTCGGCGACCGCCGGCAACCGCCAGCCGCTCGGCGGCATCAACTGCCACAGCAGCGCACCGACGAGATCGATCTCGACATCGCAGAGCCCGCGTGTGTGTGGACGCTCGACGACGCCCGCCGTATCGGTTGCCCCGAGCAGCGCGCCGAGGATGCGATCCGCGATCACCGGTCCCGGCGTCGGCAGATGACCGTGCACGCGTACCGTGGTGCCGAGCGCGCGAAGGTGGGCGCCCGCGCTGACGAGCTGGATCCGGAAGCTGAGGTCTGCGGCTGCGAGGCCGTCGGCGGCGCGTGCGCGCACGGAGATGTAGCCATCGTTGATCCGTGCGCTGACCTGGGTCAGGCCGAGCCCGGCGAGCGGCCGGCGCACTTGCTCGATGCGCTCGTCGAGTGCCGTGCTCGACATCCGCACCGCGAGCCCGCGCAGCCGCGTGCGCCGGCGCTGGAACCGCTCTGCCGCGGTCACGCCGGGATCGGTACCGAGATCGGTGACCTCGAGCTCGAGCCGCTCGACTATCAGCGAGCCGACCGCGAGCTCTGCGAGCACGAGCTTGCCCACGCCGCCGCTCGCCTGAAAGGTGAACGGAAGCCGCCGAGGTCCAGGGCTTGCCCCCGCGAGCACGATCCCAACGTATCCAATTTTCGGGGAAATTTCAGGGCGCCAGCGGGTCCATCGACGGCGCGACGCCCGCCGACGGTGCGATCACCGCAGGTGCTGGAGCATCGCCGTCAGCCACTGGTTTGCGTACATGCACGGCTGATAGATCTGGGGCACGGCCTTGCCCTTGTCGTCGGACTCGCTCACGAGCTCCTTGGCGGGGACGATCTTCTTGTCCTTCACGAGCTGCTTGCAGCGCGTCTCGAGCCAGTCCTCGACGAGCGTGTAGCTGCGCACCGTCTGCAGCCGCGACATGTAGCGATCGGCTTCCTTGTCGAAGTCCTCGACCTTGGCCTGGCCCTTGGCGGTCACCTGCACGAGCACGTAGGTGTTGTCGGCCTCGTAGACGCGCTTCGCGAGCATGCCCGCGGACAGCTCGTCGAACAGGACCGATGTCAGCTCCTTGCTCAGGCCCGGCAGCGGGCTCTTGCGCGGCGTCGGTGGCTCGCTCTGGACCCTGGGCTTGCTCACCGGGGCGAACGCAGGCAGCACGTCCTTGCTCGGCTCGACGGGCGGGAGCGTGGTCACGACCGGCGACGCGGCATCGCCGGGAGCGGGCGTGGTCGTCGGCGTCGTGGTGGTCGGCGTCGGGGTCGGTGTCACCGGCGCGGTCGCCGTGGCCGGCGTCGCGGCGCTCCCGGCGGGCTTCGCCGGGGTCGCGCTCCCGGCGCTCGTCGTGGCCGGCTTGTCGGCAGGCTTCGCGCTGCCCGCGGCCGGTGCGCTGCCACCGCCGCCATCGGGATCGGCCTTCCAGGCGGCCGGGACATCCTTGGACTCCCATTCGAGCCGACCCTGGCGGCCCTGCATCTGCTGGCGGAGCTGCTCGATGATCTGCTTCTTTTGCTCTTCGCTCATGTTCGGATCGTTGAGGAAGTCGAGGTTCGGGCCATCGGTCTGCGCCGGCGCCTTCTCGAACATCTGCTCGAGGTTCTTGCCGGTGCCGGCACGCGCCTCGTCGAGCGCGGCGATCGCGGCGCGCTTCGCGGCTTCCTTGCTCCACACCGTGCGAGCGAGCTCGGCGGCGATCTCGTGCTTGACCTGGTCGTACGTCAGATCGCCTTCGCGTGCGGCCTCGGCCATCACGAGATAGGCACCATTGTCGGTCGTGATCACCGGCGTCATCTCGCCGGGCTTCAGCGCCTTGACCGCGTCGTTGACGGCCTTGTCGCCGAGCTGTGCGTTCTCGACGCTGCGCCAGCCAACATCGCCGCCGTTCGCCTTCTCGGCGTCGGTGGTCGCGAGCTGTTTCGCGGCGTCCGCAAACTTCTGCTTGTTCGCCGCGATCGCGACGCGCGCGGCCTCGAGCTTCGCGGTTGCC
>JBKJUF010000478.1:0-2936 GCA_046590445.1 Kofleriaceae bacterium
TCGCGCAGTGCGACACGCCCGAGCGCTGTGATCAGGAGCTGACCCGGCTGCTCGTCCAGCTCGAAGAGCTCGAGGGCCGGTTTGCCGACATCGACGAGCTGACCGCGGAGCTCGCGACCAAGCGCGAGGAGATCGTCGACGCGGTCGGTGCGCGCAAGCAACTGCTCGCGGCCGAGCGTCAGCGGCGCGCAGCGAATCTGCAGAAGGCGGCGGCGCGGATCCTCGACGGCGTCGCGCGGCGGGCGGCGTCACTCGCGACGTCCGACGAGGTGAACGCGTACTTCGCGTCCGACGCGATGGTCCAGAAGCTCCGCGACATCGTGGCGGAGATGGGGACCCTCGGCGACACCGTCAAGGCCGACGAGCTCGAGGCGCGGCTCAAGACGGCCCGCCAGGACGCACTCCGCGGCCAGCGCGATCGCGCGGATCTCTTCGAGGGCGGCGGCGAGCTGATCCGCTTCGGCACCCATCGCTTCACCGTCAACACCCAGCCGCTCGAGCTGATGATCGTGCCGCACGACGACGGCCTGGCCGTCCACCTCGCCGGCACCGACTTCTACGAGGCGATCGACGACGCGCGGCTCGTGCAGGCGCGCCACCTGTGGCACCAGGATCTGCCGAGCGAGTCGCCCGAGGTCTACCGCGCCGAGTACCTCGCGGCGTCGGTGCTCGCGGATGCAGAAGCGGGCACCGGGGCGCTGACGATCGCGGCGCTCTACGACGCGCTGCGGGCCGGCACGCTCGAGGTGGTGCTGCGCCAGATCGCGCAGGAGCGCTACGACGAGGGCTACGAGCGCGGCGTCCACGATCACGACGCGGCGAAGATCCTCGAGCACTTGCTTGCGATGCGCGAGGGCGCCGGGCTGCTCGCATTTCCGGCGAGCGCGCGCGCGCTGGCGATCGTGTTCTGGGGCAGCGCCAACGAGGACGCCACCGCGCGCAGCCGCTGGCATCGCTCCGCGCAGAGCCTCGCGCGGCTCGCGGACGTGCTTGGAGATCGCGGCGCGCGTACGCACCTCGCGGTCGAGATCGGCGCGGCGATCCGCCAGTTCGTCGAACGCGACCCGGCGCTGATGGCCGCGGGCCTCGTGCTGACCGACGCGGACCTCGCCGCGACCTACCTCGTGCGCGAGCTCGCGATCTCGGATCCACGGTTCGTCGTCAGCGGCGCGGCGGTCGCGATCGCGGATGCCCTGCATCTCGAGCTCGATGCGCGCGCCGCGCGGATCGCGTTCGACGACGACACCCGCGCCTTCGCAGGCGCACCCGGTGCTGCCCTGCTGCTCGCCCGCGCGTGGGTCGACGGCATCGTCGCGCGCAAGCCCGAGCTCGCACCTGCCGCGATCGAGGCAGCCGCGTACCTCGCGACGCCCGGTTTGTCGCGCGACCGATCGAGCGCGGTCGTCGATACCAGCGTCACCGGCCTGCTCGGTCGCCACCCGCGGATCACGGACCGCGCCCTACCCCTGCGGCTCGACGAGCTGACGACGCGGCTCGAGCGGTTTCGCCGCGACATCGTGCCGGCCTTCCGTGCGTACCGCACGCTGCGCGCCGAGATCGTCGAGCGCGAGCGGCGCCGGCTCCGCCTCGACGAGCTGAGGCCGCGGGTGATGTCGTCGTTCGTCCGCAACCAGCTGATCGATCAGGTCTACCTGCCGCTGTGCGGTGCCAACCTCGCAAAGCAGCTCGGCGCGGCCGGCGCGGCGAAGCGCACCGATCAGATGGGCATGCTGCTGCTGATCTCGCCGCCCGGGTACGGCAAGACCACGCTGATGGAGTACGTCGCGGCCCGGCTCGGCCTCGCGTTCGTCAAGGTCAACGGTCCGGCGCTCGGACACGCGGTCACGTCGCTCGATCCCGCGGAGGCGCCGAACGCGACCTCGCGCCAGGAGATCGAGAAGGTCAGCCTCGCGCTCGAGATGGGCACGAACGTGATGCCCTACCTCGACGACATCCAGCACACCTCGCCCGAGCTGCCCCAGAAGTTCATCTCGCTGTGCGACGCGCAACGCAAGATCGAGGGCGTGTGGCGCGGCCGCACCCGGACGTACGACCTGCGCGGCAAGAAGTTCTGTGTCGTGATGGCCGGCAACCCGTACACCGAGAGCGGCGAGCAATTCAAGATTCCCGACATGCTCGCGAACCGCGCCGATGTCTACAACCTCGGCGACGTGCTGAGCGGCAAGACCGACGCGTTCGCGCTGTCGTTCCTCGAGAACGCGCTGACGTCGAGCCCGACGCTCGCGCCGCTCGCCACCCGCGAGCTCGGCGACGTCCACAAGATCATCCGCATGGCGAAGGGCGAGCCGATCCCGACGACCGAGCTGTCGCACGGCTACGCCGGTGTCGAGCTCGAGGAGATCCTCGCGGTGATCCGCCACCTGTTCGTCGCGCAAGAGACGCTGCTCAAGGTCAACCAGGAGTACATCCGGTCGGCGGGCCAGGCCGACGCGTTCCGCACCGAGCCGCCGTTCAAGTTGCAGGGCAGCTATCGCAACATGAACAAGATCGCCGAGAAGGTGGTATCGGCGATGACACCTGCCGAGCTCGATCGCCTCGTCGACGATCACTACCAGGGCGAGTCGCAGACGCTGACGACCGCCGCCGAGCAGAACCTCCTCAAGCTCGGCGAGCTGCGCAGCAAGCTGACGCCGCAGCAGGCGCAGCGATGGGGCGAGATCAAGCTCGAGTTCGTGCGCCAGCGCCGGATGGGCGGCGGCGATGCCGATCCGGTCACCAAGCTGGTCGGCACGATCTCGGGGCTGGCGACCGATCTCGGCACCGAGCTCGGCGCGATCCGATCGACGCTCGGCAATGGCACCGGGACCGCGAACCTGACCGTCGAGCTTCGCGAGCTCCGCGAGGCGTTGCTGCGTGCCGCACAGCAATCAGCGCACGATGCGGCCGCGCGCGATCCGGCGAGCTGGCTCGGCGAG
>JBKJUF010000005.1:0-5771 GCA_046590445.1 Kofleriaceae bacterium
CTCGGGGATGACGACCACGGGCTGACCGCTGGCGTTGTCCTCGCGGACCCACGAGTCGACGATGCGCACGGCGGTGTTGCCGGGGGCGGGCGTCGTGAACTCGATCGGCTTGCGGCGCGCGAGCTGGTCGCGCTGCTCCTCCTCGGCCATGCCCTGGTACGCGAGGTTGATGCGGGTCACGAAGCCGTGGCAGAGCCCGCACGCGTCGGTGTCGATCTTCGTCGTCATCGCGTGGTTCTGCGAGTACGTCTTCTGCTGCGCGCGACCGGTCTCGAGCTGCTGCTGGACGGTCACCGCACGGCCGATCAGGCGGTCGCGTCCTGCGATCGGTCCACGATCCTGGGTGGCGTTGAACTCGCGGTGCTTGGTCGTCGGATCGACGACGTCGAGGTAGGAGCCGTCATCCTGGCGGACCCGCGTCGGCTGCCGCGAGCCATCGTAGGCGTACGGCGCGTGACAGGCCGTGCACCCCGACGAGTGACCGCGGCCATACGCGTTCGCGGTCTTGAACCGCGCGATCTCCGGCAGGATCGACGTGCCGAACGTGAAGTCGAAGTTCGTCGTCGACCCTGGATAGTTCAGCGGGTAGTAGGCGCGGAACGTGCGCAGGATGACGTCGACCGGATCGGGTACACCGGGCGCGAGCTCCTCGTTCGGGACCGGCTTCATCACGTCGACGACGTCGCCTGTCCTGAGATTGCCGCCCCACGGCAGCAGCGAATTGCCTGCACCGACATGGGTGATCGTGTTCGCCTCGGTGGTCGCCAGCACGGGCATCAGATCGCCCTGTGCGATCTCCCACGCCGGAAGGCCCGCGTTGCCAGGCGCGTTCGCCGCGACGGCCGGATCCTGGAGCGCCGCGCGGGCCTCGAGGCAGCTGCTGTTGAACGACGGCTGCGCCCGGCCACCGGCCGGGTCGCCTGCAGGCGCCGCGGTGATGCACTGGTCGACGCCCTGGTAGTCGAGCGTGTAGCCGAAGCCGCCGGCGCGTGGATCGGGCTCGTTGCCGCGCGCCGCCTGGAAGTCGCCGCGCCAGCTCTCGTTGCCATAGTACGCGCCATTGATGACCGCGGACTGGTTCACCATGATGCTGCGGCGGACGATGTCGATCGACTGCTGGTGACAGGCGCCGCCGCTCTCGCCCGCTGCACGGTTCGCGCCGCCACAGCCGATCGTCGCGACCCGGAGATCGCCCGGGTTGAGGAAGCGCGTGTAGTTGAGGTCGCGCGATAGCTCGGTATCGAAGAACTCGCCCGCGCCCTCGCCGTGGAGCTGCGGCTCGAAGCTCTCGCCGAAATCGACGACCGTGGTGCCGACGATCTCGGGCCCCTCGTCGATCGTGCCGTCGTTGTCGTCGTCGATCCCGTTCGCGTAGAAGAACCGCGCGAGCCTGGCCTTGGGAACGACGTGCGCCTGCTTGAGCAGCCCCTGATCGCGGAACACGAGCATGTTGCTCGCGGCATCCGCGGGCACGACGACGCCATCGTTGCCGCCGTGACAGTCGACGCAGCGCAGCTTGTAGTTGCCGTGGACGTGCCCCGCCGACAGTCCGGCGTGGCAGTTGACGCACGTGCCGTCGAACGCGAAGTCATCGTCGACCGCGGTCACCTTCGCCGAGCATGCGCCCAGACATGCGGCGACGCAGGCGACGATCACGAAGGAACAGAAGGTTCGGGCAAGGGTCTGCATGGTCAGTACACCGAGACGTCGGCGTGGCAGAAAGACTCGGCGCACGTGGTGGCCTTCACCTGGCTCTCGTGGTGGCAGCCCGACCGACCGCACGAAGCGTGCTGGCGATCCTTGTTGTTGTCGATGATCGGCCTCACGCGGAGATCGACGAGAGACTGGTAGTTCTTACCGAGGGCCTTGTCGGCGACGAGGTAATGGCACTTCGCGCATTGCAGTGGTGCGCCGTCGGCCTTGCCGGTCTCGGTGCGGTGCTCGATGCGCTCGTGCTTGAAGCACGGCGTCTTCGGGTTCTTCTTCGCGAGCTGGGTGTGGACCTCACCGCCGCACGCGCGCACGCGGGTCGCCGGCCGACTCGGGCGCTTCGAGATGCCGCGCTCGGTGAGCTGCTGCTTGAAGTACGCGTCGCGCGACGGCGCCTGATGACACAGCCCGCACTGCCCCATCGTGAAATCTTTGAAGTCCTTCGCGTTGTGGCAGCCCACGCACTGCGCGTGCCCGGGTGCACCGACGACGAGCGCGAACGACGTGTTGTCGACGACGTGGCAGCCGCGGCAGCTCGTGCCCTTGTCGTTCGCCTTCACTGCATGTGCGAGGTGATCGAGCTCGACGTGGTACTCGCGCGACGCGGTGAAGCTCGGCAGCACGCGGGTCGTTGCCTGCTTCCACGGCCACGGCACCTTCTCGTGGCAGCCGCGGCAGAACGCGCTCGCCTTGTCGAATGCCGCGCCGGCCTTGCGGGTCTTCTCCGAGGTGCCAACCGCGAGGAAGTCCGACGCGTGACACTGCGCCTGCAGGCACGGCGCGTGCCCCTGCGCGGCGGGCGCGAGGATCTTGTCGCTCGGGCCGCTCGCATCGACGCGGTGGCAGGTCTCGCAGGTGCCGACGTCGACGCCACGCTTTGCGTGATCGGCGTGCAGGAAGTGCTTGGGCTCGCCCGGGCCGGGCGCCACCGCGGTCTGCGCGAGCACGACGCTCGACACGATCGTACACGCGAGCACGAGCAGCACGCCGCGCGTCATCGCCCGGCTCCGTCGGGCGTCAGCTCGTCGGCCATCGGCTGGTCCAGCATCGCCGTCGGCGCACCGGCGCGCGCCTTCGGCGGCGCATGACAGCGCGCGCAGTCAAAGCCGGTCGTCTTGAACGCCACCTTACCGTTGTGACAGGCGCTATCGCAGTCGGCCATCGTCGGCGGCTTGATGGTCGCCAGCGTCTTCGCGGTCTTCACGCCGACGTGGCAGTCGAGGCATGGCGTGGTCTTCTTCGAGCGTGGATCAGTCGCGTGCGCGGGGTGCGAGAACTTCGCGGCAACCGACCACGGCGACGCTGTCCGCCGCGCGGCCGGCGTGCTCGTGTGACAGGCGGCGCACTGGGTCATCGCTGGGGACGTACCCTTGCCATGGCAGCCCGCGCAGCCGTCGTGGCCACCCGGCTTGGGTCCGGCGACCATCTTCTCGCCGTGACAGCTCGTACACGCGCCGTTCGCGGTGCCCATCTTGGCGAGGTGCGACGCGTGATCGATCGTCTCGAACCACTCGGGCGACTCCGGCGTCCGCGAGCGTGCTGCGTTCTTCTGCCACGGGGCGACGGCGTCGTGGCAGACGCCGCAGATCTTCGTCGCGCGGCTCGCGAACTCGCTCTGGTGACAGCCCGAGGCCGCGCACGGCTGGTGATCCTTGCGCGCGAGGGGCGACAGCAGGCGACCATCCGCTTCGAGCGTGTGACAGGTCCCGCAGCTCGCGATCTTCACGCCGCGCGTCGCGTGAGCCTCGTGGAGGAACACGACATCGGGACGCGTCGACGCCGCGGGCCCACTGCCTTGATGGCACTGCGTGCACTTCGTGCCGACCGCGGAGAACGCCTTGTCGCCGTCGTGGCACTTGTTCAGGCAACCCATCATCGACGGGCGTGGCAGCGCCGACTCGCCGGCACCGACGAGCTTGTCATGACACCCGAGGCACGATGCCTGGCGTGACGCGCCGTGGTGCGCCTTGTGATCGAAGCTCGCGAGCCGGAACGGATCTCTCGAGCCTGTCGACGTCTTGCCGGTCGGCTCGACGTGGCAGGTCGCGCACTCGGCCATCGCCGGCTTCGCGCCGTTCGGGTTGTGGCAGCCGGCGCACAGCTTGTGCGCGGCGGCCTTCGGGGAATCGGCTCTCCCTCCCGGCGCCTGCAGGCGATGGCAGTGCGCGCAGTCCTTCTCGATCGACTGCCCGAGCGTCAGGTGCTTGCCGTGGGTGAACCGCGCCATGAACGAGTCTGTCTTCGGCGGCGGCGGCAGATCGGTCGGCAGACACTCGCGGCGCTTGGCGACGTGGCAGATCTCGCAGACCCGCGCCGGGCCCTTCGGACCGCCCTGCTTCAGCGTCGTGCACGACGACGGATAGGTATGGCAGGCCGCGCAGCGCTCGTGTTCCTTGCCACCCCGCAGCGTGCCGCCGGCGTCGTAGCGGTGGCAATCGGCACACGCGGCCTGCTTGCCCGACGCGCGCGCCGCGCTTGCGTGACGGTCGTGATCGAACTTGCGGTCCGTGATCGGGATCGGCGGTGCCGCGAGCGCGACGGCCGACAGCACGCCGACAAGCGTGAGGACCACGGCGACCGAGCCGCACCAGATCGATCGGGTGAGGAGCCGCGTCACCATCGGGCCTCCAGCGCCGCGCGCACCGACGACATCACCCCGAGCTCGCGCGCCAGCACCGGCGAGGCCTCGGCGAGCTCGGCGGCAACGTCGACGCGCAGGTCGCGCGTGAACCACCACTGCAGATCCGCGCGTCCGCCACCGCGGCCCTCGTCGGTGATCTCGACGTACGGACTGCCAAAGTCGTAGACCCTGTAGAACGCGCCGAGCGCGAACCGCCAGCGCGCCCCGCGACCACCGCTGCGCAGCGTCGCATCGACCGCGACCTCGTGCAGGCGATCGAGGCCCGACGACGAGGTGTCACCGAACTGGCTGAACGCCTGATCGTTCCGATCCGCAGCATCCATGCAGCCGGCGTTCTCGCGAACGCTGCACGACGCGTAGTCAGCGTACTGCCGGAGCTTGTACTGCGCGGTCGCGTAGACGCCGCCGACGCGGTTGCCGAGCGGCGAGCCGGCGATCGCGAGCCCACCCTCGTACCAGCCGCGCTGATCGACGGTGCGAACCTCGTCGGCCGCGTCGGGGCGCTCGGCGCGCGCGAACATCAGGAGCTCGGTGTCCTTGCGGCGATAGTCGAGCTGGGCCGCGATGCTCGTCGCGCTGACCGGCGCCGCGAGCCCGACGCCGAGCTGGCGCGCGACGCTGACGACGTCGACCGCGGACGGTGCTGCGAGGTCGTAGGCGAGGTCGCCGCCGTCGCGGTGCTCGAGGTCGATGATCGCGACGAGCTTCGAGCTCTGCGTGCGGACCCGCGCGCCGACCCGACCGAGCGCGAAGCCATCGCTCGCGAGATCGCCGTCGTCGTCGCGCCCGCTGTTGACGAGCCGCGCGCGGACATCGATCCGGGTCTTGCGGGAGAGCTCGTACTGGCCAGCGAGCGCGAGGAGCTGGCGGGTCTGGCTCGCGACCTCGTCGCTGACGCCGAGCCCGTCGATCGCGAGGCCCATGTAGTCCGCCGAGATCTTCACCGGGATGTCACGCAGCGTGTCGAGGTCGACCGCCGCGGTCCCACCGAACAGGATGCCGCGCGGGGTGTCGACGTAGAGCGTGACGCGCTGGCCGCCGAACGCTGACACCTCGATGCCCTTCGTGCGATAGCCGATCGTGCCGCCGTCGAAGTAGGCGAACAGCGCGCCGCCATCGAGCCGGAACTGGCGACCGCCGCGCAGCCAGAGCTTCTGATCCGGCCGCCGATCGTCGCGTCCCCACTCTGCATAACCGGCCTTGATCGCGAGGCTGTTCGCGTCGTCGTTGTCGTAGGGCCGCACGAACGCCGTCCGCGTCGCGAACGAATCGGTGGCATCGAGCTGGAAGCTCGTCAGGAAGTACGCGCCGAGCGACGGCAGCAGCATGTCGCGCGCGCCGATCACCGCGTCGCCGAGGATCCATTGCCGCGACCCGGAGAACCCCGCGGACAGGGCGGCGCCGCCTCGCAACGGATCTC
>JBKJUF010000093.1:0-2929 GCA_046590445.1 Kofleriaceae bacterium
ACCCGCTCGCCAGCGTCCGCTGGCTCGCTCCATCTCGGGCTCCCGGCACCGTCGGTGCGCACGAACGCACTGGACCCGCGCCATATCCCGGGAGATACTGGCAGGCGTGGTGCGTGGGCTCGCCGGGTTGATCTACATGGCCGGGGTGGCCGGGGTGGCCGGGTGCTACGCGCCGAACCCACAAGCCGGCAGCCCGTGTCCGGACGGCATCTGTCCGAGCGGGCTCGTCTGCGCCGCGGCGACGATGACGTGCGAGACCTCGGACCATGACGCCGGCGCAGATGCGCCGCCACCGCCCGCAGATACGCTGCCCGCGGGTTGTTACGGAAACGGCGTCGTCACCGTGTGCCCGGTGAACCCGATCACCGGCCAGCAACAGATCACGCTCACCAACACGCAGACGATCAACACCGACACCTCGACGATGTGTCAGCCCTACCGGCGCGCCGATGGCACGAGCGCATCGGACTTCTGCGTGCTCGCCGCCAAGTCGATCACGATCAGTCAGACGGGCCGGCTCAACGGCATTGGGTCGAAGCCGCTCGTGCTGGTGGGCGCGAACATGCTCGATCTCGCCGGCACGCTCGACGTCGCCAGTCATCGTGGCGGCCTCGTCGGTGCCGGAGCCGATCCTGTCGCCTGCCCCACCGTCGCCGCCCCGACCGGCAGCAAGGGCGGTCCCGGCGGCAGCTTCGGCGAGGAAGGTGGCGACGGCGGCACCGGTGCCGAGGGTGGTCTCCCGGTTCCTCCAGGGCCGTTCGCTGGCGCGGTGACGACGCTGCGTGGCGGCTGTCGGGGCCTCGCTGGCGCGGGCTTGCAACCGGGCGCAGGCGGCCGCGGCGGTGGTGCGGTCTACCTGATCTCCACGGACATGATCACGATCGCGGGCACGATCAACGCGTCGGGGGCCGGCTCGTCCGGTGCGAACCTCAACGGCGGCGGCGGTGGTGGCGGCGGCGCAGGTGGCATGATCGGGCTCGACGCGCCGACGATCGTCGTCAGCTTGACCGCTCGGGTATTCGCGAACGGTGGTGGCGGTGGCGAGGGCGCGGCCGGCAACCCGGGTAATGGGGGCGACGATCCCGCATCGCCCACAATCCCGGCGCTCGGCGGAGCAGGTGGTGCGGGCAACGGTGGGGACGGCGGCGACGGCGGCGACGCCGTCCACGATCCTCGGAATGGCAGCGGTGACGCCGTGTCTGGTGGCGGTGGCGGAGGGGGTGTGGGCGTGATCCAGGTATTTCCGCCCCGCACCCTGACCGGCTCGATCTCGCCGCCCCCGAGCTGATCACACACGCGTCCGCGCACCCCGCCGTGGTATGCGGCAGCCATGCGACGCGTGCTCCTCCTCGGTGGTTTGCTGGCTGCGTGCGGCGGTGACGACGGTCCCGCGGATCCGGGACCGCAGGGCGACGCGACCGCGCACATCACCCACTACGACTACCAGTTCGACATCGCGACCCGCGCGGCGCACGCCAAGGTGACCGCGATACTCGACACGCCCGGCAACTGCATCGTGCTCGGGCTTCGCCAGTCCGTCGGTGCCGTCACGCTGATCGTCGACGGTGCGCCCGCGGCGGCCGGCACGTCATTCACCGAGACCTCCGCGCACGTCTGCAGCGTGCAGGGACACGCGGCCGGCGAGGAGATGATCGTCGAGGCCGACCTCGTCGTCCCGCTCGCGACGCTATCTGCGAGCCAGGTCGGCTACTCGGTCACGAATGACGCGCAGGGCAACCCGTTCCACTACCTCGTGAGCTGGGTCGACGGCTGCGATCGGTTCGGCCCGTGCGATGCGCGTCCCGATCAGTTCGCGCGCTACGCCTTCACGGTCACGCACCCGGCGACGCTCGACGTCCGCTGCTCGGGCACGGTCACCGAGGTCAGCGAGACCGAGACGCGCTGCGTGTTCGATCACGCCGGCGGCCCGACGTACTCGACGTTCGGGATCGCGGCGTATCCCGCGTGGAGCCAGATCGACAAGGGCATGTGGGGCTCGGCGCGCGTCACGCTCTACGACCGCACGCAGACCACGATCGATGCGGCGATCGATCCGGCGTATCACGCCGGCTTCATGAGCTTCATGGAGTCGACGTTCGGGCCGTACCCGTACGGCGACGAGCTTCGCGTGCTCACCGCGCCCACGTACTGGAGCGGCTTCGAGCACCCGGGCAACATCGTCCTCGACGATCTGCTCGCGCGTAGCGCGTCGTCCTACCTCCACCCGGTCGCCCACGTCCTCGATCACGAGATCGTGCATCAGTGGGCCGGCGACGAGACCACGCTCGCGACGACCCACGACTTCGTGTGGAAGGAGGCGATGGCCGAGTATCTCAGCTACGTCTACGAGGAGATGGCCGACGTGCCGGCTGCGCAGGCGACGGTCAACGCGTGGAAGTCATTCTCGGTCGGCGCCAGGTACTTCCCGGTGCCCGGCGAGAAGCCCGCGCTGTTCGACTACTACGGTGACGTCTACGGGCCGGGGCCGATGATCTTCTTCCGCCAGATCGAGCGGCTGTCGTCGCGCGCGCAAGTGATCACGGCGCTGCAGAGCGTGCTCGGTCAGCCGCGCGCGCTGTCGGTCGCCGACGTGCTCGCCGCGCTCGAGGCTTCGGCCGGGCTCGACCTCGACGGCTATGCGGCAGCCTGGATCTACGGCACCGGCGCGCCGGAGTGGCCGCGCGTGACGCTGACATATACGCCCGGCGCGACGACGAGCACGCTGCGCGTCGTGCAGATCGCCGGCACATCGCGGCGCTGCAAGTTCAGCGTCGGGCTCGACAACACGACGACCGGCGATCGCGTGATGGTCACGGTCGACACGTTCAGGAACGGGATCGATCAGACGATCAGCGTCACGACGCCAACGTTCGCGGTGACCTCGATCGAGCTCGATCCGCTGCGCGAGTGCATCGTGCTGCCGGCCTCG
>JBKJUF010000439.1:0-8031 GCA_046590445.1 Kofleriaceae bacterium
CATCAAGCTCGAGATCCAGGGCCACACCGACGACCAGCCGATCAAGAAGGGTGGCAAGTACGCCGACAACCTCGAGCTCTCGCAGGCTCGCGCCGAGTCGGTCAACGCGTACTTGCCACCCTTCTTGATCGGCTGGTCGTCGGTGTGGCCCTGGATCTCGAGCTTGATGTCCGGGAACTCCTTGAGGACCGCGACCGCCTTGTCGAGCGTGCGGTTCGAGGTCGGCAGCAGCTCCGCCGAGTTGACGCGGAAGTTGATGCCCTGGATGACACCCGTGAACTTCTTCAGCTTCTCCGGGATCTCGTCCGGGCAGCCGTCCTCGTCCTGGAACCCGTTGCGGGTCTCGGGCTGATCCGGGCACTTGTCCTGCGCATCGAGGACGCCGTCCTGATCGTTGTCGATATCGGGGCAGCCATCCTCGTCCTCGAAGCCGTCCTTGTCCTCGGGCTCCATCGGGCACTTGTCCGCGGAGTCCGGGATACCGTCGCCATCGTTGTCGAGGTCCGGGCAGCCGTCCTCGTCCTGGAAGCCGTCCTTGTCCTCGGGCTCCATCGGGCACTTGTCGTTGGCGTCGGCGATGCCGTCACCATCGTTGTCCGGGTCCGGGCAGCCGTCCTCGTCCTGGAAGGCGTCCTTGTCCTCGGGCTCCATCGGGCACTTGTCGAGATCGCCGATGATGCCGTCCTTGTCCGGATCGAGATCCGGCGGCGGCTCCTCGACGATCGTCTTCTCGACGGTCTCGCGACCGAACTCCTTGTAGATCGAGAGGAGAACTTCGTAATCCTGCGTGAAGCTGTCGCTCGGCATGTTGTCGCCGTCGACGCTTGCCGGGACGAACATAATGCGACCGTCGAGCCGCAGACCCCAGCCGTTATCGACGCGATACTTCGCGCCGACACCGAGATGCAGCATCTCGTCGGTGTCCTTGGTGATCGGGTTGCTCTTGCCCTCGCCGTCGGAGTCGACGACCTGGATGGCACCGCCGCCGAACAGCACGAACGGAACGAGCTTGTTGGCGGGGTTGGCGGCGCGGAACTGCGCGACGAGGTGTGCTCGGTACGTTACGTTCCAGATGTCATAGACCTGAGCCCGGCCTTCGCTCGGGATCACGCCAAACTCGGCTTCGACGCCGAGCAGCGATCCGAAGAACACGCCGAGCCGGAGCCCGAAAAGCGCGGAGTTGCGCTCCGAGTCTGCGGTCGCGACATCGGGGACACCGAGCTCGCTGGTGTCGCTGAAGACGTGCACGCCGGCGGTGCCGCCGATCTCGATGTTTGCGTGGGCCGGTGCGACGGTGACCGCAGTACCACACACCGCCAATGCGGCAACTAGTGTAGGTCGGAGCAAGCGATTCATGAGTTGGCGATCCTTTTGTTGTCGTTCGGGTCAATCCCACGCCCTGGGACTCGGACCATCTCGTAGTGCCTTGTTCTTACTGGCTCCCAAAAAAGGAATCCAGTGTTTGCGGCATCTTCTGACGACAGGTGATCGCTTCGTTAACCGCGCTGTTTGTCCGCGAAAAATCCCGGATCCACGCGCAGACGCTCGGGAATTCGTTTGCGACGCGCTTTCGCCACAGCGCTGGTGACCGAATATCGCACAGGTGAGGTTGATGGAACCTTGAGGTTTCTCGGCAAGTACAGAGTTGCACACGCAGGTCCGCCACCTGCTTTTCCGAATAACTCGGAGAGCGGCACATGGTGGGTCCAAAGTCCGAGCCGTTCGAGATCGGTGACGAACTGGGCTGACACACCGTCGGGCACCAGCACGCCACCTCCGATTTGCCGCGAGTTGCCGGCGTACTGCTCGACGGCATCGTCGCGCGAGATCGCGACGATGTGATCGGGACCGAGCACGCGCGCGACGGTCTCGCCGCCTGTCTCGAACAGCCCGCCGGGGTACTGCACGAGCACCGGCGAGCGATTTGCCGGGCGCGCGCCGAAGTGAACGGTGTCGCCGTGGAAGTGCGGATAGACGAGCTCCACATAGATCCGCGCGTCGGCGGGCACGCCGACGAAGTCGGCCGCGAACGTCACGCCGTCGCGCGAGCTGCGCGAGCTCTTCGGACCGCAGTCCCGATCGTAGTGACCGGCGACGGCATACGTGAGCACGACGCGATCGCCGACGGTCGCAACGTCGGCCATGCCCTCCCAGCGGTGCGGGTTCTCGGCGATCTCGAGCGCGAGCCCACCCTCGATCGCGAGCACGCGCAGCAGATCGATGTAGTAGGCGGCCTCGCCACGGCGGTGCTCGAGCATGTTCGGCATCACGGCGCGCAGCGTGCCGGCACGTACCGTGATCCACGGGCCGTTCGCCGCGAACACGCGGCCCGTCATGACGTCGGCGAGGTTGGCGAGGATCTCGCGCGAGCCCGCTCCCCGGATCGCGCCATCCGCGTCGACGTCGAGCGCGTCGTGATCGAGAAACGGTTCGTCGCTCGCCTCGAACTGATACAGCGCGTCGCCGCCGCACGCGACGATGCTGTCGAGGATCTGCAGCCACTCGTCGTAGGCACCACGCGGCGAGTACTCGACGTGCGGGACCTCGCTCTTGTAGTTGGCACCGGCCTTGTTCGTCGTCGCGGGGACGGGTGGTCGCACGATCAACAGGTCGCCGTAGACGTCGCGCAGCGGGTTCATGCGCGCGACCTTACCGCCTGAAGCCATGCCTCGCTCGCCAGCGTTCGCTGGCTCGCTCCATTCCGGCGCTCGCCTCAGCCGGCGAGCGGGAGCGACTTGCGCGCGGCGTGGCGCTCGGCGATCGCGGCGACCGCGTCGACCCAGGCCGGCGTCGCGTTGAGTGACGGCACGAGCACGAGCTCCTCGCCGCCGGCGGCCTTGAACTGCTCGCGCGCGCGGATCCCGATCTCCTCGACGGTCTCGAGGCAATCGGCGACGAACGCGGGGCACAGCACCGCGAGCCGCTTGACGCCGGCCTTCGCGAGCCGGTCGAGCTCGACGTCGGTGTACGGCTCGATCCACGGCGTGCGACCGAGGCGCGACTGGAAACAGACCGTGTACTGCGCGGGGGCAAGGCCGAGCCGAGGCGCGAGTGCACGCGCGGTCGCGAACGACTGCGCGCGGTAGCAGCTCGGGTTCGCGAGGGTCTCGCAGCAGGTCGCGCTCTTCAGGCAGTGCGTACCCGTCATGTCGGTCTTCACGATCTGGCGGACCGGCAGGCCGTGGAACGAGAACAGCACGTGATCGGCGCGCGCGGCCGCGAGCGCTGGCTTCGCGACGGCCTCGAACGCGGCGATGAAGCCGGGGTCGTCGAAGAACGCCGGCACGAAGTCGAGTGCCGGGACGTTCCACCGCGCGGTCGCGAGCTCCATCACGCGCGCGATCGCGGAGCCGGTCGACGACGTCGCGTACTGAGGAAACAGCGGGAGCACGACGACGCGCTCGACGTGGGCCTGCTCGAGTCGCGCCAGCGCATCGGCGATCGACGGCTTGCCGTACCGCATCGCGAGCTCGACTTGCCAGCCCGCGCCGAGCTTGGTGGCGACGGCCGCCGCGAGATCCTGCGAATGATAGAGGAGCGGAGAGCCGCGCTCGGGATCCCAGATCGTGCGGTACGCATGCGCGCTCTTCGCCGGCCGCGTCGGCAGGATGACCAGATGGAGTAGCAGCGCACGACCGATCGCGTTGATATCGATGACGCGCGGGTCACCGAGAAACTCGCGCAGGTAACGGCGGACCGCAGGCGTCGAGGTGTTGTCGGGTGTGCCGAGGTTGATGAGCAGGAGGCCGTGCGCCATGCGGTGTGTTCCTGTTGGACAGTGTGGGGAACAAAGTCAAGGCGGGGGGGGACCCGGCGATCGGGTATTCGGTAAGCAGCGTAAAGAACCCGAAATGAAGCCTGTGAATAGTGCGTCCGTATACAAATCCTCGGGAGCGAGCAGATCGCATCGATCTACAACGATCATCGTCACTTAAAAGATGATTTGGGCTTCCTGTTTGACCTCTCACGCGGGGGCTGCATTATGCCCAGGTCATGGCTGGGTACCCGGGAACACCACTGCCCAAGAAGTTTGGGATCAAGGCAGGCCACAAGGTCTGTCTGCTCAACGCTCCCGGTAGCGTCCAGCGTCATCTCATCGATCAGGTCGAGCAGGATGACGTGCGGTTCACGCATGACCTTCGCCTGCCGCCAGTCGACATGGTGGTGCTGTTTGTCGACACGCTCGACGAGCTCGAGCGCAGGTTCGCCGACATCGCCGCGCGTATCCATCCGCAGGGTGGCTTCTGGGTCGCGTGGCGCACGCGCCGTGGCGGCGGAGTCTCCGAGGATGTCGTTCGCCGGATCGCGCTCGCGGCCGGCATGGTCGACAACAAGTTCTGCACGATCGACGCGAGCTGGTCGGGGCTACGCCTCGTCCTTCGCCACGAGATCCGCAACGCGATGATGTATCGCGCAGCGCCGCCGGCGCCTTCGATCACGCGCCGGCTGCGCCGCCCGACGTCGCCCGGTCGGATCGCCCATCGCACGCTGTCGCGCGCGAGTGGTGCTGGCTCGACGCTGCGCCGCGTCCGCGCACGCTCGACAAAGTAACCGCGGCGTTCGGCTTCGGGACACTTCAGCTTGTCCTCCGCGCAGAGCCGTGTGGCACCCAGACGTGGACCGACCCGCGCAGGGTATGAAGTCCAGCGGACGACGCCATTGGGGTCGAGGAGGACCTGGCAGTGAGAGAGTTGATTGCAGAACGGCGGCACGCGCCGATCGGGATCGGACAGGAGCAGACTCGCGAGCTCTGGCGTCGGCCTCACAGAGCGGCGGGGCGAACCATCGGGGGCGACC
This sequence comes from Kofleriaceae bacterium, assembly GCA_046590445.1. Taxonomy (GTDB): domain Bacteria; phylum Myxococcota_A; class Polyangia; order Haliangiales; family Haliangiaceae; genus JABFXX01. The sequence goes on from JBKJUF010000439.1 coordinate 4,798, forward strand.
ACGATAGGGATCACGAGCAAGGATCCGCGATGTCGCCGTCGAGCGATCGCGTCGGTTGCATACCACCATCTCTCACGATATGGTGGTATGTATGAAGACGACGGTAAACCTCGCCAACCCGCTGCTCAAGCAGGCCAAGGACGTGGCCGCGCGCGAGGGGACGACGGTCACCTCGCTGATCGAGGAGGGACTACGCAAGGTACTTGACGAGCGCAAACGCGATGCACGCAAACCGTTTCGTCTCCGCCAGGTCACATTTCGAGGCAAGGGGCTTCAGCCCGGGATCCAGGAAGGGAACTGGGAGCAGATCCGCGGACTCCTCTATGAGGGTCACGGCGGGTGATCGCCGTCGATACAAACCTCCTCGTATACGCCCATCGAGTGGATGCGCCGTGGCACGAAGACGCCGGCCGGGCCCTCAGCGAGCTCGCCGAGGGTTCGAGTCCTTGGGCAATCCCATGGCACTGTATTCACGAATTCATCGGGATCGTCACGCATCCGAAGATCTTCAAGCCGCCGACGCCTCTGAACATCGCGCTCGAGGCGATCGCAGCGTGGTGCAAGTCTCCCTCGCTCGTGCTTCTGTCCGAGGGACCAGGCTACTTCGAGGTCCTCCGCGATCTCGTTCAGTCCGGAAGGATCGCTGGACCGCAGATCCACGACGCTCGCGTCGCAGCCGTATGCGTTCATCACGCGGTGACCGAGCTGTGGACCGCCGACCGCGATTTCGGCCGGTTCCCCACACTGAAGGTCCGTAACCCGCTCGTCGGCGCCCGGTAAGTGCAGCCGACCGTGGCAGGCTCTACGGCATGCAGTCGCCGTCGCGGCCGGGCCTACCTATCTCGTCGTGGAGCTGATGAGAACCAGTCCACGGGCCAGCGCGCACCCTGCGATCAACACGTCGTATGCGCCGATCGGACGTCCCTTTTCTGTAACGCGGCGCGTACGGTCGCGGTCGCTCATCCAGACATAGATCCTCGGATCGCTGATCTTTGCCGCACCTGGCGTTATCGTCCGCGCCATGCATCGCATCGTAGAGGCTGGCGCGGTAGTTGCCTCGGTGGCTGTCGGGTTTTTGGTGGCGGCCTGCGGCGTTGATCCGGAAGACGACGCGCGTCCCAAGACGCTCGAGTACGTGACGAAGGCGATCCTTGCGCCGAGCTGCGGCAACGCGCAGTGCCACTCGTCGTTCCGGCAGACCAAGAATCGCGCTTTCGATACGATCCAGCGCGCCTGCGAGGCGATGGCGCCCGGGATGAACCCCCAAGGCGTCCTCGAGGTCCGCGACGTGATCGCGGGCGATGCGAATGCCTCGTTCCTGATGACGGTGATGACGCGAACGATCGATCGGATGCCCTACGACCAGCCGCTACCGCTCGTCGATCTGGAGCTGATCCGCAAGTGGATCGACGGCGGCGCGATCGGACTCCCCGAGACCGCGGAGGAGTGCAAGTGATGCGGCTCGTGCTCGCGGTTGTCGTGGTGGCCAGCATCGGCGCGCTCGCCGGAGATGCGCACGCGTACCCGCAGTTCCAGCTCAGCCGCGATCAGACGTGTACCGGCTGTCATCTGTCACCGGCCGGCGGCAACCTCTTGAACGAGAACGGCCTCGCGGTCGCGGAGTCGATGTCACAGCTCGGGACGGCACCGGAGTTCTTCTACGGCAAGATCCCGACGCCGTCGTGGCTCGTGCTCGGCGGCGACCTCCGCGGCGCGAGCGGTTATCTGCAGACGCCCGAGAAGGTGCTCGCGGCGTTTCCGATGCAGATCGAGCTCTATGCGGCGGCCACGTTCGCGGACCACTTCTCGATCCACGCGAACTTCGGACCGCGCCCGTCGACGGTGGGCAACGAAGCCGCGACGTCGGTGTGGTCGCGCGAGCACTACCTGATGTGGCAGCAGAAGGCCGGCGAGAACGAGGGCCTCTACCTGCGCGCCGGCCGCTTCATGCCGGTGATCGGCCTCCGGCTCGCCGAGCACCCGACCTATATCCGGCGCTACGGCGGCACCCAGCTCTATGCCGACACCTACAGCGTCGCGGCCGAGTACGTGACGTCGAAGTACGAGCTTCACCTGACGGGCTTCATCAAGGATCCGCTGATCGATCCCGTCGAGCACTACAGTGGCGGTGCGGCGTACGGCGAGATCCGGCTCAGCGAGACCGTCGCGATCGGCGCCGAAGGCATGGCGGAGATCAGCAAGGACGACAAGCGCCTGCGCGGCGGCGTGACCGCCAAGGTCTACCTCGAGGGCGCGGATCTGTTGATCCAGGGCGAATTCCAGTTCGTGAACCAGCTGATCGACGAGACCGCGACCAACCCGGCCGGCGGTGCGCCGCAGGGGTTCGTGGGTTATCTGTTGCTGTCGCGGATGCTCGGCGAGGCGTTTCTGCTCGACGTCGGGCTCGGCCACTACGATCCGAACCGGGCTGTGCGGACGAACGAGCGCGACTGCATCGATCTCAACTTCCACTGGTTCACGACCTCGCACCTCGAGCTGGTCCTGAACTCGCGCTACGAGCTGTTAGGTCTTGGCGATGGCGGCGAGGCCGGCGCGTACGCGATCCTCCAGCTGCACTATCGACTGTAAGGAAACGATCTCGCGGTCACAGCCGGAACGCGCCACGGACGCCGAACGTGAACCACTCGTGGAGCGCGACGGTGTCGGTGTCGGCGTCGTCGGCGCCGAAGTACATCCCGATCGAACCCGACACGAACACGCCGGCGCTGAGCGGCCGTGACACCAGGTAGTCCACGCCGAGCGTGATGTACATGAATTCCATGCCGTAGATCTTCACCGTGCTGTCCCCGGTGAACGAGAGCTGGTCATAGTTCACGCCGAACCCGATGTACGGATCGACCTGCGGTCCGAACGCCCGCGTCTTCGGATGGATGACGATCTTCCCACCGACTTTGAAGCTAGTCGGGGCGCAGCCTGAATGATCACAGCTCAAGTAGGCGGAGGCGGCGTCCCTCGGCGTTCCCATCGAGGGTCCATACGCCACGTGCACGCCGTAATAGAGCGTCCGGTTGACACGGTGGCCGACGTCGATCAAGACGTCGTAGCCGGCCGTCACCATGTCGCTCATCGGGGTGTCCTGGCTCGTGCCCCACACCGAATGCCCCGTGAAGCCGCCGAACTTCCCCGACGGCGACAGGTAGCCGATCCCGGCGGACAGCTCGAAACCGGAGACCTCGCACGCCTCCGACGTGCACCACGCGGGTCCGGTCGGGC
>JBKJUF010000466.1:0-13241 GCA_046590445.1 Kofleriaceae bacterium
GCGGCACGGAGATGCTCGTTGCTGCAGCATCGCGCGGAACGGACGCCGCATCGACGAGCGCGACGGCGATCGCTGGGGACGCGGTGAGCGCAGCATCTGGGGACTCGATGACGATGCCGGTGCCGGGAATGACGAATGCGTCGGGTACGCCGGCATCGGGGGCGAGGACGCGATCGCGTGATCGTACGAACGTCACGATCGCGACGGCGCCGAGGACGAAGGTGCCGAGCGCGGCCAGGACGAGCAGCGCGCGCGTCGGGGCGGTGCGTCCCGGGATCCCGATCGTCGGCAGCGGCGGCGCGGGTGGGCGTGGCATGCTCGCGACCGCGATCTTGGGATCGTGGTCGGCGGAGGCGGGACCGGATTTGGCCTGCGGTCCAGGCTCGGTGGCCGGCGCCGGTTCGTCGGGGATCGCCGGAATCGGAAATATCGGCGTCCCGCGGCCCAGCATGTGCTCGAGCTCGACGTGGGTCGCGAACGTCTCGGTGCGGGCGCGCTTATTCGGCGAGATCGGGGCGTCGCGCGGGAGCACCGCCGTGCTCGGACCGAGCGCGGGCGGCGGCGCCTCGGTACTCTCGACCGGGTCTGAGTGGGTCGGCAAGCGCCGCGTCTCGGGAGGGCATGCGCGGGCGACGAGCGCGGACAGATCGCGCGGGCCGGGGGTCGTGTCGAGACCGTAGAGGTAGCGCTGCAGCGCGCCGAGCATCTCGCCAGCCGAGGGCCAGCGTGCGTGCTGATCGCGATCGAGCGCGCGCATCACGATGTCGTCGAGCTTCGACGGGATGTCCGGACGCTTCATCGACGGGCGCGTGATCGGGTCGGCGGTGACCGCCGCGAGCGTCGCGTCCGGATCGGGACGCGCGAACAGTCGCTGACCGACGAGCATCTCCCACATCAGCACGCCGGCCGAGAACAGATCGGTCTGGCCGCTCAGCGGCTCGCGGCGCACCTGCTCGGGAGACATGTACGGGAACGAGCCCGACGGCGTGGCCTGGAGGTCCTTGCCGTCGTCGGCGGCGCCGAGCGTGACCGCGATCCCGAAATCGACGAGCTTGACCTCGCCATCGCGCGATAGCATCACGTTGCGCGGCGACAGGTCGCGATGGATCACGCCGTCGCCCTTGCGGTGTGCATAGTCGAGCCCGTCGAGGATCCGCGCGGTGATCCACGCGGCGAGCGCCGGCGCCATTGCCTCGTCCTTGCGCGCGAGCGTCTCGGTGAGCCGGTAGAGCGTCGGCCCGTCGATGTACTCCATCGCGATGAAGTACGTGTCATCGATGACGCCGAGCTCGTAGACCGGGACGATGTTGCCGTGCGCGAGCGTGACGAGGGTCTTGGCCTCGGTCACGAACAGATCGACGAAGTGCCGCTGCCCCGAGAGCTTCGGATGAATCTTCTTGATGACGAGCTGCTTCTCGAAGCCGCCCGGTCCGACAAGCTTCGCGAGGTAGATCTCGGCCATTCCGCCGATCGCGAGCTTCTCGGTCAGGAAGTACTTGCCGAACGTCGTCGGCAACTCCGTCATCGCGTCGAGAGTATCATGTGCGTCGTGACCGCTCGGCGAGCGCTACTGACCGTGATGCTGGCGGGGTGCGGTGATCCCGCCGCGCGCGTCACGCTCGAGCCGGTCCGGCCGTTCGCGGATGATGCGTGTGGCCGGCCCGCAGGCGCGACCGAGCTTCGCGTGATCGCGTACTCGACGCGCGGCGAGATCGTGCGTGCGGTGTCGCTCGACGGCGCGCTCGACATCGCGGACTTCCCCTCCGACACCGAGCAACTCGGTGTCGAGGTGCGGATCGGCGGTGGTGAGGTCGCGGCGGCCGGCAAGACCGCACGGCTCGACTTCGGCGCGCTCGCGGACGGCGCCGTGATCCCGGTGTTCATGGCACCACCAAACGGCTACTGCCGTACGGGCACCCTGCGGAATGCACGGATCGCGCCGCTCGTGGCGCGTGCCGGCGACGGCGTCCTGATCGTCGGGGGGGTCGATGCAACCGGATCGCCACTCGCCACCGCGGAGCGCTACGACGCGGCGACCGGCGCGTTCACCGAGGTCGCCGTGCCAACGGTCCTCGGCGAGACCGGCTTTGTCGGCGCGACGCTGACCGCGCTCGCGGATGGCCGGGTCGTGCTGAGCGGTGGGCCGCAGCCAGTGGCGACGATCTACGATCCCGAGACCCACGCGTTCGGCGAATCGGTGCTGATCGAGGGTCGCGCCTTCCACGCGTCGATCGCGACCGGCGAGCACGCGGTGTTGCTCGCGGGAGGTTGCTCGAGCGTGGCGGCCGGTGCATGCAGCGGCGTGGTTCGCCTGAGCTCCCGATCCTACGAGGCGACGGCGACGAACACGTTGCGCGAGCGGTTGCCGGGGCCCGCCCTGCGGGTTGGCCGGCTCGGTGCGACGTTGTTCGACCTCGGCATCCAGCGCGATGGCTCACACGCCTATCTCGCTGCCGGCGGTCGTCCACCCGCAAACGGCATGCCCGCCGCGGACGCCGCCGATCGGTTCGTGATCGACGGCAGCGACGCGACCGCGATCTTCGGCTCGCACGCCCAGGCCGCCGCGCTCGATGGCGGTGCTGTGCTCACGGCCTTCGCCGATGACGCCGATCCGGGGGATGGCGCGGCGAGCGTGTTCGCGCCCGAAGCGACGGTGGCTCGCGCGATCGGGCCTGCGCCTGACCTCGCGGGCATGCGGATGGTCACGCTCGAGGATGGCCACGTGCTCGCGATGGGCGGCGAGCCGAGCAGCGACGTGATCCGCTACGATCCGACGAGCAACAGCTGGGCACGCGAGGCGCCTGCCGGGGATCCATCGCCGGCGGTGTTCGCGCCCGTGCTGCACCGGCTCGACGACGGCAGCGTCCTCGTGCTCGGCGGCACGACCGGCGGTGCGGCGTCGACGGCAGCGTGGATCTATCGGCCCTCGCTCGTCGGCGCGACCACGGGCTCGCTGTCGGTGGTGCCGGTGGGCATCTCGCGCGCGGGCGTGCTGACGCCCAGTGATCCGGCGACCGTGAGCCGCGGGCCGGACTGGGTCCTGCGCGCCGACGGCAGCGAGCTCGCGCGGGCACTCGTCGGTGGGCCCCGGCTCGACGACGGCTCGATTCGCGTGGTCGCGCGCGTCCGCGCCGGAGGGATCGGGCTCGTCGCGCGCCAGCGCGGGCCCGGCAGCGCGATCGTCGGTGAGCTGGTGCCCGGCATGGCGGCGCGCGTCGTCGTCTACGACGCCGGCGAGGCGCGCGAGCTGTGCCGGGGGCCGATCGTCGCAGCGTTCGACCCACCAGTCGCCGCGACGCTCGAGCTCGTGATCGACGGTGATCGGGCGCAGCTTCGCCGCGACGGGATCGGGCTGGTCGCGTGCGCGGTCGAGCGGCGGGCGGAAGGCGAGCGTGGTGCGTGGGGTGTGGCAGCGGTCGGGGCAGGCGCCGAGGTGGCCATCGACACCGTGACGGTCGCCCGATGATCCAGCCGGGCCGCGGCAGCGTGCTACCGTCGCGAACGATGCGAAGGGCGTGCATCGCCGCGATCATCCTCGCGGTCAGCGCGACGCCCGCACACGCGTACGAGTTCTGGCTGCGGACGCGAACGATCGGGCAGGCCTACCAGCTCCGCAGCTACCGCCTGCTCGGGCCGGATCTGTTCCTCGGCCGCCGTCGCTACACCCAGACCCTCGCGCTGCGGATCTTCGACGTCGGCAACCTCTCCGAGGCGCGGCGACGTGCGCGGCTGCCCGATCGCGGCGTGCGCATCACCTGGCAGAGCTACCTCCGGATCGATCACGATTTCGGCTCGTACTCGAATGGCCGGATCAAGCTGTCGGAGCCGGTGCGACGTGACGCGATCGATGTGATCCCCGAGCTCGCGGAGTCCGTCGCCGAGCTCGATCTGCTGTACGGCCACCTCGAGGTCACCGGGATCGCGGACGATCGCGTGTCGCTCCAGCTCGGGCGCCTGCTCGTCGACGATGGCTGGGGGACGTCGGCAATCGACGGTGCGGCCGCGCGGGTCGAGCTGCCGGACGTGCCGCTGGCGGTCCAGGTCGCAACGGGCCTGCGCGTGCGCGCGGCGACGCCGCTCGGAGTCTCGGCGTACGAGCTCGATGGCACCTCCGGCGCTGGCTGCCGCGAGTACGTCGAAGGCGCGATGCCGGGCACCGGGACGTGGCAGCTCGTCGATCGCGATCGCCGCATCACGAACACCCGACTCGAGAGCGACTACGAGTACTGCCCGCAGCGCGCGGTCTGGCAGCCGACGGTCGGTGTCGCGCTCGTGACGTCCCGTACCCGCGGATTCGGCGCCGCGCTCGGCTACCGCCGGACGTGGTCGTCGACGGTCGGGCTGATCGGCCCCGCGGGCCGCCTCGACTTCGAGGACCGCGGGCTGTACCCGAACGAGTTCGGTCAGGCGCCCGAACGCGGGATCAACGAGGAGCGTCTACACGCGCGCGTCCATGGCGAGCTCGCGGCGGGGCCTCTGACGATCCGGCCGCACGCGAGTGCACGCTACTCGCTGCTGCACGCGACGCTCGATCGCGCGGACCTCGGCGTCCGGCTGCAGCACGGCGCGCACGTCGTCGAGCCTGCGCTCGAGTACTTCTCGCCGACCTTCGACGGCGACTCGATCTTCAACGTGTTCGCGATCGAGCCGACCGCGGATGCACGCGTCGGCTATCGCTACGACGGTCCGGTCCGCGCGACCGCGAATGGCTGGCTGCGGCGCTACGCCGGCAGCGTCGCCTACGCCGGCGGCGTCGATACATCGGTCGAGCGCGTGCTCACCGATCGCTGGCGGGCCCGGCTCGACGGTCAGTGGGACGGCGGCTACGGCGGGCGTCGCATCGGTGGGGGAGGCGAGGCGGCGTGGCGCGCGCGCCCTCGGCTGTGGCTCCGCGGCCGCGTGATCGTGCTCGGCGTCGCGCCCGACGACCATCGCCCGCGCTACGTCACGAGCGGCACCGTGCTCAGCTCGACCGTGCGGCTCGGTGACAATGCCGCGCTCCACGTGATCGGCGAGGCCGCTCACGACGAGCTCCACGATCTGCAACTCCGCGCGCTCGCGGTGCTCGACCTCGCCTTCACGCCGGAACCCTGATGCGCGCCCTCCAATCTCTATCCGCGCGAGTGGCCGTGCTCGCGATCGTCGCCGCTCTCGGCGGTGCGGTCGTGCTCGCCGACAGCGCGACTGATGGCAACCGTACCGACGACTGGTCCCCGGTGATGTATCCGGCGCAGCAGCTGCCGCTGATCTTCTCGCATGGCAAGCATCTCGCACGCGGCGCGACCTGCATCACATGCCACCCCGCGGCGGTGACCTCGCGCTCGGCGGTCGACAACCTGATCCCGACCGAGGCAACCTGCCGCGCGTGCCACCCGATCGATCGCACGCAGCCCGAGCGCGTGGTCGCCGGTGCGCCGCCCGCACGCTGCGCCGCCTGTCATCCCGGCTATTCACCGACGCTGCCGGTCGCGCGGATCACGATGGAGACCCCGCCGCTCAAGTTCGATCATGCCGCCCACGGCAAGACGCCGTGCGCCGGCTGCCACGGTGATCTATCGCGCGTCGAGCTCGCGACCCGTCGTCACCTGCCGACGATGGCGTCATGCTTGACCTGTCACCGCGACGGCACTGCCGAGCGCCGGTGCGCCGACTGCCACCTGACCCGGCTCGGCGGCCTCGTGCAGACCCAGTTCCCGCAAGGGTCACTGGTACCGCGTCACTCGGGGCTCGGCGACACGCACGGCCCGGGCTTCGCGCGCGATCATCGCCAGGAAGCGCGCCAGCTCGATGCCACGTGCACCGCGTGCCACGACCGCTCGGAGTGCGTCGCGTGCCACCAGGGCGTGACCAAGCCGCTCGAGTTTCATCCCGGCAACTACGTGCTCGCGCACGCCGTCGAGGCGCGGCGCGGCACGCCGGATTGCTCGGCCTGTCATCGCGCGCAGACATTCTGCGTCGGATGCCACGAGCGCACCGGGGTCGGGACCCGCGCGCCGACCGAATTCGACGATAGCTCGCCGCTGCGCGCGTTCCATCCGCCGAGCTGGGCAACCGCGACCGGCACCGGCGGCCTGCATGCCCGCGAGGCACGCCGCAACATCACGAGCTGCGCGTCGTGTCACCGCGAGGAGGATTGCCTGCAGTGTCACAGCGCCGAGCCCGGCGCGATGCGAGCCTCGCCGCACCCGGTCGGCTGGCGAGGCAGCGCGCGCTGCAAGGCGCTCGACTCGAAGAACCGCCGGATGTGCCTGCGCTGTCACATCACTCGCGCCGAGCTGGGCTGCGACTGGGATCGCTGAATCACGTGTCGTCGTTCGCGACGGGCTGATCGTCCTCGATCGTCCCGAGCCGCGTGGGAACCGGCAGCCGGCAGTTGCGGTGACCGAGCTCGATCGCCTCGGTGTCACCGACGAGGAGCGCCTCGGCGAGCAGCCACTTCGAGATCGCGTGCGAGAGCACGTACTCGCTGTGCGCGTTCCATAGCCACGCGGCCATGTTGCTGCCCGTCGAGAACGCATGCGGGAATGCGAGCCGGCGGAGCTCGAGGCCGCCCGCGGTGACGGCTGCGCTGTACGCCGCGTGCAGCGCGATGAACTCGCGCCACTCGTCGATCGCGGTGCGACTCGCGCCGTCGTGGCGGCGCTGCGCCCAGCGCGTGAAGCCGGTCTCGAGCGCGTCGAGCCGGCCGTGCCGCAGGCGGCGTGCGAGGCCATCGCCAATCGGCCCATGCGAGATCGGCGCGCCGAGCCGTGCACCATCTGCGACGCGGGCGAGTTCGTCGGTGACGGCGGCGGCGATCTCGCGGAGCGCCCGATCGACGGCCCCGAGCGGGGCATCGAGCTCGAGTGCCCGACGTGCGAGCCACGCGTGCGTCCCGCCGTCGGCGAGCGCGGCGTCCCATGCCCGTACGGTCTGCGCGAGCGCCGAGGCGCTGGGCGGCTGGCTCGCGAACGTCAGATGTGCGGCGACCGCGCGCGGCAGCGGCTCGGGCTCGGGTGGCTCACCAGGCTCGACGACGTCGAGCGTCTCCGGCTCCAGCGCCGTGCTGCGCGCCGGTGGTGCGGCATCGGCAGTGGTCAATAGCTCGCGCGTCGCGCGGCGAAACGGCGCGAGCAGCCAGCGCGCGTGGAGCTCGAACGCCCAGCTGCGGCGTCGTGCGCCGGCCGCGCCCGTGCGATGTGCAGCGACACCCTCGAGGAAGTACGTCAGCGGCGACGCCGGCCAGCGGGCCGCGAGCGCGTCGTCGGCGAGCTCGGCCCACGCACCGCGCTCCACGGCATCGACCGCGAGCCACTCGCCGGCGAGCTCGCGCACCGGCGGGTGCGCCTCGACCAGCATGGCGAGCGAGCGCAGCAGCAGGCGCGCGGTGTCGGCATCGCCTCGCCCCGCCGAGATCAGCGCGGTGACCACGACCTCGCCATCGCCCAGCGGGCGCCGCAGCTCGCGGTGCGTCGCGAGCCAGCTCTCGCCCTTGCCGGTCGGCTTGTGGCTGAACGCCCACGCGGCGCAGCAGAGGCCGAACGCCTCGCCGTCGGCGCCAGGACGCGACGCGAGCCCACCGTAGAACGCGAAGCGTTGCCAGCCGAGCGGCACGAACACGTGACGCGTCAGCATCCCTGCCGTCACCGGCGCGATCATGATCGCGAACACCACGACCGCGAGCGGCCACAGCCCGACGCGCCACAGCAGCAGCATGAAGGTCAGCCCGACCGCGAGCATCGCCGCGGCGAGCACACCCGCGAGCCCGGACCACGCGAGGTAGTGCCAGGTTCGCGAGCGACGACGCGCCGCGATCGCGGCCTGGTGCAGGCGCGCGAACAACAGATAAGGGATCGCGTACACCTACGGCCTCCAGCCGAGGCGGCGCCGGAAGCCCGGAACGCCGGGTGGTGCGCTGGCCGGCGGTGGGGTGGCGGCGCGCGTCGGCGGAGCATGACGCGCCCACAGCTCGGCGACGAGCCGGCGAAACGGATCGCGCAGCGCGGCGACCGCAGCACGCACGGCCTCGGCGGTGCGCGGCTGGGGACCGCGGGGCGTCACGTACGTGCGCGCATCGGGGAAGTCGAGCTCGAGCATGCCGAGCAGCTTCTGGGCCTCGCGCTCGATCTCGATCCGACTCGCATCCGGCGCGATGCCGAGAACGAAGAACGGGTTGTCGACGATCATCGAACGCCCGAGTCGAAACCCTTCTTGCGCGCCGCGCTGTCCTCGGGCAGTAGCGACCACAGCGCCTTGACGACGCGGCGCAGCTCGTCGGTGTCGGTCTTCTCGATCGCGGCCTTGCCCTCGTTGACGAGGCGCTGGGCGCGCGGCAGGTCGCGCATCGTCGACATGTCGGATGCGACATCCTCGAAGTAGAGCTCCCACGCCTCGGGGGTGCGGTTGAACGCGGCGTTCGAGAGCCGCGACGCGAGCTTCATCTGGCGCTCGAGCTCGGGCGCGTCCTTCTCGCGACGCGCCTTGTCCATCGCCGCGAGCACCTCCTGGAGCAGCGTGCGCTCGGCCTCGGTGCCGTGCATGCCGACCGACGACGATGCCGCGATCGCGACGTGACGAGCGGCGTCGTCGAGCTCGGGCCACTTCCGGGCGAGGTCGGCCTCGGACATCGTCGCGTCGACGTCGAGCAGCGCCCGGCGTGCGCGCTGGGCCGCATCGACATCACCACCGTGCGCGGCATCGATGTCGCGTTCGGCCTCGGACAACCGCGACTCGATCCGATCGAGCTTCTCGATCACCTGGCTGAGCCCGTGCCGGAAGGCATCGGTGCGAAGCTCCATCAGCTGGCGGCGCAGATCGCGAATCGCGGCGTCGAGCGCCTCGGGGGCGGCGTCCGGGACGAGCAGATGCGCGACGTGCTCGAAGACCTGGCCGATCGACGGCACGAGCGCACGCGCCGACAGCCGGCCGCCGCGATCGAGCTCGATCGTGACCTCGACGGCCGATCCGGTCGGCACGGTGTCGGTCACCACGTCGCCACCGATGTCGAGCGTGCCGACCAGGCGGCACAGGTGGGCCTGGCTCATCTCGCCCTGGACGATCGGGATCCGCAGGACGCTCTCGGAGCTGCCCTTCGCGACCATCTCGACCGTGTGATGGGTGAACGTGCGGCGTGCGGGCAGGGGAGCGCCGCGATCGAGATAGACCTGGACGTGGCCGCTCGCGAGCGCGACGCCGAGCGTGCGCGACAGCGGCGGGTCACCGATCGTCAGACCCTGCACGATCGTCAGCGCGGATGGCGTCACCGGCACGACCGTGCCCGCCGCCGTGCGCGCCTCGAGCGTGAACGTGCAGGCGCGTCGCGGTAGCAGCGTGACGCTCGTGACGAACGTGCCGTCGGGTCCGACCGTCGCGTCGGGGCTCGCCCACGCGCCGTCGTTGCGCACGAGCTTGACCTTCGCAGGCGTGTCGCTTGTTGTACCGTCGCCGTCGCCGCCGCCGACGAACTTGCCGACGACGTGCGGCGTCAGATCCGCCGAGACCGCCGGGTACTGCAACCAGACCTGGCGCCCGATCGGAGCCGCGGTCGACGGCGCGCGGCCATCGAGCGACGCGGTCGCCGCGTAGAGCGCCGCGCCCTGCGCGACGAGTGTCATCGGATCGTGGCCCTCGGCGACCGGTGCCTCGAGCCGCGCCGCGACCCGCGCGCGCAGCATCGGCATCACCGTCGGACCGCCGACGAGCACCAGCTTGCCGAGCCGGCCCGGTCCTAGCCCGTTCTGCGCGAGCAGGCGCATGCAGACCTCGAGCGCGCGATCGATCAACGGCATGCAGAGCCGCTCGACGGTGGCCCGATCGAGCTCGAGATCGACGTCGACGTCGGTGCCGTCGATCGACAGCGGCTGCGCGAGCGTGACCTGTGCGCGCTCGCCACGCGACAGCTCGATCTTCGCGTCCTCGGCCGCCAGCCGCAACGCACGCAGCGCCGATACATGCGCCGGGTTGTTACGCTGCGGGACCTTCGACAGCCGCGACGCGAGGTACTCGGTGATCATCCAGTCGAAGTCGCGGCCACCGAGGAAGTTGTCGCCATCGTGACCGACCACCCGGAGCAGACCATCGCGGGTCTCGAGCAGCGATGCGTCGAACGTGCCGCCGCCGAGGTCGAACACGAGCCACGTCCCGCCGCCATCTCCATCGGCGCGCCATCCCGCCGCGAGCGCCGAGGCGATCGGCTCCTGCAGGAGCTCGACGCGCGAGAACCCGGCGAGCCGCGCCGCCTCCGAGGTCGCCGCGCTCTGCGGCAGCTCGAACAGCGCCGGCACCGAGATCACGGCGCGCTCGATCGTGACGCCAAGCTGGTCGGTGATGTCTTGGCGCAGAGCCTTGAGGATCTCCGCCGACAGCTCCTCAGGCTTGCGCTTGACGCCGGCCGCTGGAAAATCGATCTGCTGACCGGTCCCCATCAGCCGCTTGAACTCGGCGGCGGTGTTCGCGGCGTCTTGCTCGATGAACCGGCGGGCGCGGGTGCCGACCGTGACCCGCGCCTGCTTGTCGAGCCGCACGACCGACGGAGTCACCGTCGCGCCCTGGGCGTTGCGCACGACGTTGACGCGTTCGCCGTCGAACACCGCCGCTGCAGAGTTGGTCGTACCTAGATCGATCCCGACGTAGAGAGGAGCCTCGGCCATGCTGGCGAGAGCGTATCAGCTCGGCGGCGGAGCACACGCCGGTGGCATCCGAGGACGAACGCGACCACGAAGGCGACCGGGAGGGCGACCAGGAAGACGATCAGACCGAGCCGCGGGTCCCGAGCATGTAGAGCGCGGCGATAGCGAGGATGATGAGGATGAATCGGAAGCGCACGACGGGACTGGCTGCGAGGTCCATGCCGACGGGAGCTGACCGGGAGTCGCGCACATGCAGCCCATCCAGCGGCCCCAGGCTAGCGAGTTAGCCAGACTCGGGGGGGAGGGCAGTCCCCGCCTGTCGTTCGAGGTTTGCACAATCGGCCCAGTGACTTGGGGTCAGGGAACGTCGTGCGCGCCGCAAACGTAGGCCCGATGTAGCCACCACCTGGCGTTGACGCCTGGCGTTGACGCCTGGCGTTGACACCTGGCGTTGACGCCTAGCGTTGACGATAAACGATGAAGCCGCGCGTCGGATCGTACGGCGACACCGCCACCGTCACACGATCACCGAGGACGACACGGATGCGATGCCGGCGAACCTTGCCGGCAAGCTTGGCCAGCACCTCGTGGCCGTTGTCGAGCTTGACCCGAAAGTTTCCGCCTTTCGCGATCAAGATGACCTCGCCGTCGAGATGGACTAGCTCTTCTTTACTCATAAATAGGGACCAGGACCTGAGCGCGTTAGCGCAGTGGGTATCACTTCCTGGCGCCCAAGAAAAGCGCTCCGGAGCCAAGGGTGATCTACCCTATCCCCGTGGATCGCCAGCCGCCTCGCGCAACCAGCGACGAGATCGACCTCTATATCCGGACCTACTACTCGCTGCTCCGGTCGAGTGGCGATGTCCGCGTCCGTGCCTTCGAAGAGGCGCACCTCTACGCGCGATCGAGCCTGCACCTCGGCGCCGAGGAACCAGCCCCCGACCTCGCGGCGTTCTCGTACAGCGCGGGCCGGCTGCCCGACTGCATGCCGCGGATCCGCCGGATCGTGCTCGGCCAGAGCCCGCGGCAGTTCCGCGCGGCAGGGTTTCCGATCGAGCAGTGGGAGGTGGTCCGCACCCGCGGCCGGCGGCGTCCGCTGCGCTGGGATGGCGGAAGCACGCTCGCGGCGTTCATCGCGTCGGCGTCCGACATCGACGACCTCGTCCCGATCCTCACGTCGTATCAGCTCGAGTGGAACAAGCTGCGCGGGCGCCTGCTCGCCGCACGGATCTCGGATGTCTCCGATGACATCGAGCTCACCGCGGCGATCGGCGACGCCGCCTCCGTGCTGCGGCTCCGCGGCGCGCTCGGCCCGCGCTCCAACGCGATCCTCACCGACATGCTCGCGCACGACTGCGATCTGTTCGTCCGACTGCTCGACGGCTCGTTCCGCGAGTATCAACGCTCGGCGCAGCGGTGGTGGAAGGCGATCGCGCCGGCGGTGCCGACCGGACGCCCCGTCTACTTCGTGTCGTCGAACAGCCACTCGCTCGCAAATTTGTTGGGCGGCTACGCGCGCTCACACAAGACGGAGATCCTCGAGTTCCTCCGCCGCCGTAACTTCGAGGACCTCGCGCCGCGCTACGACGAAGCGGTCGCCGCGGGAGACACCGGCCTCGCGACGAACATCCTGTACTACGCACTCCGCGCGTTCATCCACGAGCCCGGCACCGAGACGGCGGGCCGGATGACGCAGGTGCAGGACTTCGACGCCGCCAGCGGCATCCGCGCGATCCCGTCGCCCGGCAAGATCGACGTCGATGCCCAGGTCATCGAGCTCTCGATGCTGCGGCCCGAGAAGCTCGATCCGCGCGTACAGATTCCCGGCATCGAGCGGATCGTCGAGAGCCCCGCGGTGATCGTCAACATCGACTACCCGCTCGGGATGGCGGCGTACCATCACTTGTCGTCGATCTCGCAGGGCGTCGACGAGCTGCGCGGCATCTACATCATGGGCAAGGCGGCGACGCTCAACGGCCGTGTCGGCGATGTCATGATCTCGAAGGTGATCCACGACGAGCACTCGTCGAACACGTACATGTTCCGCAACGCGCTGGTCGCCGGCGACGTCCAGCCGTTCATGCGCCACGGCACCGTCCTCGACAACCAGAAGGCGCTGACCGTGCGCTCGGCGTTCCTGCAGAACCGCAGCTACATGGACGTCTTCTACCGCGAGGGCTACACGGTGATGGAGATGGAGGCCGGGCCGTACCTGGCCGCCATCTACGAGACGACGTCGCCGCAGCGCGCGCCCAAGAACGAGATCGTCAACCAGACCGACATGGGCGGCTCCGACTTCGGGATCATCCACTACGCGTCGGACACCCCGTACTCGCGCCGCCAGAGCCTGCTGTCGAAGAGCATGTCGTACTTCGGGATGGAGTCGACGTACGCCTGCGCGCTCGCCATCGCCCGCCGCATCTTCCGCCTCGAGATCGAGCGGGTGCGCTGAGCGTGGAGGCCGTCGAGCACCTGGTGATCGGGGCCGGCATGTCCGGCCTCGGCTTCGCCAACTGGCTGCGGGCGGAGGCGGCGGCGCGCGGCCGGCCGGCGCCCGAGCTGCTGGTGCTCGACGGCGAGGACGCGCCTGGCGGCTACTGCCGGACCATCGTCCAGGACGGCTTCGTCTGGGAC
>JBKJUF010000161.1:0-6983 GCA_046590445.1 Kofleriaceae bacterium
TGCGCAGGCGCCATGCGTGGAGCCGATCACGAGCGGAGATCCTTGCGGCGGCGGCGCAGCACGAGCGCGCCGACGATCACGAACAGCAGCGCCGACTCCGGCGAGGCAGAGCCGCCCGCACACGCGCAGGCGACACCCGAGCGACCGAGCCCGTCGTCCTCGTCGTCGCCGCCACCGCCCGGACCGGCGTCGTCGCCCGGATCGAACTGACCGCAGTCGCTGCCCTCGAACTGGCCGGCGCGATCGAGCAGCGTCATCTGGTACGCGCCGGCGCCATAGCCGACCATCGGGATGGAGCCCGAGTACGCGCCGATCTGGCCGCTCGACGTACGCGTGTTGTAGAGCTCGGGGAGCAGGTCGTAGTTGACGGACGCCTGACCGGTGACCCAGTCGAGCAGCTGGTTCGCCTTCGCCTCGTTTCCGTTGCGGCGAAACGCGGCCGAAGCCCGCAGATCGATCAGGATCCACTCGTCGGTGTCGTACTGATCCTGCGAGCCCTCGACGCGCTTGTAGCCGCCGGCCGGGGTCTGCAGGAAGCTCATCGCGTCGAGAGTTGCCTTCGCGATCGCGTGGTCGCCCGGGACGAGGTTCCAGGTGATCGCCTCGACCGTCGAGCCGTCGCGGTAGTTCGTGCCCTGCGCGAGCCGCTCGAGCGAGCCCGCGAGCACGCGGTTCGAGTCGATGAAATGCGTCTTGATCGCGTCGGTCGCCTTCTTCGAGAGGTCGCGATAGCGCTCGATGTCCTCGGTGCGGCCAGCGCGGCGGGCGAGGGTGGCCATGTCGCAAAAGCCGCGCGCCGCGGTCGCCGTCGTGTACAGGAAGTGCTGGCGATTCCCCCAGTGGACCTCCCAGATCGAGGCATCGGCGATCGCCATGCCGGTCTGTTCCATGTTCCTCGCGAGCGGCTCGGCGACGCCCTCACGGATCGCGTCGTAGACGGTGTCGCCCTTCTGGGTCATCGCCGACAGCCAGCCGACGTCGTTCGCCTGATCGACATACGTGCGCGCGCCCCACAAAAAGAGGCCCCAGCCGTCGATCTCGATGTTACGGGTCGGTGCGCCGGAGTAATCGGCCTCTTCCTCGCCGTCGCCGTAGTACCGGACCGTGCTGATCCGGTAGGGGACGTCGCTCAGGTACGAGCTGTACTTGCCGGCGTCGGCGTCGAGGAAGAAGTCGAGGCCCCACTTCGCCATGTCATGGTGACCGGTCCGCGCCATCGCGACGAGCGCGTAGATCGCGTCGCGCACCCAGCCGGTGTGCCAGCCGCCGGGCGGCAAGCTCGCGAGCACCATGCCGTGGTTCTTGCGGCGCGGGCTCAGCTGGTAACTCTCGCGGATCTGCGACATTCGCAGCACGGTCTCGGATTGCCGCCAGATCTTGGTCTCCGCCGGCGACAGCCCACCGACGGGCGGTTTGCGCCAGGTGTCGAACTCGGCGAGCACGTCGGTGTAGATGCGGTCCGCGGTGCGGCCGGCAAGCCAGGTCGCCCACGCCGTGCGCGTCGCGGCGGCATTGCCATCGGCATCGAACAGCACGGCGACGCCCCACCACTTGCTCTCGCCCACGCCGACGCTGCCAAGGTCCTTCGCGAACGCATTCTTGCGGTCGGTGCCGGAGCATGTCGGCTGCATCGTGATCCCGTTGCCCGCGGCGATCGACGCGTGCACGGTGTCCGCGCAGCTCGATACATCGGCGCCGCCGATCGGCGCGTACACGATCACGCCGCCGCCCGGGCCGGTCTCGGTCGCGGTCGCGGAGGTCGTGTCGTACGCGATCAACTCGCTGTTCGCGCCGGGCTCGTCCGGGTTCGGCGCCGATCCGAGCTTGAAGTTGTGGATCGAGTACGCCGTCACCGGCTGCGCGCTGCTGCCGTTGTTCGTGACCTTGAGTAGCATCACCATCGCGTTGCCGCTGTAGCCGAACGGCGAGACGTAGAACGTCTCGGTCATCACGCTGCCGACGGTGACGACGGAGCGGATCACGTTCGACTCGGCGACGTAGCCGACCTCGCTCGGGGCGCGGCCGCCGAACCATTGCGCCTGCGTCCCGACCTTCGCGCCGAAGTACGTATCGAACGCGAGGTTCCGGCGGACGATGCCCTCGCCGTCTGGGTTCGCGGCGTTCGCCCGGATGTAGCGGTATGGCCGCTCGAGGTACTGCTTCACCGCGTTCGCGCTCGCGTCGAACACCTGGAAGCCGAAGCCATTCCCGGTCACGAGGTAGCGGAACGACGGCACCGGCTCGATCGCCTGCGCGGGACGACCAGCGAGGGCGACGGCGGCCAGCGCCAGAGCGGGGATCAGTCGAGACGTCACGGCCCGGGCGACTCCACGATCCATGCCCACCGCGCGCCGCGATCGATCCGCGATCACACCAGCAGGATCACGCACCTACGCGAGCGAACCCGCCTCGGTTGCGAAACGAAACATGCCCACCCGATCCGCGCGCTGCCAATCGAAACGCGAATGAGGGACAGACGCAACTTGCGCAACTTCAGACACGCTCGACGACGCGATCTCGCGGAGTTGCAGATCGGAAGTTGCGCAAGTTGCGTCTGTCCCCTATCGGCATGTGGCTTGAAGTGTGCGGCGGCGATGCGTCTCGTGATCTGGCTGCTGGTCGTGCTCGCTGCCTGCCGTCCACCGGGCTGGGACAAGGGCGATGACGAGCCGGCGACCGATGGCGGACCGAAGCTCGATGGGGCTGCAGCCGATGCGGTGGTCGATGCGGCGACGGCGTGCGCCAAAGACTTCCGGCTCGACAACTTCGCGACCGCGAGCTCGGTGTGGCTGACGGGCGACTTCGTGAGCTGGGCGGGCAACCCGGGCGCCGGCGCGGTCGAGCTCGCGAAGGACGGCGACGGGGTGTGGAGGGGAACGCGGATGTTCGATGCCGGGTCGTACCAGTACAAGTTCATCGTCGACAGCTCGAGCTGGATCACGGATCCGGCGAACCCGAACGAGATCGATGACGGGTTCGGCGGCAAGAACAGCGTCTACACCTGTACGCCCTGAGCGCGGGGGCCATCGCGTGCGGGGGGGCTCACGGTCGCCTGACCGGCGGTGTGCGACGGGACAACATGCGCGGCGCCGCGAGCGACTACACTCGTCGCGATGCACCGGATCCTTGCGGTCATTGCGATGCTCGCGGCCTGCGGCTCACCGGGCGGTGGTGGCGGGGGCGGCGGCGATGACACGCCGGATCCCGCGACGGTGTTCGATCCGAGCGTGACGCGCGTCGTGCTCGAGATTGACTTCGAGGACGGGCAGGAGCCGTTCACCGGGCCGATCTTGGGCTTCGGCGACACGATGGACGTCACGGTCGCAAACATCGACCGCGTCTTCGCCGGCAAGAAACAGTTGACGATCCCGCGCGTGGTCGGCGAGATGGAGAACGTTGGCGCGGTCGTTGACGAGGAGCTGACGAGCGCCGACTTGCTTGCCCTCGCAAACACGCACCGCGACCAGCAGGATGGCACCGGCGTGAAGACCTACTACGTGCTGTTCGTCGGCGGGCACTTCGCGGACGGCGGAGGCGTGCGCCCCACGGTGCTCGGGGTGTCGCTCGGCGGCACCGGCGTGATCGCGATGTTCAAGGATGTGATCCGCTCGTCGAGCGTGCCGGCCTTCCCGAACGTCGTCCGCTTCGTCGAGCAATCGACTCTGGTGCACGAGCTCGGACATGCGATCGGTCTCGTCGGCAACGGCGTCGAGCCGACGGTCGACCACAAGGATACCGAGCACGGTGCGCATTGCACCAACGACGCGTGCGTCATGTACTACCTCAACGAGGGCGCGAGCGATGCGGCCGCGTTCGCGCAGAAATTCGTCCTCGCGGGCGACACGATCCTCTTCGACCCCGCGTGCCTCGGGGACGTCGACGCGCTGACGGGTGGGCCATGAGGGTTGCGCACGGCTTCGCGATCGCCGCGCTGATGGGCGCGTGCAACTTCGGCGGCGACGCCGACGGCGGCGTCGGCGACGACACGCCGATCGATGCCGCACCGCCGGGCGATGGCACGGTGGGTGGCTCGGTCTTCGATCCGAGCGTCCTGCGAGTCTCTGTCGAGATCGACTACGAATCAGGTGAGGCACCGTACACGGGCCAGATGCCGGGCTTTGGCGACACCTTCGAGCTGTCGCACGCGAACGTCAACCGGCTGTTCGCCGGCAAGAAGATGCTCGGGATCCCGCGGACGACGGCGAACATGCAAGACATCGGTGCGGTCCCCGACGAGCAGGTCACGGTCGCCGACATCCTCGCGCTCGCCGCCGCGCACCGCTCGCAGCACGATGCCCCCGGGCTCAAGACCTACTACGTCGTGTTCGTCAGCGGGCTGTTCACCGACGACGTCGGACCGAAGGCCGGCGTGCTCGGCGTCTCGCTCGGCAACACCGGCGTCATCGCGATGTTCAAGGACGTGATCGCATCGTCCTCGGCGATCAGCAACATCCAGCGGTTCGTCGAGCAGTCCACGCTGGTCCACGAGCTCGGCCACGCGATCGGGCTCGTCAATAACGGCGTCGCGCTGACCTCGGCGCACCAGGATGGCCCGCACGGTGCGCATTGCACCAATGACAGCTGCGTCATGTACTGGCAGAACGAGGGCGCCAGCGACATGGCCGCGTTCTCGACGCAATACGTGCTCACCGCGAACACGATCCTGTTCGATGCGGCTTGCCTCGGCGACGTCGACGCGCTCTCCGGCGGGCTCTAGCTCACGGGGGCGTCACTGACACTTCGACGCCTGGGCGAGCGTCTTGGCCTCGAGCACGCACCGGCGCGATTCGTCGGTCCAGTTGGCCTTCGCGCACTCCGAGATGATCTTCTCGATCGCCGCGGGCAGCTCGGTGTCCATCTTGATCTTGAGGTCCGCGCGCGCATCCGCGGACATGTTGCGCGCGCGAGCCTCGGCCTCGGCGCCGATGAGCTGCGCCGCCTTCTGGGCAACCTGCTCGCACGTGATCGTGTTCGCCGCCGGCGTCGACGGGGTCGGCTGCGTGGGCTCGCCGGCGACTGGCTTCGTCGGATCGCCGGTCCACGGATCGTCCTTCGTCGTCTTGGGCGCCTCGGCCACCGGCACGTTCGGCTTGTAGTTCATGTTGAGTGCCGCGCCGTTCGTCAGGTGCGGCTGGAGCAGCTTCTCCCACGCCTTCTTGATCTTGGCGTACTCGTCGGGGCATCGCATCGCGCGCTCCATCGGCAGCGTGCCCGATTTGATGAAGTCGGCGTGCTTCTTCGGATCGGAACCGAAGATCAGGCAGGTGATGTTGTAGAAGCGTTGCTGGTCGAACGCGTGCTCGTCCCAGAACGGCGTCGTGTGCGTGCCCTTGGACTGCAGCTGGAACCAGTACGCGCCCGCGAGCGCTTGTGCGACGCCCTCGTCACCACTCGCGATCAGGATCAGCGTCGCGAGCTGATCGACCGAGTCCTCCTCGCGCCCGACCGCCGGCAGGTCGAGGATATCGATCAGGCCATGACCGACTTCGTGGAAGAACCCGAACATCGTCGCGCCCATCACCGCGTTACCGAGCTCGGCCTCGCTCTTCGCCTCGGGCTTGAAGATGCCGACGAAGTAGTCGAGCAGCTCGTAGCAGACGATGATCCGGCGGCTCAGCGGGTCGTAGTAGGCGTTGATCGTGTTGCACGAGACCGTGTTGATCTCGACGGCCTTCGGCAGGCGCACCGTGCGGTTCAGCCCCTCTGCGACCTCGTCGAACATCTTGTTCGACTGGAACAGCGCCCGATACTCCTCGTGGTTCTTGTGGCGAGATGGGTTGTAGGTGACCCGGAAGCCGCTCGCGGTCACGCTGCCGAAGTCCTTGAGCTGAACCTTGTCGGCAACCGGCTTC
Organism: Kofleriaceae bacterium; assembly: GCA_046590445.1. Taxonomy (GTDB): domain Bacteria; phylum Myxococcota_A; class Polyangia; order Haliangiales; family Haliangiaceae; genus JABFXX01. The sequence continues at coordinate 5,853 of JBKJUF010000161.1, forward strand.
TCGATCATCGAGACGTCGACCTTGGTGCTCTGCTTCGGTGGCGGCGTCGGCGAGCCTGCCCACGGATCGATCTTGTTGAGTTTCGGACCGCAGTCGGCACCGAGCGTGGTGTCCGCGCCGGGTGGCGGACCTGCCCAGGGATCCAGCGGGGCTGCGGCGACTGCGACGGCGGAGCCACTTCCCTCGGTGACGGTTCCCTCGGGCGCTGCCTTCACGACCGCGCTCGCGGAGCCTTCCCCGGGCGGGCCGGACGCGTCCTTCTTGCAGCCGGCAGCGGCGGCAAAACACACCAGGGCGACCGCCACCCACGATCGGTTCAACATCCGCCGACGATAGCGCATCACGTTGTCGCGTGCGCCGCGGACGGTCGGTGCGGTCGGTGCGGTCAGTACTCGTCGTGGTCGACGACAGTCAACGTGCCCGCCCCCGTCGCCTCGAGCGAGGCCTGGGCCTGCTCGGCCGTGGTCACTGCCACGATCACCGAGGACTCCGGGCGCAGGCAGCGTGCACAGGCGGCACGGACGTCGTTGGGTGTGAGCGCGGCGAGCGCGATCGGCAGCTTTGCCGTGTAGTCGGGCGGCAGATCGAACACGGCGTCGCGCACGGCAAGCTGCATCCGTTGCCGCGCGGTCGCGACGTGGAACGGCATCGAGCCGACCAGGTAGCTGCGCGCGAAATCGACCTCGTCGTCGGTCGGGCCGTTCGCGGCGTAGTCGGCGAACAGCTCGAGCGTCAACGCGACCGCCGGACCGGCCACATCGATCCCGGCCGCCATCCAGATCTCGAACCAGTGCGGCAGGCGCGACCGGCGCAGTGCGCAGCCGGCGCCGTAGCTCCAGCCGCGCTTGACGCGGATCTCCTGCATGAGCCGCGAGCTGAACATCCCGCCGAACACGGCCTCGGCGATCGCGAGCGCCGCGGTATCCGGATCGCCGTACCGCACGCTGAGGTGCCCGATCCGGAGCTGCGCCTGTGTGCGGTCCGGCTTGTCGACGAGGATCGTGCGACGGCCGCGCGCGGGCGCCGGAGGGATTCCGCCCGCGACGTCGACGGCGATCGGGGACCGACCCGTCGCCGGAAGGCGCTCGGTGAGCCGCATGACGACCCGTTCCGCGGTCGCGTCGTCGATGT
>JBKJUF010000219.1:0-16870 GCA_046590445.1 Kofleriaceae bacterium
GGTCATGCCCGGGCGAAGCCGTGCGTAGCGCGTCGACATGAGTCCGCCGGCCTGGTCCTCGGCGTAGGCGAGGAGGGCGGTGACTTCCTTGCGGGTCGGCGCGTCGAGGAGCGCGAGCAGGGTCTTCTTCTGGTCCGCGTTGTTGACCTGCTGGATCACGTCGGCGACGTCGTCGGGCTCGAGGAGCCGCATCCACTGACGGCGCTGGCCGGCGCGGAAGTGGAGGAGCAGGGCGGCCTGATCCTTCGCGGACAGCGCGATGAAGAACTCCTCCGCGTCCTCGCGCGGCAGCACGCGCAGGCCATCGCTGCGCTCCTCGAGATCGAGCAGCGGCCAGGCGTCGCGGAGCTCGTCGTCGGTCAGCTCGTCGTCGTCGGCCGCAGCCCCAGCGGTGTCGGTCGGCCCGGTTGTCGGCAGGTCGACGAGATCGACTACCTCGGAGTCCTCGCCGCGGCTCTCGGCGATCGCGCGGATCTCGGCCGCGACCTTCTGCGCCTCCTCGGGGGGCAGCATGCTGATCTCCCCGGTCGCGTCGACCAGCCGGTCGGGCAGCGGCTCGGGGATGCTGTCATCCGAGGACATCGGCGTCACCCTGCCCGATCACGCGCTCGAGCGCGAGGTGCCCGTGCGAGATCCGGTGTGCAGAGAACCGGTGTGCGAGAGAACCAGTGTGCGAGACACCGCAGGCGGGGTGCTACAATTTCGGGATGGCTCGCCCGCTTGCCGTCGTCACCGTGCTCGTCGCGACCCTCGGGGCGACGGGTGCGTGCTCGAAGGCAAGCACCGAGGGCGAGGCCAAGCAGTGGGCCGAGTCGCCGCCCCCCAAGGACGTGCCGATCCCTGACACGCTCGCGATCGCGGTCGTCGTCGACGGCACCGCGAAGGCCGCGATCACCGGGGACACGCTGCGCGCCGCACGGCCAGACTTCGTCGACGAGGACCGCAAGGCGTGGCGGATCCCGACGCTCGTTCCCGAGGCCGGGCCTCCGGGAACCGTCGAGGCGTCGTCGCCGACGGGTGTCAGCGTCAAGTTCACGCACCCGACCACGGACGGCCTGGAGCCGGTCCTGTTCCTGACCCGGCGTGGCGAGGTGATCGTCGCCGCGCTCGATCCCAAGGATCCGTTCCCGCGCTATCACGGCCAGGGCGGGCGGCTGCACCGCTCCGGCGATCAGATGCCGCGCGTTGGCCCGGTCTCGAAGCTCGAGATCACCCGCGGCAAGTAGCGCCGCTCATGCGATCCACGCCGTGACGTGATCGTCGGCGGGATGGATCAGGATCGTCGCCCCGGGCGGCGGATCCGCGAAGCCGAGGCGGGTGATGCCGATGCGCGCGGCGAACGCGCGCGCGATCCAGCCAAACGAGAACCGTGCGTTGATCTCGCAGAGCGGCTGGAAGCGCCGGGTGTCACCGTCCCGATACGCGAACGCGTCGACCGTGAATGGGCCCGCGTAGCCACGCGCGGTGAGCGCTGCGCCGGCCGCGGCGACGAGGATCGCGAGTTGATCGCGCTCGGCGTGCTCGAGGGCGGGTGGCGTGAGATCGATCCCGAGGAAGCCGCCGCGGCGGTCGGTGAGTAACCCGTGCGGGGCGTGCGCGGACACCAGCCCAGCGGCGGCGACGGTCGCGCAAACGCCGACGTCGACGAGGCGCTCGCACCACGGCTCCGCGACCAGGCTGCCGAACCGCGCGAGCAGGCGCTCGAGGCGGGTCCGCTGCTCGGCCGTCGGCGTGCCGGCGCCGTGGCAGCGATCGCGGCCGGCGGCGGTCCACGGCGCCTTGCAGACCCACGGACCCGCGAGGCCAGGCTGCCCGAGCGCGTCGAGATCGGCGACGCCATCGAGCACGCGGGCACCCGGCAGTGCGACGCCCTGCGACGTGCCGACAGCCAGCGCGAGCCGCCGATCGTTGACCGCGCGGGCATCGCGGTCGGCCCACGCGAGCTCGGAGCTCGGCGGGATGCCGATGCGCAACGCGGGCGGCGTCCAGCCGGCGACCGCGCACAGCCGCGCGGGATCGACCGCGGCTGGCGTCCAGACCTCGGCGGCCGCATCCGACGGCGCGAGCACGGCGACGAGGGTGCCAAGGAGGCTGATCCGGCGCTCCACGATCGCCGGTAGCGTGACGCCCGCCCAGCGGGCCTCGCAGTCGAGGTTCGCGTGAACGAGGAACGTCACGCCCCCTTATAGGCCGCCGCGGCGGTGGTCAGAGGACAATGGGCACGCATCGCCCGAGACGAGGTGCGGAACGTCGTAGCCCGGTCGAGCCGCCTGGGGCTTTAACGCGGCTGGCCGGACGGCCGCGTCGGATCGATCGCGGCCAGTGCGTCGATGAACGCGTCGTCGAAGCCAGCGCGGACGCGCGCATCGCGATCGAAGCGGGCGCCACGTGCGCGGCGCGGGCCGAGTGGGAACCGCACGTTGTCGAGGTAGGCCTGCCACGGCTCGCGATCGTCGCCGGCGAGCCGCCGCAGCCAGACGTAGCCGAAGTGGACGTGCGCGATCTCGTCGGCGTGGACGCGCTCGAGGACCGCCGCCGTCTCGTGATCGCCGCACGCGCGCGCCGCGGTCGCGTAGTCGCCTGCGAAGTCGAGGTTCGCGTTCTCGAAGGTCAGGCCCATCGCGCACACGAACTCGAGGGGCGTGGCGAGGTGATCGAGCTTGTTCCAGAAGTGACCTGTGACCGCGAGATCGCCAAAATCGAGGCCGTGCGCGACGAGCCGCTCGCGGTACAGCGCGAGGTGGCGCTGCTCGTCGGCGAGGATCGCCACGAGGCCTCGCCGAAATGGAAGCGGTGCGTCGGGAAACGCGAGCAGCGCCCAGGCGAACAGCTCGATCGCCTGGAGCTCGTGGTTGGCGAGCGCGTGGAGGATGCGCGCGCGCTGCTGGGGATCGCGCATGCCCGCGATCGGCGGCACCTTGACGTCACGGCGGCTCCCGGAATGGAGCGAGTCGCGCTTCGCGCGGCGAGCGGGAACGATCTCGAGTGACCGTGGACGACCAGGTGCCGCGAGCCGCAGCGCGGGCTCGGCGTCGGCGAGCTCGAGTCGATCGGGCGGTGGCACGAGCTTGCCTGCGAGCGTGTCGGCGAGGACGATCGAGCGAGCGTACACACGCGCGCTGGCCGGCATCGCCGTCGGCGCGTCCAGCATCCCGGTCGGCATCTCAGCGACCGCGGCGGCGGCGGATCACGATCGCGAGCACGCCGAGCGCGAGCAGGGCAGGGCCGCCGGGCGAGCCGCCCGCATCACAGCATCCGCCACCTTCGCTCGGCCAGCACACGCCAGCGCCGGGCGTGGTCTCGAGGCACGAAAAGCTCGACGGGCAGCTGCCCGACGTCGCCGGATCGCAGGGCTCGACGCAGTGCATGTCGCCCTCGGTGTTGCTCAGGCACTGCCGCGAGATGCACTCGGTCGGCGCCAGGCAGGTCGCACCGAGGCCGCCGAGCACGTCGGGGCCGGGGAGGCACACGCCCATGACACAGACGTCGTCGCCCTCACAGCCCTTCGAGGCCGTGCACGGCGGGCCCATCACGATGTCGATCGTCTGCATCGCCGGCGTGCCCTGCACGTCGTACGCGCGGACCTCGAGCGTGTGCGGACCCTCGGCAATGCCGTCGGGCGCGACCAGCTTGTAGGGCAGGGTCTGCGTCTCGGCGACCTTCGCGCCGTCGATCCACAGCTCGACCCGGTCGACCGCGACATCGTCGGTGGCGTCGACCCGGGTCACGAAGTGCGGCTGCACCTTGGTGCCGCTCGTCGGTGAGCGGATCGTCAGCATCGGTGCGGTCGGCGCGCCGGCACCGAACATCGCGAGGATGTGCATGTACGAGTTCTGGGTGGTGGTCCCGGTGCACTCGCAGGTGCGCGGCGCCGACTCGCCGCACTGGGCGTTCGTCGCCTGGAACCGCTTCGGCAGCGGGCCGGTCAGGTACGTCATCGGGTCGCGGTTATCGAGCTCGTGCTCGAGGCCGAACGCGTGCGCGATCTCCTGCGAAGCGGTCCAGCACAGGCTGTCCGAATCGGGGCCGTAGACGTCGAAGGTGTACGAGATCGCGTTCGGGATCTCCTGGCACGAGAACGGCGCGACGCCACCGGCGTTCGGGATGTCGCTGCGCAGCTCGCTCGGCCGGCCACCGACCATGTGCTCGTAGTGCGGCATCGACGTGCCCGGATCGACGTCGGTGATCCCGATGTTGAACGGCGCGTAGGTCGCGCGGACGCACGCCATCAGACGGTCCCAGACCTCTTCGCTCTGGCGAAACCCGGTGAGCGTGCTCGAGCCCTCGCTGATCGACGACGTGTTCGTGCGCGAGTCGTCATCGCCGTAGGAGACGTTGCAGCCAGCCGCCGGGCACCGGTGCATGTAGACGAGGCGCGACGTCGGCGCGTGCGGGACAAGGCGCGGCTCGATGCGGATCATCGTCGGCAGCGGACGCTCCGCCACGGCCACGCCGACCGACGCGACGGAGGTCGTCGCGATCATCACCCCCACCAGCAGTGGTGCGCGCATCGCTACTTCCGGGGACGCTGGCGCGCGATCGCGAGCGCGAGGAAGCTCAGGCCGATCGCGAGGGCACCACCGCCGCCCGTCGAGCAACCACCGCCGGTGCCATCATCGTGTCCCGGCCAGCACACGCCGTTGTTCTCACCGGCCTCGAGGCAACCGAAGCCGTCGGGGCACTGGCCCTTGCCGAGCTCGCAGGTCTCGACGCAGAACTTGTTGCCCTTGTTGTCCGCAGCGCACTGACCCGACGCGCACGACGTGTTGTCCACGCACACCGTCCCGAGCCCGCCCTGGACGCCGGGCCCCGGGACGCAGCGGCCGCCGATGCAGGTATCGGTGTCGAGCGGGCAGTCGGCGGGCTTGCCGCACGGCTTGCCGATCACGACCTGCACGGTCTTCTTCGTGCTCGCGCCGAACTCGTCGTACGCGGTCACCTCGACGTTGTGCGTGCCGTCGGTGAGCGTCGCCGGTGCGTTGAAGACGTAGGGGAACTGGGTGATCGACGCGGTCAGCATGTTGTTGACGCGGAGCTCGACCATGCCGATGCCGTTGACGTCGGTGGCCTCGACGGCGACCGGGAAGCCGGGCATCACGTTGTCGCCGGTCTTCGGCTTCGTGATCGTGAGGTCCGGCGGGGTCGGCGTGCCGGTGCCGAACAACGCCTTGAGCACCGAGACCGAGTTCTGCGTGTTCGTGCCGGTGCAGGTGCAGGTGTGGCTCTGGGTGTTCGCGCCGCTGCAGGTCTGGCCGAACGGGCCCTTGCCGCCGACGCAGTCGCTGCCGCACTGGAGCTCGGCGTCCTTGAAGCGCTTGCGCCCGTTGAAGTTGTAGTAGGTGAGCGGATCGCTCGGCTCGATCACGTGATCGAGGCGGAACGAGTGCGCGATCTCCTGCGCGGCGGTCGCGCAGATGTCCTCGACGCTGGTGCCCCAGACATCGAACACGAACACCAGCGAGTTCGGGATGTACTGCGCCTGGCAGTTGAAGGGCGAGATGCCGCCGGTGCCCGAGCCGAGCTGGAGCTGCTGCGGCGTGCCCGCGATCATGATCTCGAAGTGGTTCACGCTCGAGCCGGGATCGGTCGTGAGGATCTCGACGCCGAACGGCGTGAACACGTCCTTCATGCACGCGACGACGTTGTTCCAGACCGAGTCCCCGCGGGAGAACGCGGTGAGCTGGCTCGTCTGATCGGGGATCGTCGAGCGGTTGCTGCGTGAGTCTGTCGAGCCCGGGGTGACCGTGCAGCCGCCGGCGCAGCGGTTGAGGAAGATCTTGTTCGTGTTCGCCGCGGCGACGATGTTCTGGATCACGCTCGGATCGATGTGCTCCCACTTGCGCGACGTCCGCGGGCGCTCGGCGAGCACCTTCGGCTCCGAGCTCTCGTCGATCGAGCTCGAGCTCGAGCTCGCGTCGTGGCGGACGGGGTCAGCGTGGGCGCGGCCGCCGGGAACAGTAAACGCAACCGCGACGGAAGCGACGACGAGGGCACACAACAGCAGGCGCTTCATGGCTTACCTTCATATCCTGTCGGTCGAGAGTGAACCTAGCGAAAAGTGATGAGAATCCGGCCACCGCTGTGAGGCAAATCCCGTAGAAACGAGCAAACCCCGCGAGATCCCGAAGCGGGGTCCGCGGGCCGGGACAATGCGACGCGATGCACGTCGCGGAAGCTTACTTGCGGCGACGGCGCGTCATGAGGAGCGCGACGAAGCCGAGGGCGAGCAGGCCGGGGGCGGCATCGTTGCCACCGGTGCTGCAGCCACCGCCGTCATCACCACCGGGCCAGCACACGCCGACGTCGGCTCCGGTCTCGAGGCACGTGAAGCCCGACGGACAGCCGTCGACCGACGGCGTGCACATCTCGACACAATGCATCTCGCCATCCGCGTTGCTCGCGCACTGACCGGACGCGCACTCGGTGCCGACGGCGCACGTCGAGCCAAGCCCGCCCTGGACGCCCGAGCCGGCGACGCAGCGGCCGTCGACGCAGGTATCGGTGTCCTTGTCGCAGTCGGCGGGCTTGCCGCATGCCATGCCGAGCGTGACGTTGATGTCGACGGTCGCGGTGGTGTTGGCGATGTCGTAGCCGGTGATCGTGATCTTGTGGCGACCCTGGCCGACCGAGGCCGGTGCATTCCAGATGTAGACACCGCCGACCGAGGTCGTCTGCGTCGAGACGAGCATGCCGTCGATGCGGAGCTCGGCCTTGGTGACCGAGATGTCATCGCTGATCGCGGCCTTGATCGGGAAGTTGGCGGCGACGGTGTCACCATCCTTCGGGGTCTGCACCGCCACCATCGGCGGCGTCGGGACGTTGGAACCGAAAGTCTGGAGGATCGCCGCGAAGCTGTTCATCGTGCTGCCGCCGCACTGGCAGCTGCGCGCGCTGAACTCGCCGCACGAGCCCGCCGAGTTCTGGAACACCTTGCGCGACGGGCCGCTCGACAGATAGGTCATCGGATCGCGGTTATCGAACTTGTGGTCGAGGCCCCACGAGTGCGCGGTCTCCTGCGCGACGGTCCAGCAGATGTCGTCGACGCTGCCGCCGTAGATGTTCGCGAAGCTGAACGACACCGCGTTCGGGATGTAGCCGCACGAGAACGGCGAGACGCCGCCGACGCCCTGCTGCATCTGGACGTCCTGCGGGACGCCCGCGACGATCGCCATGTGGTAGTTGCCGCTGGTCGGCCGAACGTCGGTGACCTCGACCGCGAACGCGGCGTACGACTGCTTCACGCAGGCGACGACCTGCTGCCAGACCGCGTCGGAGTACGCGAACGGCTGGACCGTGGACTGCTGGTCGGGGATCGACGAGGTGGGGATCAGCGAGGTCGAGTTGTTGCCACCTGGGTTGATGCGGCAACCGCCGCCGGCCTTGCAGTTGTTGAGATAGATGACGTTCGAGAAGTTGGGGGCCGCGTGAACGGCGTCGCCCTGGAGCACCGGCAGGCCCGGATCCTGGATGAGGTAGGTCGCCTGGGGGCGCGACCACGGGGTAACTAGCGGATTCGATGGCGCATCTTCGAAGTTGCGCTGGACATCTGCACGAGCCTGGCTGACCGCCCCGATGGTCAGCGCAACCAACAGAATCGAAATGCGCTTCATGGCAGGCGTTGTAGTCCACCTGGGGGATCACTTTGAAGCGGTGGCCGCTGTCACTACATGGCCCGCGTTGAGACGACAGTACCGCATGCCTGATGACGGTTGGTCTCAGATCCAACCGTACGGAATTTCAGAACAAAGCAGAGGCGACGACGAAGCCGACGTAGGCTCCCACTAACACCGCGCCCTCCATCCGGGTGATCTGGCGGGAACCTCGGAGGGCGAGCACTCCGAGCAGGGTGATCGCGACCAGCCCGATCAGCTCGACCACGTGCATCCGCTCGCCCAGCGAGATCTCGCCCAGGGACCCTGTCACCCCGAGGACGAGGAACACGTTCAAAAGGTTCGAGCCGATCACCGACCCGACGGCGAGCGCGGAGTGTCCCCGGGACGCCGCGACCAGCGAGCCGATCAGCTCGGGGAGCGCGCAGCCGATCGAGATCACGGTCAGCCCGAGCATGCGCTCGGACATCCCGATCTGACCCGCGATGCCGCGGCCGCCGCGCACGAACATGTCGGTGCCGACGACGAGCAGCAGCAGACCGAACGCAAACATCACCGCGGCGATCCCACGCGACGACCGGGGGCGCGCGCGGCCGCCGATCAGCGCGCCACTCTCGTCGGCTCGCTTGGTCTCCTCGATCAGCTCGTCATCGGGATCGAGCCGTGCCGAGACCGTGAGCGTGACGATCGTGAACAGCACCGCGCAACCGACGAGCACCGCGCCCTCGAGGCGCGACAGGATCCCGTTCCACAGCACGAGTGGCACCGCGATCGCCGAGCCGAGCAGGATCGGGACCTCGCGACGGATGATCCGACCGTCGACGGTGGGGGGCGCGATCAGCGCGGTCAGCCCGAGGATCAGGCTGATGTTCGCGGCGCACGAACCGATCACGGTGCCAAGCGCGATCGGCTGGTGACCGGTCAGCGCCGTCTTGGTCGCAACCGCGAGCTCGGGGGCCGACATCCCGTACGCGACGATGGTCAGACCGATCACCAGCGGCTTGACGCCGAACGCGCGGGCGACCGCTGCGGACCCGCGGATCAACCACTCGGCGCCCCAGTAGAGGACGGCGATCCCGATGATCAGGAACCCGATGTTCAGGGCGAGACCCAACTCGCCGACGAGTGTCGCGTCCCGCGCCGATCAGCGCAAGCGAACGCCGGTCCCCGCTCGCCAGCGTCCGCTGGCTCGCTCCATCTCGGGCGCGCAGGTCAGGTGCCGCCGAACTTGTAGCCGCTGCGGAGGGTGCGGCCGAGGAAGCGCGCGTCGCGCATCAGCTGGTCGAGGCGCTGGGTGTCGTTCGAGTCGTAGACGCCGCGGATCTCGAGGTTGCCGTCGACCAGCAGGAAGTAGCCGCTATGCACGATGTTCGGCGCCCCCGAGCGCGTCAGCCCCTCGGCTTGCATCGAGTTCATGAACGGACCCTCGACAAGCGCGCGCACCGCCGCGGCCGGCCCGGTCACGAACTTCCAGCGCTCGGGGTTCGCCTTGTAGCGCGCCGCGAAGGCGGCGAGCCGCTCCGGCGTGTCGTGCTCGGGATCGACGGTGATCGACACGAGCTTGATGCCAAGGCCGCGCTTGTCGCGGGTCTTGTCCTCGATACGCTGCATCTTCATCGACAGCACCGGGCAGATCGTGTCGCAGCGGGTGAACACGAAGTTGACGATCGTCGGGTGACCGCGCAGCGCCTCCTCGGTGAACGGCAGCCCCTGCGCGTCGACGAGCGAGAACGCCGGGACGCCGCCGAGGGCGTCGAGCTTCGGCTCCTCGGCGCGACACAGCAGGGTCGGCAGGAAGATCGCCGGGATGACCGCGGCGAGGAAGATCACGAGCAGGCCGATCAGCAGGCGTCTGCCGGGGATGCCCGCGGGTGTCGCTGCGTGGCTCGCCACGGCCGGACCGTGTCAGATCTGCCGGGTGTTTGCACGTGCGGGCCCGGATCGGCACATGCGACATCGTGGCGCGGCCGGCGGGGTCCGCGTCGCGGAGCTCAGACGCTCGAGCGATCTCGTTCGGTCGAGTGCTCGGCCGCAGACTGGTGGGTGAGCGCCCAGGCGACGCGCTTGTTCTGGCGGTCGCGTGCCTGCTCGGTGAGCACCGCGCCGACGCGCTGATCGAGCAGCGTCCAGGTCGCGACCAGCTCGGTCGCGTTCAGGGCGCTGTGCGCGGCGAGCTCGACAACCTCGCCGTCGATGACGACGACGCCGGCGAACGTGCGCGCGATCAGCTCGGCGTACTCGCACGCGAGGGCGGTGGTGCCGCGGGCCGCAAGCGTGACGATCGCGGCGACGTCGCGCTCGCGAAGCAGCAGCGTCGCGCGCGCGCGGGGCGACCACGCGCGGATCGTCTGCGGAGCGGTGACAGCCACGCGCGCGACCCGGCACGTGGTGAACAGCGAGGCGAGCCCAGCGGGGTCGCGGCGACAGGCGACGTGAATCTCGGCCGACATGGCCGGCTCGTACCACACCTCGCCGACCGCCGGGCACAGCAAATGCGGCGATCCAGTAGGCCGTGGGGGACCGCGGACTACTTGGAGAGCTTCTCGGCGTCGATCTCGGTGATCCGGCGCCCGGTGATCAGCCGGTTGATGCCCCACAGCAGAGCACCAAGCCCGACGAGCGCGGCCGCGATCAGGTAGACCCGGCCGGGGCGCCCGGAGAGCGGGCTCGCGAGCACGAGCGTGGTCGCGGCGCCAAGGACGGCGACGTACCACGGCGTGTTGTAGTGCTTGTGCGGGACCGGCCGGCGCTTGAGCACGAGCACCGCGACGTTGACGAGGCAGAACACGAGGAGGAGCAGCAGCACGGTCGTGTCGGCAAGGTCGCGCACGGCATCCGGCGAGTAGCGGCCGTACGTGATCAACGCGAGCGCGATCACGACGGTGAACCCGATCGCGACGACCGGCGTGCGGCGCTTCGCGTGGACGCGGGCGAGTGGGCTCGGGACGATCCCTTCGTTCGCCATGCCGTAGAGCAGCCGCGACGCCATCATCATGTTGATGAGCGCGGTGTTGCCGATCGCGAGCAGCGCGATCACCGCGAACAGCTGCGGCGGGAACGAGACGCCTGCTGCCGAGACGACCTCGAGGAGAGGCCCGGATGACGTCGCGAGCACGACCGGTGCCACGAGCGTGACCGCGATGAACGCGACCACGACATAGATCACGCCGGTGACCGCGATGCCGGTGAACAGGCCGCGCGGGAACGAGCGCGCCGGTTCCTCGCACTCCTCCGCGAGGTTGACCGAGTCCTCGAACCCGATCAGCGCGTAGAACCCGAGCGCGGTCGCGCCGAGCACGCCGAGCAGCGCGCCATCGGGCGCGGTCATCGTGAACGCGCGAGCCGTGTCGCCTTCACCGCGGGCGATCCCGATTAGGCCGACGACGATCACGATCACGAGGCCCGTGACCTCGACGATCGTCAGCACGAGGTTGACCTTGACCGACTCCGAGACGCCCAGAAAATTGACGAGGGTGACCGCGGCGATGAAGCCATAGGCGGCGATCAACGTCGGCGCGTCCGGGATAAAGACCGTCAGGTAGCGCCCGCCGAACGCGAGGGCCGCGGCGGAGGCCGACGCGACGCCCGACATCATCACCGCGAACGCGACGATGAACGTCAGGAACGGCCGGTTGAACGCGCGATGCGTGTAGAGCGCCGCCCCGGCCGCGCGCGGGTACTTGCCGACGAGCTCGGCGTACGAGCCTGCGGTCAACGCGGCGACCGCGAAGCCGATCGCGAGCGGCAGCCAGATCATGCCGCCGACCAGCCCCGACAGCTTGCCGACGAGCGCGTAGATGCCGGCGCCCAGGATGTCGCCGACGATGAAGACGATCAGCATCTTGCTGCCGATCGCGCGCGCGAGCGGGGTATCGGTAGTCGCCGCGGGATCACTCGGCGTGGCCATGGCACAGGATGTATCGCGTGGGGCGCGCTGGCGAAACCAGCTGCGGCGCAGATTGACTGCGCGCAGCTGGTCAATAGGGTCAATTGTTGTCTGGCCCCGGCACGCGAACTGACACGAAGCTGCCGGTCATCGACTTGTGCTGTGCGTCGATCCAATCCGGGGAGCGAGAGGCTCTCGAGATCCGGATCTCGTCGAGCATTCCCGTCAGCGAGCTCACGCCGCCGTTGCCGCCGAGCCTGAACGAGCCGGCGCTCGAGACGAGCGTGGAGGGCGCCAGGATGTTCGCGAGATCGGAGATGATGCCGTTACGGTAGATCAACTGGCGCTCACCGTCGTAGGTGTAGACGATCTGGATCCACCGCCGGAGCGGCAAGACGGTCTGGCGGAAGTGACTGGCCGTCGTGTAGTGGGTGTCGATCTGCACCTTGAACGCGAACTCACTGCCCGTCTGGAGCAGCCGGCCAAGCGTGATCGAGGCGCCCTTCTCGAGGAAGCGCGGCTCTACGCCCAGGATCGCGGTCGCATAGTCGGCGTACAGCCAGAACTCGAACGTGTACTGCGGCCAGCCATCGAGCAGCGTCTCGCTGCCGCCGTAGACGATGTTGTCCGCCGCAGGTCCATTGAAACGCGCGGCACCGCCGATCTGGCCGGGCACCTGGGTGACACCTGTCGCCGTCGGGATGAACCCGCCGACCGAGCTCGCGTAGTCGTCACTTGCGTGGACGACCAGCTCGTAGCTCGACCAGACCTCCGCGGGCCGCTCCGTGCCGTGAGCGTAGGGGCCGTAGTGCATGAGGATCCGATCGGTCGTCGATCCGGCCGTGATCAGCGGCACGCGCACCCACACCTCCGACTTGTCGGTCGGATCCCAGCGCTCGATCTCGAACGGGAGATCGACACCGTCGGCTTCGAAGCGAAGGTCGGTCGCAGGATTGGTCACGTCCGCGTAGCCAATACGCGACGAGTCGAGGGTGACCAGCACCGGAAACTCGACGAGGTCGGTCGTGCTCGCGCTGTTGTCGAACACGAGCGTACGCGGGCTGAGGCTCAGGCTGATCGGGGGAGCCGGCGCGGTCGCTTCGAGATCGAACACCGCGTTACAGGCCGACAGCAGAAAGACCAACTCCCACGGGTGCCGCACGCTGCGACTCTACTCCTCGTGACCAGGCGCTTCACACGTTGATCTGCGTAATGCGCGTCAGGCCCGGGCTGGCGCGTGCCAGCAAGTGGCATCATCGTTTGATGACGCGGCCCCCCACGTTCGACAAGCAGCGGCAGAGCTCGCGCCGCCACGCGTTGTACGAGAAGTGGGCAGGCGTCTTTCACATCGGGAGCGGCATCGTGACGCTGGCGATCTTCATGCCGCTCCTCGTGGGCGTCGGCAGTGCCGCTTACCTCTATGTCGTGGTCGGGCTGCTGGCCGGCAGCAGCATCTACAAAGGCGCCAAGCTCGTGCTCGAAGCTCGGCGCGCACGTCGCGTGATCGACGACGTTCCGAGCGCTCACGTCTTACGCGAATGAGTCATTGCGCGACGGAGCGCGCGATGACGGCCTCGACGCCCTCGCGGGCGAGCGCCTCGCGAAGCTTCTCCACCACGACCTCCTCGACCCGTCCTTCGAGGTCGACGACAGCGCCGAGGACATTGGCGACGAACCAGCCCTTATGCTTCTCGACAACATCTTCGACGTTCGTGATTCTGATCGTGATCATGTGCGCAGTGCAGCATGATTTCGGCGGTTGGGGCAGCGCCAGGTGTCGTCGCCATCGGATGTGCCGTCGCTCCGGCCGTTCACAGTGCCGTATACGACTCTGTCAGGACGTAGCCATCGCCGAGGTTCGTGGCGCGCACCAGTGCACGGTAGTCCGCGAACCTGTAGTCGCGCGTGGCCTGGCGGAAGGCGCCGCTCGCGAGGACCTCGGAGGCGGCGGACCCATCCGTGATCGCCGGAGCGCCGGCCCGCGTCGTGAGCGCGAGCTCGGTGGCGGCGAACGCGCGCGCGACGGGATCGGCGCCGGTTGCCCGGCGGAGCGTCTTGACGGTCGTCAGGACGCCGCGGTCATCGAGCTCGAACCACGCGGTCGTGGACGCGAGGGCCGCGCCGTGATCGGCGAGCAGCGTCGCCGGCACGTCGACGCATTCGAGGAGCGTCGCGTCGCGGCGCGGCTTGCACGTGATCGCGTGCTGCGCCGCCCAGGCGGCGAGCTGCGTGCGGGTTGTCGCACCGAGCACGAAGCCGAGCGCGGGCCGCGTGCGCGCGACCGGGCCGGGCCGCACCGGCTTCGGAGCATCAGTCGCAATCCGCGGTGCCCCATGCCCGAACGGACACGCGCCGGTGCCGTCCGGGTTGGTCCATCCCATCACGTGCTGGACGGCGGGGATGTGCACGAGCGCCGACACGGCGACGAACAGCCCGAGGGCGCCGCCGGTCCACCACAGGATCCGTCGCGTGCGGCGCTGCATGACTACTGCCCCACCATCGAGGCCTTGACCGATGCGTCGACGACGAGCGGCGCGAAGCAGCTCGACACGTCACCCATCGGCACGCCGCTCTTGGTGAGCGCCGGGACGATGATGTTGGCGACGAAGTAGTCGTACTGCGCCGACGTGATGTTCATGCCGGCGTGCGCCTCCTGCATGTCCTGGACGCCCTCGTAGGTCTTGCCGTCGGTGTACGTGATGCTTGTCGGGCCGCCGTACGCGAACACGAGGAACGCGGCGAGCCGGCCCTCGAAGTGCGCGAAGTCGGTGACGCGGGAAAACGAATCACCGAGGTTGGTCGAGCTGTTCGCGGTGAGCTCGGCGGTGACCTCGGCGAAGATCGCCTTGTTGACCGCGACGAACGCACTGGCGCCGTAGGTGGCGAACGCGTTCTTGCCGCTGCTCGCGCATTTGAGAGAGGCCCCCGGGCCCGTCGTGGTCTGTTCGTCGTCACCCCCACAGGCGGTGGCGGCGGTCATTGCGGTGAGGCAAAACAGGAGACTAGTGAAGTTGCGCAAAGGAGATCCTCTCGTGCGGGCAGGACGGGCAGCCCTCATGGCCGCCTTCCCCCCCGCTACGAGCGACCCCCGCCCGCGGATCACCGGCGCGGCGAATCCTGCGTGAGGGTCTCGTGACCCGATCTCTCGCGCGCGGCCTCAGGTTGATCGCGGGTGATCGGCGGCTGGCGTACCAGGACGTCGCCATCGGGTGACCGCACGTTATCAGCGGCGCCTCGCTCGTTCGGCGGCCTCGAAGACTCGCAACACGTTGTCGCGGACCAGGCCGTCGAGCTCGAGGGGCGTCCAGCCCCGTGAGGTCAGCTCGGCGCGCAGCTTTGGAACGCCGCGGTGGTCGGCGAGCTCGGGGATCACGTGCGATCCCATTCCATCGAAGTCCGAGCCGAGGCCGACGTGGCGCTTGCCTGCGACGCGAGCGACGTGGTCGATGTGATCCGCGACGTCGGCGATTGACACGCGCGGCTGCGGATTCGCCGCCGTCCAGACGGCCATGCCCTGCGTCATGCGAGAACGGTCTGCCGCGTGCTCGCGCTCGAGGTCCCGCCACGTTCGCTCGCCGGCAAGCCACCAGCGCAGGTGCTTGGTGGACACCAGGTACGGAACGAACGTGACCATGATGACGCCATCCGTCGCCGCGATCGCGCGGATCAACTCGTCGGAGACGTTGCGCGGAGTATCGACAAGGGCGCGGGCGGCGGTATGCGAGGCGATCACGGGTGCGCGCGAGCGTCGCGTCACCGCGAGCGCGGTGATCTCGGCGGCGTGTGCGACGTCCACCACGATCGCGGCTTCATTTGCAGCCGCCACAGCGCGTATCCCGAGGGCCGAGAGGCCGCCGTGGCGTGGCGCTTCCGGCGGATCGGCGAACGCCTGCGCGCCGTCGCCGAAATCATTGTGGTCGTCGTAGACCAGCCCGAGCGAGCGAACGCCGGCTTCGGCAAGCTTCGCGACGTTCGCGAGGTTGCCGTCAAGCTGGTCGCCACCTTCGACCGCGAGCATGAAGGCGATGCGCCCGGCTGCGTTCGCGCGTCGGACGTCGCGTCCGGTGCGGACGAGCTCCACGCGATCGCGGTGTGCAGCGGCGAGGCGTGGCGCCCACGCCAGACACCTCGCGAGCCCGGGCCACCGCGGACCACTGCCTCGTTCGTCAGTCGCGCAGGTGACGAGGCCACCACCAACGCGACCCGCTTGCATGCGCTCGAGCGTGGTCTGTCCGACCGTCGACGCAACGAGATCATAGGCGCCGAGTCGCCAGCCCGCGTGCACGTAGTGGATGGCGAAGTCGAGGTGGGTGTCGAAGAGTTGCGCGCCCTCGGTTCGCGGCGTCACGGCAGGGCGAGGGCTACACGCGACAACGGCGGCAGTCACCGCGGCGATCGTGGCAAGGGCTCGCACCGGCTACAGCTCGCGCGCGCGGCTCGCGAGGTAATGCCGGCGCAGCTCGGGATCGCGGAGCTTGGCAGCCTTGGCTTCGACCTCGGCCGACGCGCGCGCGGTGGCAGCCTGGGCTTCGACGTGGCGACCGGCGGCCTCGAGGATCTCGGCGCGCCAGCGATACACGTGCTCGGCACCCTCGGGGCGCGCGCCCTCGAGCAGCGCGACGGCCTCGTCGACGCACGCGATCGCCTCGTCGTGGCGGCCGAGTCGCGACAGCGCGAGGCCCTGGAACGTGAGCCCGTAGATCATGCCGACGAGCATCGGCATCTTGCGCGCCCACTCGGTCGAGCTGCGCGCCATCTCGAGCGCGGCCTCTGGTGGATCGCCGACGGCGAGGTGGGCGAGGGCGATGTACTGGAGCGCGCGGACCTCCTGGTAGCGCTCGCGGTTCTCGGTCGCCAGCGCCAGCCCGCGCTCGAACAGATCGAGGGCGGCCTTGGTATCACCGCGCTGCAGCTTGGTCTGCCCCCACGACACCGCGGCATCGGCGGCCGCCGACAGATCGCCGGTCTGCTCGGCGACCTTCAGCGCCTTGCCGAGGTAGCTTTCGGCGCGCTCGAGATCGCCGAGGTCGGAGTAGCACTGGCCGATATTGCCGAGCTTGAGCGCGATGCCGCTGCGATCGCCGAGCGCCTGATCGATCTTGAGCGCGCTCTTGTAGTGCGCGAGCGCCTCCTCGTACTCGCCGAGTGCAGCGAACACGATCCCCATGTTGTTGAGCGCGCGCGCCTCGTGACGGCCCATGCCGATCGCGCGATAGATCACGAGCGCCTCGGCGTAGCTCTCGATCGCGGCCTCGAGCCGGCCGATGTTCCACAGCGTCGTGCCGCGCTGGTTCAGGATCGTCGCGCGATCGGCATGGGCCGTCACGAGGCGCGCGCGCTCAACAACATGGGGATCGTGTTCGCTGCACTCGGC
>JBKJUF010000225.1:0-4574 GCA_046590445.1 Kofleriaceae bacterium
ATCATGAAGATCACGAGGCCCTGCGCGGCGACGCTGAGCCCGCGAGGCGCCAGATCGTCGACGGTCGCCGCGACCGGTGCGTGATACCAGGAGATGAAGAATAGCGTCGTGATCCCCGCGAGGTCGAGCCCGGCTCCCTTCGGCAGCATGATCGCGATCGTGGCGCACGGCGCGGTCACGATCATCCCGATCACGATCGTCCACAGCCGCCCCGTCGCGAACCGCTTGCCGAGCAGATCGGAGACCCGGGCGCCGACGAGAATTCCGGTCAAGCCACCGCACAGCGACAACGTCAGGAGCGTCGTCGCCTCGGCGTCGGTCATCAGCTTGTCGCGGACCAGAAACTCCTTGAGCCATGCGTTGTAGCCGCCCGCCGCGAATGCCATCACCGTCGTCGAAACGATCAGCCAGCGCAGCGTCCGGATCCGCAACAGCACGCGGGCGTCGCGGATGAAGTGGCGAAGCATGATCGTCTGGTGCTGGAAGCCCGACGTCGCCGGGTCGGCATCTCGCTTCGCGAGCGCGCGCGTCGGGATCGGCATCTGCCAGATCAGCGCGGCGAACACGAGGCCCGGCAGCGCGAGCACGACGACGACGAGCGGAAACCCGAGCGCCATGCCGGTCGCGAAGCCGGCGACGCCGCCGAGGAACAGCCCGAGGTTGAAGATCGCGATCCGGCTCGCCTTCATCGGGCCGTCGAAGACCTCCGCGAGGATGGAGTTCGCGACGGGCACCACCGCGGCGGTACCGAACCCGACGAACGCGCGCGACGCGGCGAGCCCGAGGTAGCTCGAGCCGAGGGCTCCGACGGCGCCGGCGACGCTCGCGATCAGGATGCCGACGACGATCACCCGCCGGCGGTCGAAGCGGTCGCCCGCCCAGCCGAAGCCGAGCGTCGCCGCGGCGTGGGGGATCATGAAGACCGTTTGCAGGAGGCCGATCTCGGAGTCGTCGATGCCGTAGCGTGCCGTGAGATCGGGGTAGACCGCGAACAGCGCGTTGCGCGCCGCGGACGAGATCAGATTCGTGAGCGCGAGGACGACCAGGATCTGCGTCGGCCGAATGCGCGGAGCCGTCATGGCCCGCTCGCGAGACCTTCGCGCACGGTGAGCTCGTAGGTGCCCTCGCCCGCCGCATCGGCGGCCCCGCGCACGCGGACGATCGCGGTGACGTTCGGCGGCACGGATGCCGATAGCTTCTCGATGGTCCCCTTGCCCTTGAGCTCGCTCTTGGCGACGACCTTGCCGTCGATCAACACCTCGAGCGACAGGTCGGGCTCGCCGTCGAGCGCGACGTCGAACGTGCGCGCGGCGACGTCTGCGGCGAGCGCATAGCAATCGACATCTCCCGCGCTCCAGCCGCCATGCACGATCGTCCGCTCGGCCGGAAACGCCATCGGCTTGTCGACGAGGTCGTTCGGTTCGATCTCGGCATCGAGCGCCTCGAACGGCTTCGCGGTGACGCGGAGCTGGTACGCGGTCTCGGGGTTCGAGCGCTCGCCCTTGATCGTCACGTAGTGAAACGGCGGCGCGCCACTCGGGACGACGGGCGAGACGTTGCGGGCGACGAGCGGCGCGCCCTTCGGGGCCTTGCGGACGAGCAACAGCTGACCGACACCGTCGGCAAGCTCGAGCTGCAGCGCCACGCCCTCGACCGCACCGACCTCGATGTCGATCGCGTTGTTCGCCGACAGCGCCTCGACCGAGAGCTTCCAGACGTCGACGTCGGCATTCCACCCGACGAAGCCGGTGACCGGATCGCCGGGGATCAGATCATTCGCGGTGCCGCGATCGTCGTCGGGCTCGCGCTCGGCGTTCGCTGCCGGGGCCGCGTGCTGCGCGCTGATCTCGTACGAGACGGCCGGGCCTGCGGGCGGTGGCGTGGCGGCCGGGGCCTTCTTGCCGCGGGTCTTCTTCGGTGCCGGCGGCGGCTTTTTCTTGACGATCGCGGTGTAGCGGCCCGGGGTCACGCCGAGGTTCGGCACGCCCTCGCGGACCCGCACGGCGCCGCGATCGGATCGCGCGATCACCGTCCCCGCGCCATCCTCGATCTCGACGATCAGATCGGCGTCGACCGCGGTCGTCGTGACGGTGAGCGCGCCCGGCTGGGTGATGTCGATCCGGTAGTAGTCGGCATCCGCGTCGGGCTCGATCTTGCCGCGCACCGTGGCCGCGAGCGCGAGCGTCGTCGCGACATCCGCGCTGTCGTTGGGCTCGCGCTCGTCGCTCGTCGCGCCGGCCCCACTGCCAGTTGGCGTCGGCGCGGTGATCACCTCGACAGGCGCGGCATCACCAGTACGGCGCTGGCGCTTCTTGCCGCCGCAGCCGCTGACCGTGCTCGCGAGCGCTATCGCGACCAGCCAGGCGCACGAGATGGAGCGAGCCAGCGGACGCTGGCGAGCGGGGACCACCCGGCGCATCACGAGACCTTGGACTTCTCGGCGAGACCTGCGAGGAACTCCGCCGACGACACGACCGCTCCATCGACGCGGATCTCGCCCTTCATCTTGAAGATCTTGCCCTTCCGGAGCGGCACGACCTCGATGATGAGCTGATCACCCGGCGTCACCGCCTTGCGAAACTTCACGGCGTCGATCGCCATGAACAGCATCACGTGGGTCGTCGGATCGAACGACACCGCGCGCGACGCGAGGATACCGCCGGCTTGCGCCATCGCCTCGATCTGCATGACGCCCGGCATCACCGGAATGCCCGGGAAGTGGCCCTGGAAGTACGGCTCGTTGAACGAGACGTTCTTTAGCGCGACCACCTTGTCATCGGAGAGCTCGAGGACCCGGTCGATCAACAGGAACGGATAGCGATGTGGCAACAGGCCGAGGATCTGCTCGGCCTTCATGACCGGTGCCGGCGGCTGCTCCATGCCGCCGTAGTAACACGCTGGACCCTCTACTTCATCTCGGCGTTGAGCTTCTGGGTCAGGTCGACCGTGGGATCGGCCCACACGGTCGCGCTCTGATCGATGATCAGGTGCACGCCCTCGGCCTTCGCGAGCGCCTTGATGCGCGGCTCGGCCTGCTTCAGGAGCTCCTGGATCAGCTTCGTGCGATCCGCGGCGAGCTCGCGCTCGAGCTTCACGTACGTCTGCTGCAGCTCGATGAACTTCTTCTCGAGCTCCTCGCGCTTGGTCTTGAAGACGTCCGGCTTGAGGACGGCCTGCTGCTTCTCGAGGTCCGCGCCCTGCTTCTTCAGCTCGTTCTGCTTCTTGTCGAGCTCGGCCTGCTTGGCCTTTCGCGTCTTCTCGAACTGCTCGTTGGCGCGCTTGCCGGCGGCGGTGGTCGACAGCGTGTTCTCGATGTCGATGATGCCGATCTTGGGGTTCGTGGGAACCGCCGTCTGGCCGACGCCGAGCAGCGGCGAGACCATCAGACCGAGACCGAGACATCCAAGGGCCAGGTGACGAGAAAGATAACGATTCATGGGGACCTCCGGCGCTTCATACGACGACTTCGACGGCTGTCAAAGCGGCTTGTTCAAATGCCGCTGCTCGTAGCGCCAGATCGGCAGAAGGGCCGGGCTGAAGAGCGCGCGACTGTTAGAAGAAGTTGCCGATGGTGAACTCGAACACGAGCGGGTCCTCGCCACGCTGGGCGTCGAGCGGGATACCCCACTCGAACCGCAGCGGGCCGATCGGCGAGAACCACCGGAAGCCGAAGCCGACCGACTTGCGGATGCCGGAGATCAACGAGTCCGGCATGCGGAAGCACGGGTCGAACTTGATCGAGATCGTCGAGTTCCGGCGCTGGAGCCCGGAGCAGTAGCGATCCTCGAGGTTGTACGCGTTGCCCATGTCGAAGAACACGACGCCCGAGATGCCGACCTTCTTGAAGAGCGGGAACTCGATCTCGCTGTTGATGATGACCTGCATGTTGCCGCCGAGCGGCAAGCTGCCGAGCGACTGGCCGACATCACCGGGCGGCTGGGTCAGGAGCTGCGGTCCGAGCGACCGCGGCGCGTAACCACGGATGTCGTAGATCCCGCCGACGAGGTAGCGCTCGCTGATCGGCACGCCGAGCGGATCCGTCGAGGTCGTGATGCCGAGCTCGGCGTTGAGCTTCAGCACGAACGGCCCCCAGATCGGGCGGTAGTGGCGGGCAAACCCGCCCCAGCGGATGAACTTGTTCTCCGAGCCCGTGTACTCGCTCGCGTACTCGGCGAACAGCGTGTGGTACCAGCCGCCCGTCGGAAACAGCCGGTTGTTGCGCGAGTCCCATGACAGCGAGGCGCGCAGTGATGACGTCACGCCACCACGGAACAGGTTCGCGACGCTGGTCGCCTCGATCGGCGTGCTGGTCGCACCGAGGTTCGCGATGCCGCCCGAGCCGGTCGAGATGCTGACGTCCTCGAGCTTGTAGGTGAGGAACGCGCGAGCCTCGTACGAGAGCGGATAGCCCCACGTCAGCGTGCCACCCGAGGCATTGCGATAGAACGTGCCGAAGCCGCGGCTCTGGTTGTAGAGGTCGAACGCGAACGTCCACTGGGTGTCGAGGAAGTACGGCTCGACGAAACGCAGGAGGAACAACTGGCGCAGGCTGGACAGCTGCGCCTGCAGGGTCA
>JBKJUF010000322.1:0-14502 GCA_046590445.1 Kofleriaceae bacterium
AACGTCTTCGGCATCGGCGTGGCGGCCGGCGGTGTCGGCCTTGGATTGGCGCCGATGGTCGGCTGGTCGGGACGCACCTCACCCGTCGGTGCCGGCGCCTCGGGATCCGCGTGGGACTCCGACGATGCGACGAGCAACACCGCGAACGAGGCAGCCATCAAGGTCTGCTTCGCAGTCATGTCGATCCTACGACCGCACGCCGATCGTGCGGGTTGCTCGGATGCGCGTGCGCCGCCGACGATCCGCGTGGCAACTGATGGCATCCTGTCCGCGGCCATGTCTTCTGCAACGACCGTCGCGCCGCTCGACGAGCTCGTCACCTCGCTCGCACCATCCGGTGATGGCTTCGCGTTCGTGACGGGCGCGACGGTGCGCACGTTGCTCGGCGGCGATGCGGCGCTCGCGGACTGGTCGGCGTTTGCGGCGAGCTGGAACGATCTGCACCTCGATCGCTACATGGCGGATGGCGGTCGCTATCGCCGGCGCCGTCACGCCCTCTACGCGGCCCCCGCGCGCGGCGCGATCCGCCGCAAGCCGCACGGCCCGCACTGGCAGAGCCTCGCCTACAACGTGCTCAACGGCGGCATCGAGCGCTGGTTCGAGCCGATCGACGATGCGATCGGCGCCTCGCGCAGCCTCGCGACGATCCTCGCGTGGTGTCGCGACGTGTTCGGCGCGGTGTCACACCGGACGGTCGCCGCGTGGGACGTCGAGGTACACCAGTTTCGCATCGAGGCGCGGACCGACGAGGTCGCCGAGCCGACCCCGGAGGGCGTCCACCGCGACGGCGTCGACCACGTCCTCGTGCTGCTCGTCGAGCGCGAGAACATCGCGAGCGGCACGACCACGATCCACCACGCTGACGGCACCGAGCTTGGCAGCTTCACGCTGACCACACCGCTCGACGCCGCGCTCGTCGACGATCGCCGGCTCAGCCACGGCGTCACCGCCGTCGAGCCACTCGATCCGACCCAGCCGGCCCACCGCGACGTGCTCGTCGTGACGTTCCGCGCGGTGACGTCCATGCGCGATGCGATCTCACGTCCGTGAACGGCTCGCAGTCGGGTTCGAGCTGACAGGCGCCCGAGCAGCCATCGTGGTCGACGGCGTTGTTTTGCAGCTCTCGCATGCAGGTCCTGGCTGCGCTACCCTGAAGGCGATGAACGTCGATGTCGTTCGGCAGGTGCTCGGTGCACTCGAACGCGAGGGCGTCCAGTATGTCGTGTTCGGCGCGGTTCGCGGACCCGCATATCGACGAGATCTCCGCCGACGATTTACTCGGAGAATTTCCGGCCGTCCAGTACGGCCCACCGGAGGGTCCGTTTCACATCGACATCTTGACGCGACTCGGCGAGTTGTTTGACTTCGCGAGTCTCGCATCCGAGCGTGTCGACTTCGGCGGCGTCACGGTTTCGGTTGTCACGCCCGAGACGTTGTTGCGGATGAAGCGCGGCACCGTACGACCCAAGGACCGCGTCGACGCCGATCGAATCGCACACCGTTTTGGACTCAAGGATTCCTCGTAATGCCGGTGAAGAAGTTTCGCGACATCGCGGACGTGCAAGAGCCCGTGCACGAGCCAGGAAGTCCCGAGCTGTTCGAGGTCATCCGATACGTCTGGGGTCTCGCGGACGTCATTTGTCCGCTGCGATTTCCAGAGGGCGTGTTCAAGCACCGCTCGATCGAGGACGCCGAGTCGCTGCGCGAACAGTGGGAGGACGCTAACTTCAGGGCGCACCGCGCACGGATGAGCGTACGAACCCGGGCGAACGAATGACGCGGGACCCACCGAACGGCGAGGCGCACATGGGATCGGCCTAATGGCTGGGTGCGGGCAGCGCCGGTGCGGCCGGTTTCTCGTCGTGCACGTTGACGTCGACGGTGACGTGAATCGGATTGACGGTCACGGGTTGGACCTTGAGGCTCGCTCCGCAGCCGGCGAGCATGACGAGCGCGATCAGGGATTTCATCACTTCGCCTTCCTCTTCTTCGCGAGCAGCCCGCGTACGTTGACGTCCACGTCGATGGCTTGCGCGACGCGCCGACCACGGCCGCGCACCGAGAGCCTCAGATCGGCGTCGCCGCCGACGCTCAGCGTCAGCTGCGAGTAACGAAAGTCTGCGAGCGTGTCGGCGATGCGGCGCTGCACGGCGATGCCGCTCGCGTCGCCCTTGCCCGCGAGGCTCGCCGTGCGCAGGTGGCCGGGCGCGCGGGCCGCGAGTGAGCCGCCGACGAGTGCGAGCTCGCCGGCGTCGAGCGTGAACACGAGCTCGCCGTCGAGCAGGCCGGTTGCGCGGACGCGATCCTTGGTGGTGGCGCGCAGCACGCGGTCGAGCGGCACGCCGTGCAACTTGGTGACGAGCTCGAGCATCTGGCCGTCCCCGCCCGCTGCGAGCTCGGTGGTGCCAAGGGTCGTCGCACCACGCGCGATCACGACCGGTGTCTCGAGGCGCAGCGCCTTGCCGAATGCGGTCGCGACGCCGCTCGTCGCCGACAGTACGACTTGCTGCTCGCTACGGAGCGAGAGGCCATCGCGCAGAGCGCCCGCGAGATCGAACGGCAGCCGCGCACCATTGAGACGGATCCGACCGTTCACGACCGACGCCGCCTTGAGCTCGCCGCGTGCGGTAAACGTGCGCGTGGCCAGGTCACCTGTCACGTCGGCGTGCGCGATGCCGCCTCTGACGACGGTGCCACCGCCGATCTCGCGCTCGCTGACGGTGACGTCGAGCTTGCCGTCCTCGAGCGCGAACGACTCGCCGTGACGGACCACGGTCCCGACCGCGTTCGCAGACCACGTGCCGTCGTCGGCCTTCGCTGCCAGGTGCACGGCGGCGTGCGCTCGCACGCGTGCGTCGAGCTGCATGCATGCATCGAGCTGCGTGCGCGCCATGTGGGCGGTCGCGCAGACGCGCAGATCGATCACACGTCCACGCGCCGTCACCGCGACGTTGTCGAACACGGTCGCTCCATGCTGAACGGATGGTGCATACATCGAGAGATCGAGTACGGGGTCGCGACCGCGCAGGTCGACAGACCCGCGCACAGCGACGCGCTCGTCGCCGGCAACGAGCTCGCCGTCGTGGATCACGACGCGACGAAATGGCGATGCGCCACCCGAACGCGGAGCGGGCACCGCGAGCAAGGCCGCGAGATCGATGCGCGGCGCGTGCAGCACGACATCCGCGTGCGCGCCGCGCCACAGTTGATACGGCCCTGTCTCGATGTCGACGTCGCCGAGGTCGAGGCCGGCGGCGAGCTGGACGTCGAGCAACTCGACGCGGTCGAGTGCGACCTGCCCGACTGCAAAGCTCGCATGTGCGAAGCCCGCATCAGCGAGCCGCGACCGCACCTCGCGCTCGACGGCGCCGGGCACCAAGAGCTGCCACGCGAGCGCACAGGTGACACCGATGATCATGCAGCACCAGGCGATGATCTTGAGGCCGCGCACTTCCACCTGTTAGACGCACCGTAACAGCGTGGGTTGCACCGGGTGGCCACCGCAACCTGCGTCACGATCCGCGCGAGTTTCTCCGAGCAGTCACGTCTCGACGAGCGCCTGATCGCGAGCACTTCGAGGAGGGACGAAGGGTCTGTTCGGCTTCTGGGCCGATCCCAACAGCGACGCTGTTGCGGGGCGCGCCTGAACGTTCGTGCGTACGCCGCAGAAACACCAGGTCACGGTGCGCCGGGAGTGTAGGCCACGCTGGACAAACACACGTTCACGTCGATCGTTTGCGCGGACCAGCCCGCACCGTCGGCAGACGTGATGATCGCGCCGCGCTCGCCGACCGCAACGAACAACGATGCGCCGTACGTGACATCGCGAAACGACAGGCGGCCGAGCGGCGAGACACGTTGCATCCATGCAACGCCGTCGTTCGAGCTGTGGATCGTGCCGAGCTCACCGACGATCGAGTGGACGGCACCGCTGCTCGCGAGGCCGCTGACCAGATGGGCACTCGGAAGCGCACGTTCGTTCCAGGTGTTCCCGTCGAGCGAAGTCGAGACCGTGCTGCCGCCGACGACCATCGTGATGTCGCCCATCGAAAGTGCATCGTAGAAATCGGGGCCCAGCTGGGGAGTCCACCCGCCGAGCGCCGATCCTGAAGCTACGCTCGACGTGAACAACGACGGGATTTGCCGATCGTTGCGAGAGTAGGCCGCTGCGACCAAGGTGTCGGCCACGTACGCGACCGCGTGAAACATTTGATCTGGAGGAGAGTCCACTCGTGCCCAGCGCGCGCCATCGCGCGACTCCACGGTGACGGCGCCGAGCTCCCAGCTTCCGCCGACGGCGACAAACTTCTCACCAGTGAACGTCACGTACGACAGATCGGCTGGCGTTCCCGAGCTGCGCTTGGTCCATTCGATCCCATCGGCGGACGAGACGATCGTGCCGTCTCGTCCAACGGCGACGATGCCAGGTCCGGCAGCCACACCGGAGAGGTCCGCTGTGACGCCGGACCGCTCGACGCTCCACTCGATGCCATCGTGCGATCTCGCGATCGTCCCGCCCTCTCCCACCGCGATGAACTGCGAAGGACCGACAGGCTCCGTCGAGCCACACGCTGCGAGGATGCAAAGAACTGAGAGCTCCGCGAATCTCGTCATGGAGTCGATCGTGCCGCAATTGAAGGCTCGTCCGATCGAGCGCCCGAGCGGACGCCGTGACACGTGCTGGCAGGTCGCGGACAGCTGTGACGTTCGTGCCTCGTGTCGATCGTCACGATCGTGCACGAACGCTTAACGGCCCCGGCGGCGGGCGCTCACGAGGTATTCGGCCCGCCGGGCGACGTCGGTGAGCGTCGTGAACGCGATCACGGCCTGTGCGAACACGCTGCGAGCCTCGTCGCGGTCGTCCGGGATCCCGAGCTCCTTGAGCTTCTCGGGGCGCAGGTAGCGCGCGAGCTCGAGGTACGCCTCGCGGACGTCGGACACCGCGGCACCGAACGGAACCCCGAGGAACGTGAAGTGATCGGCGCCCTCCTCGAGCAGCTCGAGGCGCGACATGATCAACTCGCGGATTTGAATCTGCGATAGCTCCGCGGGGCGCATCGTCGTCGCCTGGCCTTCGAGGAAGGGATCGGTCAGCGAGCGCCCACTCGGCACGCGTGGCAACGCCTCGGCACGGCGGAACTTGACGTTGGCGGGGTGGGTCGCGGGACGCTTCGGCGCGGAGCCGATCCGCGCCTCTCTGACGACGGTGACCGGCGGATCGTGCGCGATGATCATCGGCACGCACGACGAGCTCGTGGGCTCGCGCGGCGTCGGCACGCGGCTGATCGTCGGCTCGCGCGGCGTCGGCGAGCGTGGCAGCGAGATGTCCTGCGGCGTGATCGTGCGCGGATCGAGCGAGGCCACGGCGTCGCAGGCGGCGAGCGCGCCGAGCAGCGCCGCGATCATGCGCGGATCGAGCGAGCGATCGGTCGCCTCGAGCTCGGGGAGGCTGGTGCCGGTTCGCAGCGCGTCGATGACCGGCTGCTCGTCTTCGCCGAGATCGAAGCGTCCGAGGTCCGCGGCGGCCTCGGCGCGCAGCACGAAGCGCGTCCCGAGCTGACGGACGTCTCTCGCGAGGCGCTCGTGCGACAGGTTGAGGCGCATGCCGACGTAGATCGCCGCGCGCACGTCGGCCTCGACGCCGAGCAGCACCGGGATCGTGACGCGCTCGTCTACCGTGTAGTCGCCACGCTCGACCGCGAACGTCCGCGCAGCGCGCTGCACGAGCAGGCGCTTCTTGAACTGCTGGACCTGCGCCGGCCCGAGGCCGATCGCATCGGCGAACCGATCGACATCGTCGCTGCGACCGATGATGCGGGTCGCGGCCGCGATGCTCGCCGGTGCGACGAGCCCGCTGCCCAGCGCGATGCGCTGAAGTGAATCGACCGCGTGCGGTGAGGTCGCGCCGACGAGCGCGCCATGCGAGAACGCGAGCTGGTGGACGACCTTGCCGTCTCCCTTGGCCCGCAGCGTGAGCTGCCCGGTGTGGCCCGAGAGTCCGATCGCTGCGAGCGTCGCGCCCCACGGCCGGTCGTCGAGGGTGCCGCGCACGAGCACCATCGGGCGGATGCGCGAAGAAGTTTCGAGGCTGCGCATGACCATCGTGTCTCCATAGAAGCGAACGTCGACGGTTCGTGCAACCCGAAGCTGCGCTCGATCCACTCTCGAGATCCGCGCGTGTCTTGTGGCACCGAATTCGAGCATCTCGTTCGCGATCGATCGTCAGCGCGCCAACGTTGGCAGTGGGCCGCGCGCCCACAGCGCTCACATTGGGCCCGGATCGGCGGGAAGACGCACTCGACTTCGTGGAGATCGCCGGACTACGCTGGGCGTCGATCCACGGTGGAGGCACGATGCTGGAGATCCTGTTTCTCGTCTGGTTGTGCAAGAAGCTGGCGACGACCGCACGTGACAAGAACCGCCCCGGGAGCTGGGGCGCGCTCGGGGCGGTGCTGTGGATCGCCGGCGAGATTGGCGGTGCCATGCTCGGCGCGAGCGGCGGCGCCGAGGGGACGGGCCTCTACGGATACGCGATTCTCGGCGCGGCGCTCGGCGCGCTGATCGCGTACATGATCGTCGCGTCGCTGACGCCGCTGCCACGTGATGGCGATCTGCCGGTCGCACGCGTGGTCTGAACGGACGCGAACGAGCGAGCCAGCTTCCCGGCGGCCGCGCGGCGACGGTGCCGGCTCACAGTGTGCCGACGCTGCAACAGCAAATCGCCTGCAAGCTCCGGAAACCAGGCACCCGTTTCAGGTACGGCGGTTGCTGTAGCTCCTTTCGATGCAACGCGTCCTCGCCGCCGTCACCTGCGCCGCCCTGGTCGGCGGCTGCGCGAAGCAGTGGCCGCGCGTGACGACCGTGACCTCTCCTGAGCTGCGCGCGAGCGCGACCAAGCTCTACTCGATCGACATCCTGCCGATCGATCTGGAGGTGTGGACCGATCCGCGCGTCGCCGTCGATGCCGATGCTGCGCGGACCGATGCCGAGGGCAAGCTCATCGGATCGATCTCCGAGGCGTTCTACCAGCGCGGCTACGGCGTCGGAGCGGTGATGGACTGGGGCGGCGCGTACGTCGGCGACGATGGCAAGGCCACGTTCGCGCTGACCGGCTCCGAGGTCCACGCGACGATCGATTCGCTCGCGTCCTATGGGACCGCGGTCGGCAGCGGCGACGTGCTGCCGGCGCCGTTCCTGCCGGTGCGCCTCGGCACGCGGACAGGCTCGGATGCGACGCTCTACGTTGGCGGCTGGGGCTTCATCGGCGTCGAGAGCCAGCGCGCGAACAAGGTCGCGAACGTCGTGCTCGTCGCGGTGCTGATCGTCGGCGTGATCGCGATCGCGATGATCGCCGGCAAGCACGCCGACAAGCTCGGCGGCCTCGGCGGTGCCGCGGCGAAGGGCGTCGCGCGTGCCGCGGTCTCGATCGGCCGTACCGCATTGCGCGCCGGTAACGTGATGATCCACGCGGGGGCCGAGGTCGCGCAACAGGTCCACGACCTCGGCGAGCTGGTCGACGTGTTCGGCCGGTCGTCGACGCACATCACGATCGCGTCGCGGCGACCGACGTACTCCGAGGACAAGGCCCTGCCGCGCCGCGGTTCGCCGCGCATGTATCTCGAGATGACGCTCGTCGATAACCAGACCGGCAACGTCATCTGGCACGCGCACCAGCGGTTCCCGGCGAACGCGACGAAGCCGCGCGACATCGCCCGTGCGACCCGCGCGCTACTCGCGACGTTACCGGCGCGTTAGCTAATTCAGATCGGCGCGACGATTGCGCCACTCGACGAACAGCGCCCCGAACCGCGGGTCGGCTTGCAGCGATGCGAGATCGGTGTCGGTCTCCATCTTCTCGGTGTGCTCGTAGCCGTGCTCGATCGCCTTGGCGACCTGCCCGAGGGCGCGGTCGACCTGCTTGGTCGCGGCGTACGCGCAGGCGCCGGAGTGAAAGATGTACGGATTCTCCGGCGCGAACGGTTGGCCACCGTCGGCCAGCTCGACCGCAAGCTCGTAGTCGCCGAGCGCATGCGCGTGGATACAGGCGTTGTTCCACGCCATGATGAGCGCGGTGCGGGCCTCGCCGGTTCCGGACGGCGGCGGTGGTAGCGCGAGCACGCGACGCAGGATCGCGAGCGCCTGCGGCCGCTCGACGGCGAAGCTCGCGTTGTAGAGGTACGGCACGAGCGCGACGTCGTCCGGCAACCGATCGAGCACGGCCTGAAGCGTGCCCGGGGCGTGGCGTGCGATCGCGCCGACCAGCTCCGAGAGCTCCTCGGGATCGGTGGCGCGCAGGGTCTCGTCATCGAGGAGCTCGAGCGCATCCGGGAGCTGCGCGGCAGCGTGCTCGGCGATCTCGCCAACGACGAGCAACCGGACATCGCGGCTCGGTGCCTCGCGAGCCAGCGCGATCGCATCGGCGAGGCGCTGCTGGCGAACCAGCACGATCGCGAGGTAGCCACTCGCGTCCGAGGTTCCATCGAACAAGAGCGCGCGGCGCAGCAGGCGTTCGGCGATCACCGCGGTCGCCGGCTCGTCGGGATCGTGCTCGAGTGCGACCTCGATCAGCATGCCGGCGAGCTCGCGGCGGCTCCACGCACTCTGCGCGACCGCCCACGCGAGGGCGCCCTCCTCGCCGTGGCGGCGAAACCGCTCGGCGAACGGGTTTCCGGCGAGGATGAACGGCAGCGTGCCCTCCTCGACGTCGGCGCGCGCCTTGACGGCGTCATCGATCGTCTCGAAGCGTGCCCACGCGATCGGCAACACGTCGTGGATCCGCGCGATGATCCACATCAGGAAGTGCACCTGATCGGCGGCGGTCGCCGGCACCGAGAACCGCTCGACCCACATCAGCGCGGAGCGGTGCTTGCGATCGTGAATGACGTCGGCGCGCTGGAACGGCTCGAACTCGTCGACGCGCTCGTCCTGATAGACCGACAGCCAGAGCGCGAAGAACGCGTTGACCACGGTCTCCTCGCCGGCCAGCGCCGAGCCCGCGAGCTTGATCGCGACGCCAAAGCGCTCCCAGTCGTACTCCTCGAGGATCTCGGGATAGCGCTCGATCGGAAACGCGACGGAGTGCTCGAGCGGCGGCGGTCCGTTGCGCCAGTGACTGTCGATCTCGATGTCGGCCGAGAGATCGGTGTCCTCCAGCTCGTCGTCCTCGTCGTCGTCCTCGTCGTCGTCCTCGGTGGCCGGCGCATCGGGCGCGGAGTACAGAACTTCGGCAGGCTCGTCGAAGATCGCATCGACAATCTCGGCCGGCTTGCCGGGATCGGGCTCGTCCTCGACCTCGTCGGCGTGCGGCTCGGCGGCCGAAAGCTCCATCCACGCGACGCCGTCGATGCCAGTCTCTACCTTCACGAGCCAGATCGCCTCCAGCCCGTAGCGCTCGCCGACCTGCTCGAGCGCAAGGCGCTGCGCGTCGAGGTCCGTCGGGGTCGGCGGTAGCCACGGTGCTGCCATCCACTGGCGGGCCGGATCCGGATCGTCCGGATCGCGCTCGCCGGTCTCGTCTGTTTCGGAGTTCTCGGCGATCCCGGCCGCGCCGAGCGTGTGCCAGAGCGCCCGCTGCGCATCGCCATCGAGCGGTCGGGCGCTGCGCACGATCAGGATGCCGCGCGCCAGGTCGCTTCGCCGCGGCTCGAGGCCGGAGAGCTCCACTGATCTCAGCGTATCGCAGATCTCGTCACACGCGCGCGGTTGCCCGCCGATCGATCGACACTCGCTTCACGACACGGGCTCGCGCTCAACATTCGATGATGTTCACGGCGAGACCACCGCGCGCGGTCTCCTTGTACTTGCTGCTCATGTCTGCGCCGGTTCGCCACATCGTCTTGATGACCTTGTCGAGCGAGACCTTGTGCGTGCCGTCGCCCTGCAGCGCGAGGCGCGCGGCGTTGATGGCCTTGACCGCGCCCATCGCGTTGCGCTCGATGCACGGAACCTGGACGAGCCCGCCGATCGGATCACAGGTCAGGCCGAGGTTGTGCTCCATGCCGATCTCGGCGGCGTTCTCGACCTGCGCGGGCGTTCCGCCCATCACCTCGGCGAGCGCACCTGCCGCCATCGAGCACGCCACGCCGACCTCGCCCTGACAGCCGACCTCGGCACCGCTGATCGACGCATTCTTCTTGTACAGCGCGCCGATCGCCGCCGCGGTGAGCAGGAACCGCAGCGTGCCCTCCTCGTCGGCGTTCGGCAGGAACCGCCGGTAGTACATGAGGACCGCGGGGATGATGCCGGCGGCGCCGTTCGTCGGTGCGGTAACGACCCGGCCGCCCGCCGCGTTCTCCTCGTTGACCGCGAGCGCGAACAGATTGACCCAGTCCATGATGATCAGCGGATCGCTCGCACCGGCCGCGTTCTTGAGGCGCCGGAGCAGCGCGGTGGCCCGGCGCTTGACCTTGAGCCCACCGGGCAGGATGCCCTCGCGCTCGCAGCCGCGCTTCACGCAGGCGTCCATCGCGGCCCAGATCTCGGCGACGCGCTGGCGGACCTCGGCCTCGGGGGCCAGCGCCTTCTCGTTCTCGAGCATCAGCGATGAGATCGCCATGCCGTGCTCGGCGGCGAGCCGCAGCAGCTCGTTCGCCGAGTCGAACGGATACGGCACGACGACCTGATCGGCAGGCGTGCTGCCATCGGCCGGTGCGCCCGCCTGATCGACGACGAAGCCACCACCGACGGAGTAGTAGATCCGCTCGGCGAGCGCGCTACCACTCGCGTCGAGTGCGGTAAACCGCATGCCGTTCGCGTGGAGCGGCAGCTTCTCGCGGCGATGGAAGACGAGCTGGGTGTCGGGATCGAGCGTGACCGCGTGCGTGCCGAGCAACGTGACCCGCTTGGCGGCGGAGATCGCGGCGACGCGCTTGTCGACGCTGTCGACATTGACCGAGGCCGGGTCCTCGCCTTCGAGGCCGAGCAGGATCGCCTTGTCGCTGCCGTGGCCCTTGCCGGTGAAGCCGAGGCTGCCGAACAGCTCGACCTTCAGCGAGGCGACCGAGGCGAGCGCGCCATCAGCTTCGAGCCGCTCCGCGAACCGGCGCGCGGCGCGCATCGGACCCACGGTGTGCGAGCTCGAGGGGCCGATGCCGATCTTGAAGATGTCGAAGACGGAGATGTGCACGTGCGCGACATTGTACCGCTATCTCACCGGAGTGCCGGTACGTGGCTCTGCGAGGATCTCGTCCAGGGTGCCGCGCCGAACACGAGCTCCTCGGTCACGAGCGCGTTGGTCTTGTAGGTCAGTACAGGATGCGGGTCTTGATGCTCGTCGAGAGGCCGGCGATCTCGCGCTTGACGTCGTTCGACACGCCTTGATCGAGATCCATCATCAGGTACCCGATCTCGGGATCCGTCGACAGCACCTGCGCGCGAATGTTCGCGTTGCGATCGGAGACGATCTTGTTGATGTCGCGAAGCACGCCCGGCACGTTGCGGTGAACGTTGAGGATCCGGTGGGCATCCTTGGTCGCCGGGATCTCGATCTGCGGGAAGTTGACGGCGCCGGTCGTCGAGCCCGCGTTGATGAGCTTGAGCAGGGCTGCCGAGACCTCGCGGCCAATCGCCTCCTGAGCCTCCTCGGTCGAACCGCCGATGTGCGGCGTGAGGATGACGTTCGCGAGCCCACACAGCGGCGACGCGAAGCCATCGCTGTTGGACTCCGGCTCATCGGGGTAGACGTCGACGGCTGCACCACCGATGTGACCGCTGCGCAGCGCATCCGCGAGCGCCTCGATCACGACGACCGTGCCGCGGCTCGCGTTGAGCAGGCACGCGCCGCGCTTCATGTGCGCGAGCTCGGCGGCGCCGATCATCTCGCGAGTCTGCGGCGTCTCGGGGACGTGCAGCGTCACGAAGTCGGACTGCTCCAGCACCTCGGTCAGGTTGCCAACCGAGTGGTTGTTGCCCATCGGCAGCTTGGCCATGATGTCGTAGAACACGACGCGCATCCCGAACGCCTCGGCGAGCACGCCGATCTGGGTGCCGATGTGGCCGTAGCCGATGATGCCGACCGTCTTGCCGCGGACCTCGTGGCTACCGACGGCGACCTTGCGCCAGCGGCCCTCGTGGACCTCGCGCGAGCGATCGCCAAGGTGCCGCGACAACATCACGATCTCGGCGAGGATCAGCTCGGCGACCGAGCGGGTGTTCGAGAACGGCGCGTTGAAGACCGGGACACCCTTCTTGTTCGCGTGCGCGAGCGCGACCTGGTTCGTGCCGATGCAGAACGCGCCGACCGCGAGCAGCCGGCGCGCCTCGTCGATCACGGCCGGGGTCACCCGCGTCTTGCTGCGGATACCGAGGACGTGAACGTCACGCACGCGCTTGATGAGCTCGGCCTCCGAGATCGCGCCCTTGACGGTCTGGACCTGGAAGCCCTCGGCAGCGAACGCCTGCTCGGCCACCGGGTGCACGTTCTCGAGCAGCAGGATCTGGATCTCGGACTTCGGAAATGACGTGGTCTGCATCTAGAGGTCCTGTGTGGAGAACGTATCGCACGCGTCGAGCCGGCCGGTATCGAAGCCCCGCCGGAACCACCGCATGCGCTGCGCCGACGTGCCATGGGTGAACGTCTCGGGATCGACCTCGACCCCGGCTTGCTTCTGCAGGCGATCGTCGCCGATCGCGCTCGCCGCCGTCAGCGCGCCCTCGAGGTCGCCGGCCTCGAGGAGCTTGCGACCCTGCGCGGCCTGGCCCCACACGCCGGCGTAGCAGTCCGCCTGCAGCTCCTGGCGAACCGAGGCCTCGTTGCGCGAACGCTCGTCGCGCCGCGCGAGACGCGCGGTCTGCTTCTCGATGCCGTTCAGCGTCTGCAGGTGGTGACCGATCTCGTGCGCGAGCACGTAGGCCTGCGCGAAGTTGCCGGGCGCGCCGAACCGCTGGCGCAGCTCGCGAAAGAACGAGAGGTCGACGTATGCCTGCTCGTCACCAGGACAGTAGAACGGGCCGATCGCCGAGCTCGAGCGCCCGCAGGCGGTGTCGATCACCTCGCTGAACACGTACAGCCGGGCGCGGCGGTACGGCTTGCCAGCGGCCTCGTACTGGCCCTGGAAGGTGTCCTGGATGTCCTTCATCGCGAACTTCACGTAGTCGACGAGCTCGGCATCCGGATCGAGACGCTGGGGAGGCTCCGAGATCGCGGAGCCCGACGCCGACGCCGACGCCGACTCGCCGCCACCCACGAGCCCGCCGAGATCGACGCCGATGATCCGCGAGACCGCGAACACGACGAGCGCCGCGACCAGCCCACCCCCCCCGAGCTTGAGCGCCGCGCCGCCACGTGGAGCGCGGCCGCGGATGTCGACGACGTCGTCGTTTCGGGTGCCCCGCGTCCACTTCACAGCTTCCAGGGTACTACAGTCGCCGCATGCCACCGAAGGCTGCAGCGAAACCGAAAGCCGAGAAGGCGCCGAAGACACCGACCACGCCGCGCAAGCTGAAGGTCAAGGCGGAGGCCGGCTCGATCGGGTTGACTGCGTCCGAGTGTGCGACCGGCTCGCCGACCGTCGAGGTCTCGCGGCTGCGCAAGCAGATTGACGACGCCGGCGGCCACGTGCTCGCCTGCTACCGTGAGCCCTACGGCGGCCACTGGGTCGCGCTCGCCGCCTTGCCACTCGACAAGGTGAAGCCGACGCCGTACCAGCGCGAGCTCTCGAAGACGCACGCCGAGCGGCTCGCCGCCGTGATCCCGAAGGTCGGACGGTTCCTCGATCCGGTGATCGCGGTGCCCGAGGGCGATCACTTCATCTCGCCGAACGGCATGCACCGGCTGTCTGCGCTCGGCACGCTCGGCGCCAAGACCACCGTCGCCCTCGTCATGCCGGAGCCCGAGATCGCGTTTCGCATCCTCGCGCTCAATACCGAGAAGGCGCACACGCTGAAGGACAAGGCGACGGAGGTGATCCGGATGGCCCGCGCGATCGCCGAGGATCCGGCACGCGCCAGCACGAGCGAGGCCGACGTCGCCTTCGAGTTCGAGCAGCCCGGCTACGTCACGATCGGCATCTGCTACGAGAAGAACGGCCGGTTCTCGGGCAGCGCGTACAACCCGGTTGTCTCGCGTACGGTCTCGTTCTCGACGGCGCCGATCAAGAAGAGCCTGACGGTCCGCGAGGCCCAGGCCGACAAGCTCCTCGAGCTCGACGAGGCCGTCGGCGAGGCCGTCGAGCGGCTCAAGAAGGCCGGGTTCTCGAGCGGCTACCTCAAGCCGATCGTCGTCGGCCGGATCAACCCGCTGAAGTTCCAGAAGCTCGACAAGGACGCCCCGCGCCCGGACTTCGACAAGACGATCGACAAGATGATCGAGGGCGCCAAGAAGTTCGACCCGTCGAAGATCAAGGCGCAGGACCTCGCGATCGCAGCGGCCTCCGGCGGCAGCGCCGAGGAATAGCGGACGGCCAGCTCAGAAGTCGAGCGACGAGAAGATGCCGCCGATCGCGTCGAGGATGCCCTCGACGATCCCGGAGCCCGCGACGTCCACAGCCTCGGTGGCGACCGAGA
>JBKJUF010000355.1:0-10687 GCA_046590445.1 Kofleriaceae bacterium
TGTACTCCGATCGGGATCACTATTCCGACGAGCATCGACGCTTCCTCAACGACATCGCCAAGTCCTACTGGAACACCGCGACGCACGAAGAGCGGCGCGAGCGGTACGGCAATCGAGTCGATCGCTTCGAGATGGTCGAAGCGCCGGAGCGGGCAGACATCTACGTCCTCACGATGAAGTGGCCGCACTATGTCGACAACAACCTCGTCGACCTCGCGCTGCGTGCCCTCGATACCGCACGTCGGGCGCGCAAGCCGTTCGTGGTGTTCAGCGTCGGCGATAGCGCGGCCAACTTCCCGGTGGGTGGCAACGACATCTACGTGTTCGAGTCCTCCGGTTATCAGTCGCGCCGCAAGACCCGCGTGCACGGCATGCCGCCGTTCTTCGACGACCCGCTCGACGCTGCATGCGGCGGTGCGGTCCGCGTTCGCGACAAGCAGGTGAAGGCGCAGATCGGCTTTTGCGGCCAGGCCGGTTCCTCGTTGCCCCGCCACGCCGCGCGGGCGATGCGCGTGCAGCTGCGCAAGGCCGAGTGGCGCCTGGGCCGCGTGAAGTGGGAGCCGACGCCGCTCGAGCACACGTGGTTCCGGCAGCGCGTGCTCGAGACCTTCGAGCGTAGCACCGCCGTCGAGACCCACTACGTGCTGCGCACGAAGTATCGCGCCGGCATCGGAACGTCCGACAATCGAAATAGCCTCGCCGAGCAGTCTCGCCGCGAGTTCATCGACAACGTGCTCGAGACTGACTACACGCTGTGCATGCGCGGCGGCGGCAACTTCTCGGTGCGCTTCTACGAGGCGCTCGCGCTCGGTCGCATCCCGATCTTCATCGATACCGACTGCCTGGTGCCGTACCACGACCGCGTGGACTGGCAGCGCTACATCCCGTGGATCGACGCGCGCGATCTTCAGGATGCACCTCGGGTCGTCGCCGATTTTCATGCGCGGCTGTCGCCGGTGGAGTTTCGCGAGTTGCAGCTCGCGTGCAGACAGCTCTGGGTCGATCGACTCTCACCCGACGGCTTCTACGCCCACTTCGCCGAACACTTCGAGGCGCGCAGCTAGCGCTCCGCGCTATGCTGCCCGGCCGTGATCGCCATGAAACCCAGGTTCTTGCTCGGTGGTTATCGCTTCAGTCGCATGCTCGGCCTCGATCCGCGGGCCACGCTCAAGACCGTGCGGCACGCCGGCACGTTCATGCGCGACCTCCGGGTGTTTCGCGAGCGCGCGGCGACGGCCGAGACCCAGATGAGCTTTGGCCAGCTTTATCCGTGCCTCGGCGAGGGCGACAGTGATAGCGGCGTCGCATCCGGGCACTACTTTCATCAAGATCTGCTCGTCGCGCGGCGCGTCTTCGAGCGGCGACCCGAGCGACACATCGACATCGGCTCGCGGATCGATGGCTTCGTCGCGCACGTCGCGTCGTTTCGAAAGATCGAGGTGCTCGATATCCGACCTCTGACGAACAAGGTGGCGAACATCGAGTTTCGCCAGGCCGACCTGATGGCGATGCCGGCCGAGTACGTCGCGTGCACCGATTCCGCCTCGTGCCTGCACGCCCTCGAGCACGTCGGGCTCGGTCGGTATGGCGACGAGCTCGATCCCGACGGTCACCTCAAGGGTCTCGCGGCGCTCACGGCGCTCGTGAAGACCGGCGGCATGCTGTATCTCTCGGTGCCGATCGGCCCGCAGCGCATCGAGTTCAATGCCCACCGCGTGTTCGCGGTCGACTACCTCCTCGAGCGGGTCCGCTCATCGTTCGACCTCGTCGCGTTCTCGTACGTCGACGATGCCGGCGACCTCCACGAGAACGTGACCATCGACAAGGCGAGCGGGCAGAGCAGCTTCGGCTGCCAGTACGGCTGCGGCATCTTCGAGCTGCGCCGGCGCTAAAGCGCCGCGCGACGGCCTCCCGATTTCCCTCACAACCTCCATGATCTCGGACGGTTGCAGCGCCCAACTGACCGTAGCTTCGCCCGACCTGCTGGGATAGGGTCCCGTCGTGAACGGAGAGGCCGCGACGGCCATCCCACTGCACGGTAGATGACCACGACCACGCTGCCACTTCGCGCGACAGCGCGCGTCCGCGTCCCGGCGGTTACCGACATCGCGCGCACGAAGACCGTCGCGATCATCGTCGGCCTCGTCGTCGTGCACCTCGTGCTGGCGGCCACGATGCGTGACTTCCGCCTGATCGGATTGGTGCACGCGCTTGGTTGCGTGAGCGCTGGACTGATCTACGCGGCCACGACCAAACACATCCGCAACGTCTCCGTGGTCATCGCGTACCTCGTCGGCTGCGAGGTGCTGTGGCGCATGACCAAGGTCTCGCCGTTCTGGGAGTTCGGAAAATACGCCAGCCTCTCGATCCTCTTGATCGCGCTCGCGCGGATCAAGTGGTCGCGCAACCGCGCGCTCGCGTTTGGCTACTTCGGCCTGCTGCTGCCATCGGCCGCGCTGACGGTCATGACCATCCCGTTAAGCGAGGCGCGCGCACACCTGAGCTTCAACCTTTCGGGACCGCTGCTGATCACGATCGCCGTGCTCTTCTTCTCGAACATTCGCCTCACGGTCGAGCAGCTGCGCGCGACGTTCTTCGCGTTGATCATACCGACGGCCGGAATCGCCCTGCGCTGCTACCTGTCGACGACGCGCACGCGCATGGAATTCTTCAACGCATCGAATGACCATGCGAGTGGTGGTTTCGGCGCGAACCAGGTATCCGCGGTGCTCGGGCTCGCGACGATGTTCCTGTTGTTTCTGACGTTCGAGCGACGACTCTCGTGGCGGATCCGGATCCCGCTGCTGATTGTCGCCTTCACGTTCGCGACGCAGGCGATCCTGACGTTCGCGCGCGGTGGTGTCGTGCTCGCATTTGCAGGCCTCTGTACCGCGCTCTTCTTCATGCTGCGCGGCAATCCGCGCGCACGCGTCACGATCGTCGTGATCGGAATCATGAGCGCGCTCCTTGGAAAGTTCGTGATCGAGCCGCGCCTCGATGACTACACCGGCGGCAAGCTCAGCCAGCGGTACTCGAACACGGAGTCGACAGGACGCGATGCGTTCGCGGCGGCCGAGCTCGACATGTTCACCGAGAATCCGGTCTTCGGCGTCGGCCCCGGCGTCGGCTACTATTACCGCGCAGAACGCGAGGTCCGTCAGGGCGCCTCGCACACCGAGTACACGCGGATGCTCGGCGAGCACGGTCTGTTCGGGATCCTGTCACTCGCGTGCCTGGTCGTGCTCGGCCTGCGCGCCGCCCGTGGCCCGAAGGAGGTCGACGCCCGCGCGCACGCGTCAGCGTTCGTCGTGTGGGCCGCCTTGTTCCTCGCGATCTACGGGACGCGGATCGCGGCAGCCGCGTTCGT
This sequence comes from Kofleriaceae bacterium, assembly GCA_046590445.1. GTDB lineage: Bacteria > Myxococcota_A > Polyangia > Haliangiales > Haliangiaceae > JABFXX01. Next base: position 3,368 of record JBKJUF010000355.1, read on the forward strand.
CCTCGGCCTTGCATTCGCGCTGCGCACCACCATACCGCTCAAGAGCCGGACCTTCTTACCTTCCAAGACCCGTGCATGACGTGACGAAGCGTGCGCTCGATGTTGCCCTCGCAGGCACGATGTTGCTCGTCGGCGCACCGCTGCTCGCCGTGCTATCGGCTGCGATCCGCCTCGAGTCAGCAGGACCAGCGCTGTTCCGGCAGATCCGCGTGGGTCGCGGCAAGCTGCCTATCCGCACGGTGAAGCTACGAACCATGGTCGTCGATGCCGATCGTCAGGGTCCGCAGATCACGGCGGGTGGCGACTCGAGGATCACCCGGGTTGGCCGGGTGCTGCGCCGGACCAAGCTCGACGAGCTCCCACAGCTGTGGAACGTGCTCGTCGGAGACATGAGCCTGGTGGGCCCTCGTCCCGAGGTGCCGCGTTATGCCGAAACCTATCGACCCGAGTGGCAGAACCTCTTCACGGTGCGGCCCGGCATCACCGATTTGGCGTCGCTGACGTTTCGAGACGAGGAGAGCCTGCTCGCGGCGGCGCGTGATCGCGAACGCGCCTATCGTGAGGTGATCATGCCGGCGAAGCTTGCTCTCGCGCTCGAGAGTGTCGAGCGCAGCTCGCTGCGTCACGACCTGAGTATCATCGCGCGCACGGCGCTGTCGGTCCTGGGGTACCGGTCCGCACGCGAGGAAGCCATCCTGGCTGACGTCCGGCGGCGAATCGAGGCGCTCGAGCAGGTGGCATCGTCATGAAAGTCCCGTTCTACCGTCCGAGCATCGGCGATCGCGAGATCGAGGCCGTCGTCTCCTGTCTGCGTTCGGGTTGGCTCACGACCGGTCCAGCGACCCGCGCGTTCGAGGAGGAGTTCGCGAAGTACGTGGGCGCGAAGCACGCGGTCGCGCTCAACTCCTGTACCGCGGCGCTTCACCTCGCCCTCGAGGCGATCGGGGTCAAACGCGGCGATCTCGTGCTCGTCCCGACGATGACCTTTGCCGCGACCGCGGAGGTGGTCCGCTACTTCGATGCGATCCCGGTCTTTGTCGATTGCGATGCAAGTCAGTGCATCGACGTCGCCGCGGCGCGGAGCACGCTCGAACGGCTCGCCCAGGACGGCCGGGTACCTGGCGTGCCGCACTCGCACGGTGCAGTGCGCGCGATCATCCCGATGCACTACGCTGGGCAGATGGCCGACGTCCACGCGTTGCGCGCTCTCGCCAGCGAGTACGGGCTCGCGCTGATCGAGGATGCGGCACATACGCTCCCCGCCTCGACCCGCCAGCATGGCGAGGCGCCCTGGCAGTCGGTCGGCACGACGGCCGACATCACCTGCTTCTCGTTCTACGCAAACAAGTGCATCACGACCGGCGAAGGTGGCATGGCCGTCACCGACGATGAAGCCATCGCGGACCGGATGCGTCTGATGTCGCTGCACGGCATGTCGAAGGACGCATGGAAGCGGTTCACCGCGACCGGGTCCTGGTACTACGAGGTCGTCGCGCCCGGTTTCAAGTACAACCTCACCGACATCGCGTCGGCCATCGGCCGCGTCCAGCTCGCACGCGTCGAGGAGCTCTGGAGCGATCGGCGGCGGATCGCGGCGGCCTATCAGCGCGGCCTCGCCGATGTCCCCGGCCTCGAGCTCCCGGTCGAGCAGCTCCACCGTCGTCACTCGTGGCACCTGTTCTCGCTGCGCCTCGATCTCGCGATCTGGAAGCCTGGCCGTGACGCCTTCATCGATGGCCTCAAGGAACGTGACATCGGTGCCTCGGTGCACTGGATGCCGCTGCACATGCAGCCGTACTACCGCGACACCTATCAGCTGCACGCCAAAGATTTTCCGACCGCGGCAGCACTCTGGCCTCGCCTCGTCACGCTGCCGCTGTTTCCAGGGATGACCGCCGACGAGATCGAGCTCGTGATCGAGGCGATCCGTTCGATGTCGCGGACGCTGTCATGAGGCTATCGAAGCTGCTGCGGCGCCCGAAGGCGGTGATCCGGAGCTGGGTGTATCCACTGCAGCGGAGGCTGCCGATCGCGCTCGATCGAGAAGTCGAGCCACGCGCGATCATGATCTTCGACCCGTCGACGCGTTACGGCGGCTGGATCGATCGCGTGAAGGGAATGATCTCCGTGTACGAGCTCGCGCGACTCACCGGACGGAGCTATCGAGTCTACGCGGGCCCGACGTTTCCGCTCGACGAGCTCGTCGAGCCGGCGACATTCGACTGGCGCATCGCCCGCGAGTCGCTGCGCTGGAACCCGCTCGAGACCGGCTTTCACGTGTCGCGTGATCGCTGGACGGACAGCTTCGCCGCGCTGCGCACCTCGCGCCGCAAGACGATGTTCGTCGAGACCAACCTCGACTACCTCCCCGAGCTGCACCCGGAGCTGGATCGGCTCGCGATCAAGAAGCTCTGGGGCGACCGCTATCGCGAGCTGTTCAAGCTCACACCGGCGCTCGAGAGCGAGGTCCACGCCCTGGTCGACTCGACGGCGATCGCGCTGCACGCACGATTCACGAGTCTGCTCGGCGATTTTCGCGATGTGTCCTCACGGGCGCTCGAGCCGGCCGCTCGCGACCGCTTGTTGCACGCGTGCGTGGAGCGTGTCCAGGAGCTCGCCCGGGCCGATGCCGCACGTCGGATCATTGTCTTCTCGGATAGCGTCACGTTCCTGCGCGCTGTCGAGGCTGCGGCCCCGAACATCGTGACCATTCCTGGGCAGCCCACGCATCTCGATCACGAATCGCGCGTGAAGGACTCGCTGCGCAAGACGCTACTCGACTTCAACGTGATGGTGCGATGCGAACGCATCGTGCAGCTGCGGCTGGGCGGCATGTACGACAGCAACTTCTCGCGCTACGCGTCGTACGTGCACAACGTGCCGTTCATCCAGTCGACCTAGCTCGCGCGCGCGATCGCGAGATAGTTCGTGGACATGAAGACCTCGAGCGTCTCGTGATAGCCAGCGAGTGGCTCGAGCGCCGTGGGGAGCACGCGATAGATGTCGTATCGCGGATGGAGGAGCTCGAAGAGGTCGACAAAGTACGTCCGCGCGCCAAGGCTCGGCTGGCCGAACTCGAACTGGATGAATCGAACGACGCCTGACTCGAGCAGCCGCGTGGCTCCACGCAACGCGTCGAGCTCACCGCCCTCGAGATCGAGCTTCAGGAGATCGACATGGGTGATCCCGTGCTCCTCGCAGAAGCCATCGAGGGTCACGACCTCGATCTCTTCGCCGGCGACCTTGCCGTTGACGGGATTCACGTAGAGGGACGCGAGCACCGAGCCGGGCGCATCGGACCACAAGGTCGCCACGCCGGGTGCCGCACCGATGCCGGCCTTCAGCACGTGCACGCGCGGGTCGTTTCCAAAGCCTTCCGCGAGGCGTTTGAACGCCGCGCCGGCCGGCTCGATCGCGTAGATGACGACGTGGTCGCCGCAGATCTCCAGGGCCTGTTCCGTGTAGACGCCGACGTTCGCGCCGACATCGATGATCACCGCGGGCTTCGCGGCGCTGCGTGGTAAGCGAGCGACCCGCTCGAGCGCGAGCTCGTCGCCGGCCGACCGGTAGCTCCCGGCGCCGCCGTAGTTCATGCCGGCGAGCGCGACCCGATACAGCAGCCGAAATGGTTGCTGGAGCGCTGGTCGCGCGATGTAGCGCCGCACACTCTTCCGCAACAGGACCGTCGAGCGCCGCAGCAACGACATCATCGCGCGCGAACCTACCGCGCAATCATCGCGAAGCGAAGCGTCGTCGCGACGCCTCGTTCCACGACCCTTTCGCGACCCGAAACGACAACCGCACCCGGAGCAGCGCTCGCGGGTGCGGATTGGAGCCGAAAGCTCCAGTTACTTATTGAACGGTGAACGTCGTGCGCGCTGCGACCGTGAACGAGTCGTTCGTGTAACCACGCGCTTCGTACGAGCCGACCGGGAGGCCCGAGAACGAGACCTGCCCGTTGGCCACGCCGCCGGTGTACACGAAGGCGACGTACGAGGTGTCGGGAGAACCGGCAACCGAGATGCCGATCCAGTCGCCAGCACCACCGAGGTTCGTGTAGTTCACCAGCACGGGCTCCGACGTGCTGTACGTCGCGGCAGTCGTGGTGACGGTGACCGGGTTCGGGCCCGGCGCCGCGGTGACACTGAACGTCGCCAAAGCGAGGATCACCGACGAGTCGTTCGAGTAGAGGCGGATCTCGTAGTTGCCCGGCGCGAGGCTGCCGCTGAACTGAGAGGAGCCGCTCGGGTCGACATACACGTAACGGAGGTACGAGCCAGCCGCCGCCCCCACCGCCGAGATTCCGACCCAATCATTCGGGTTGCCGGTCACGGTATAGGTCGTCGTGATGGTCTGACCCTCGACGTACGAGCTCTGGTTCGTCGTGATCGTCGGGGCGACCGGAGCGCCGACCGTGAACGTGGAGCTGCCCGCCAGCGTGAAGCTGTCGTTCAGGAACAGGCGCGCCACGTAGTTGCCAGCCGGCAGCGGGCTGAACGTCACCTGGCCACTGCTGCCGGTGATGTACTGGTACGAGTGGAACGAGGTGTTCGGCGAACCTGCCGTGGCGAGCGCGATCCAGTTGTTCTGGGTACCCGCCGGCACGCCCTGATAGTTCACGACGATGTTCTCGGTGGCGAGATACGACGACTGGCTCGTCGAGATCGTGTTCCCCACCGTGAACGCGGCGCTCTCCTGGACGACCACGAACGAGTCGTTGTTGTACGAGCGCGCGACGTACGTTCCGTTCGCGAGACCGCCGCCGAACTGGACGCTGCCGTTCACCGTGCCGGACGTATACGCGTAGCGAACGAACGAATTGGGAGCCGAGCCCGGCAGCGCGAGCGCGATCCAGTCGGAGGACGTGCCCTGAAGGCCGGTATAGTTCACCGTGATCGTCGCGTTCGGCGCGTAGTTGGCCGAGTCTGTCGTGACCGACGATCCAGGGGCTGGGGTCGAGACCGAGAAGTCTGCACGCGCTTCGACCTCGAAGCTCGCGGTGTTGTTGAAGTCCATGTAGGCGCGAACTTCGTAGAGGCCATCGGGCAGGTTCACGTTGAACGTGACCTGGCCGGCGGTGGAGCCACTAGGCGTGTACTGGTACGCGAGGTACGCAGTATCGGGATCGGTCTTGTTCGCGATCGTGACCCAGTCGCTCTCCGAGCCGATGAACCCCGTGAAATTGACGACGACGCTCTCGCCGGGAAGATAGGTCGTTTTGGTTGGCGTGACCGTTGCTGAAGTGTGGACTCCCTGGTCGTTCGCGCTGACGCCCTCAGCGAGCTCCGCACAACCTGCAAACACGCTCAGCAGCGCTGCGACCATTCCGAGACGTGTCGTTGACAAAGAATTCATCTAGCTCTCCCTCTTCACTTGATTGCTTGCAGCGCGAATCGACCATCACGCACCCACGTGAAGTCCGCTGCAGCGCGGCCATCCTGCCTGCCTCGCACCACCTGTGCAAGTGTGCAATGGACGGCATGGGTTACGTGCCGGGTATTTGTTATTGCAGACGATTCCGGGAATTTCGTAGATGGGCGAACACTCGAAACAACAGTCAGCGTTCATGCACTGCGGATTTTGCAGAGATCTGCGACTCCCGCAGGCTGACTGGCTCGATTTCCACACCGTTACATGGGGTTATCGTCTGGCCACTGCCATGCAGCATCTCCCATTCGAAGCTTGCGGGCTTCATCCAAGGAGATTCGCTATGAACAAGATCAAAGCAGCCCTCATCACCATGTTTGTCGTGGGTTCGTCGTCCGTCGCGATGGCGTCGCCCGCTACCTTCTCGGCTCGCGGCTCGCTCTCGTTCGGCTCGAGTCGCCCGGCACCTGCACCCATCGTCGTTCGCGACCATCGCTTCGACGAGCGCTTCGACCACGACCAGCGTGTCGACTATCGCTACGACCAGCGCTTCGACCAGCGCTTCGACCAGGACCACCGCGTTGACTATCGCTACGACAGCCGCGTCAACCGCCGTGCGTTCCTCACGCTGTCCGGCTCGTACACCAGCGAGTTCGGTCCGGTTCAGCTCTACCAGTACGGCGATCGGATCACCGGAACCTTCACCGCCGGCGGCGGCGGCACGATCGAAGGTCGCATCGTTGGCAACCAGATCGTGTTCCACTGGAAGAACTCGGCCGAGCGTGGTCATGGCGTCTGGCAGGTGTCCGCACGAAATCGCATCGAAGGTACGTGGGGCAAGAACCACAGCGAATATGACGGCGGCGCCTGGAACCTGATGCGCCTCTGAGCGCGGCGTCCTGCTCTTCGACTTCGTAAACCTTCGCGTGGCGGGTCCCTACCAGGGGATTCGCCACTTCTAGTTTCCGAAGAACAGCTTCGTCATCAACTGATCGGCGCCACCGGTCGCCACGATCCGCGGTAACAGCAGCAGGTCATCGGTCGCACGCGCAGCTCGCGAGTGCATCGTGAAGGCACGGCGGTAGCCGGTGGCGCGAACCTCGTCGGCAGAGCCAGCGTGGTACGTGCCGTTGGGAAACGCGAAGGCATCACAGGCGCGGCCGGTCTCCTGCTCGATCGCTGCCTTCGAGGCGGTCAGCTCCTGCAAGCGCAGCTCTTGCGATTGCCCGGCATGTTGCAGCTCGTGCAAGCAGCCGTGACTTCCGATCGTGCTTCCCGCAGTGGCAAGCGACCGGACGTCATGCCAGGACATCATCGCGATCGATGGAAACTGGGCCGCGAGCTCTCCGAGCTCGCCTGGACGAAGCTGGTCGAGGAGCTCGGTCCAGCGTGCAACCCGCTCGGGGCCCGCCAACATCTTGAACGACGCACGAACCTTCGCGAGCGCGTCGGGATCGCGATCGAGGTCGTAGGTCTGGCCGGCCAGCGTGAGCGTGCGCGCCGAGCCGCACGCGAGGGCGAGCCGCAACAGCGTCGGCCAGATCGTCTCCTGCCGCTCGACGTTACCGGTCGCGATGAAGAACGCGGCCGGCAACCTCGCCTCGTCGAGGAGCTCGGCAGCGATCAAGTTGTTCGCGAAGCCGTCGTCGAACGTGATCGCCACGCGGGGTACGATGCCACCGGCGCGCTCGTCGTCGATCGTGTCGACGGCTACGACCCGGCACTTCTTGAGGATCGCGAGCTGCGCGCGAAAATCCGCGATCAGGTGAAAGCTCTCCTCGACCCGCGCATCGCGGTACCGCTCGACGACACCGTGATACGCGAGAATACGGAGCCCACGGTCGATCGGCCGCCTTCGGCGGAGCCCACGCAGAATCTGTCGCGCGGTCTTCGCGACGAGCATCAGCGACGCCGGGCGACGGCGAGGATCGACCCGTTGAGTCCGAGCCGCCC
>JBKJUF010000510.1:0-17698 GCA_046590445.1 Kofleriaceae bacterium
AACCCGGGCGTGCTCGTCGATTCGGCGCCTGGCTAGCTGGTCAGTTAGAGCCGAACCAAAAATCGCAACGCGCGGCCGTTTGAGCGCCGCGAAGGTCGAGCCGGTCGCGGTGCAAGATCATCCAAGAAAATGATCTTGCGATCGTAGGCGTAGCGGGAAGCCGAACCGAGAACGAGAACGGCGATCGTAGGGGTGCCCGCCCATCACCGTCGGGGTTTGACTGCTGCCGACATGATGCGTAGCCTTGGCCCCAGTGGCAAGCCGTTCGCTGTTCGTGCTCGCGTGCTTGACCATGCTCGGCTGCAAGCAGCCAGCCCCCAAGGAGCACGCCAGGCCGGGATCGGCGACAGCCGTCACCGCGCCGGCCTCCCATGATGCGGAGGCGCCCCCGCAGCCCCATGATGCGGAGTCGTCCTCGCAGCGCTGGTATCGCGTGGACGTCGTCGTCGAGGACTTCGAGACGGTCCCATTTTTTCTCGGCGTCACCTCGGGCAATCCAGTGGCGATCATCGACAACGGCGAGGATCGCGTCGAAGTCCAGGCCGAGGTCAGCGACACGGAGATCTACGCTCGGTTTCCGATCTTTGGCACCGAGGTGCGACTCAAGCAGGACGGTGAACGCTGGGTGGGCGAGTGGATCGCCGCATATCGACTCAAGCGAAACTTCGAGCTGAAGGCCGAACAGGTGAGCGCGCCCATGCCGCGCCTTCGATTCCCCGAGCACGGCCCAGCCACCGCCAGCATCGCTGGTCAGTGGCGTGTCGAGATCAAGGATTTCGGAACCGGTCGCGCGGTGTTCCGCCAGGACGCCGCTGGCGTGCTGACCGGCTCCCTGGTGCCACCCGAGGTCGGCGATACCCGTTACCTGAGCGGTCGAGTCACCGGCTCCGAGTTCTCGATGTCGACGTTTGATGGCATCCACGCCTACTTGGTGGATGGCACGATCCTCGAGAACGGCGCGCGCCTGGAGGGACGGTGGATCTGGCCCGGCGTGAATAGCTGGAGCTTCGTCGCGACGCGCGGCGATCAACCTACAGTAGCCAGCTTGGTCAGCGCGAAGATGCGCCGGGGCGCCAAGCGGATCACTCTGCCCGAGCTCGACGGTTACGCCGGCCAGCCCGTGCTCGTCGACTTTTTTGGAACCTGGTGTCCTGCCTGTCTGGATTTGAGTCCACAGCTCGTGCGGCTCTACAACTCCTATCGAAGCAAGGGCCTCGTCATGCTCTCGATCGCGATCGAGCCGCCAGGCGATGCCGCGCAGACCGAGCGCCGACTCGCGGAGTACCGGAAGCGCTACGGCATCACGTGGGACATCGCGGTGCGATACGTCGACGACTTCACGACGGTCATGCCGCCCGAGATCGAGAATGCGCTCGGCTTCCCGCTCACGATCTTCGTCCGCCGAGACCAGACGATCGCTGGCGTCCACACCGCGTTCGTCAGCGATGCCGCTCGCCCCGAGCATAAGGAAGTACTCGAACGTTTCGACCAGTGGGCGAAGGAGATCGTCGAGTCGCCTGCTCCGAAACCACCCCACAAAGTTCGCCGGTAGCTCGACCCAGCGAGCCGCACGTTGCACGGGTCGTGTTTGTGGGCCTCGTATAGAAATCGGAATGGTGATTCGCGCGCTGCGTCGTCCGGCAGTCTTGGCTGCGGCCAGGCCTCGGTCGGCTGTCAGCTCTTCGCGTCGACCTTGACCTCGACCCGGCGCGGCGGCAGCGCACGCGTCCGACCGAGCTCGAGCTGACCGCCCATGATGCCGACCTTGATCGCCATCCGCAGCAGCGCCACGCCCTGGCGCACGAAGTAGAGCGTGACCGCGCCCTCGGCGCCGTACATCGGGTGGCCCTGCGCGAGGTACGCGTACGCGATCGACACGACAAGGAACAGCACCCAGCCGAACCCACCGTGCAGCAACGTGATGGGGCGCTTGATCACGTACACGAACGTGCGGAGGTATGTCGCGACGACGCCGGGATCGTGGCTGTCGTGGCGCAGCGTCAGCTCGATACGCGCATAGTCCGCAACCGTCCACAGCACGTGCAGCAGCACGATCGCGGGTAACGCGGCGAGCACGATCGGCGTCAGTAACTGCAGCACGGTCAGCGCGTTGTCGACGCGATCGACGATCACGCTCATCCCGATGCCGAACAGGAACAACACGAGCGCGTAGCCCGGCAGCGAGCACAGCGTCAACCGGAGGTACACCAGGTACGTGGCCGCGCCGCTCGCGCCGAAGCACCGCGCGGTGTCGCCGCGCCCCTCGGGACGCTGCGCGAGCACGCCGTTGAGCCCGCCGATCACAAACCACGACGCGAGCTGCCAGAACAGCAGCACGCCGAGCATGATGCCGCCGATCGCGAGGAAGCTCGCCTTGGCCTGGCGTACGCACCAGATGATCGAGACGAGGTCGCCGTCGACGGCATCGTCGAACATCGGCAGGTGCGCGAAGGCCTGCGCGAGGACGAGCGCGATCGCGAGCATGCACGCCGCCGCGAACAGGCTCTGTACGACGAAGACCGAGAGCAGCGTGCCGGTGTACCGCGACACCGCACGCAGGCCGGCGCGGACGAGGTCGACGAAGCCGAGCCGGGCCGCCACTTAGAGCCCCACGACCTGCATCAACGCCTGGGCGATCGCCGCGAGCCGCGCCGCCGCTCGCAGCGAGGCCGCGCCCTCACCGTCGACGCGGTACTGGTGGCGGAACGGACTGTCGAGCAGGACCTTGTTGTCCGGATCGATCCAGACCTCGGTCAGCCGCGAGCTGCGCTCGATCGTGAAGCGCTCCCAGCTCGCGTGCCCGCGATCATCCCACCGCACCCGTTGCGTCGAGCCGTCGGCGAACCGCAGCTCGATGTCGACCGGCACGTGCACCGTCCCGGTGCTGGTCACGACGACCTCGCAGATGTAGCTGCCGGTGCCGGGCGCCTCGGTTTCGGTGACCGTCTTCTTCGTGGCGTCGCCGAACACGCCGCGCGGCGGATGCGCCTTCCAGCACTCGGCCGTTCGCAGCCCGAGCTCGAGTGCGCCGACGTCGTGCCACACCGGGCCGATGAACCACGTGAGGTCCTGACCGAGCTCGCGCGACAGTGTCTCGAACAGATCGCGACCGGTCGGGTGCTTGAACGCGAACGTCTGCGCGTAGACCTTCATCGCGGCGGCGAACTTCGTCGGCCCCACGAGGTTCTCGAGCGTCGCCAGGCCGCGCAGCGTGCGGTTGTAGGCGCCCTCGCCGTACGCCTGACCGTCGACGACCGCGAAGGCGGCCGTGGCGACCGGCGAGGGCAGGGCGCCGGACTCGCCGGCAGCGCGACGCAGCGCGACGACCTCGGCGTGCCAGTCCATCCAGTCGATCAGGCTCGCGCGCGCGCCGTAGAGGTCGTTCATCACCTTCGCGGACGCCCACTCGTCGACGCCCTCGTCGAGCCACGGCTCGACCGGCTCGTTCGACGCGAGCAGCCCCTGGAACCAGTTGTGACCGATCTCGTGAACGGTCACGTACTCGGGGAGCCGGATACCCTTTCGCGTGAAGACGCTATCGCCGGCGGTGGTCACGAGGGTCGGGTACTCCATGCCGCCCGCGCCCGACGCCGCCTCGACCGGCGGATCGATCACCGTCATGATTGGCCACGGATACGGGATGTAGCTCGCGCTGAACCGCTCGATCGCGCCGATCGCGGCGTGCAGGTGGCGCCGTGCGAACGGCTTCTGCTCGGGGCGGTAGAGCACGCGGACCTCGACCTTGCCGTCCTCGACCTTCGCGTGCCCCGTCATCACGTCCATGTACGGGTCCGCCATCCACGCGAAGTCGTGCACGTCCTCCGCGCGATACGTGTACGTGCGCGTGCCGCCCGGTGCCTCGGTCACGTTCGCGAGGACGCCGGTCGCCGCGACCACGTACGTGCTCGGCACCGTGAGCTCGACGTCGTACGTCCCGAAGTCGGCGAAGAACTCGGTGAGCAGGTGCAGCGGCTGGCACTCCCAGCGCTCGCCGACCCAAACCCCGATCTTCGGGAACCACTGGCCGACCATGTGGAACTCGCCCTTGTAGCCGGTGCGCGCGAAGACCTCGGGCAGCTGCGCGGTGAACTTGAAGTGCACCTCGACGGTCGCGCCTGGCTCGACCGCGGTGGGCAGCGGCAACTCGGCCACGGTCTCGTCGGGGCTCCCCGGATACACCAGCTTCGTCGCGAGCTCGACGCCACCGACCTGCACGGAGTCGATCTGGATCCACCCCCACTTGCCAACCTTCGCGCCGCGCATCTCACCGCTCACCTGGCCGCGCGACGACCGCATGAACAGCGAGGACTCGTTCTTGAACGCGTTGAGGTAGAGGTGGAACGGCAGCATCGCGACCGCGCTCGTGCCGGTGTTCGTCCAGGTCAAGGTCTCGGTCGCGACGATCCGGTGCCGCTCGGCATCGAGGGCCGCCACGATCTTGTAGTTCGCGATCCGCGGCGAGCGGGCGGCGCCGTCACCGCGCAGTGCTGGCTTGCGGTCGAGCGTGGGCATCGCCCGAACCCGCGGGGCGCCATGATCGCTACGGCACCCGGTGTGCGCCCCGAGGGCCGCGACCGCGAGCGCGATGACGACGGCGTGACTCAGCACGCCCCTCTATACCATTGCTCTGATAGCGATCAGCGGTTCGGCCGTGGTCAGTATCCGATCGGAGACAAGCTGTTCGACACGATGGCGTGATAACGCTGGCGAATGAGATTGCTCGTCCTCGTGCTCCTGCTGGCATGCGGCAAGAGCGATGCGCCGACCGGGCCGTTCGGCGTGCTGCGCGATCCATCGCAGGCCTGGCTCTACGAGCTCGTGCACGGCGAGTCGGTAGACAAGCTCGCGCCCGTGGCCGGTGCGCCGACGATCAAGTGCCGGATCTTCCGCGACAAGAGCGAGGCGCGGGGACCTGACGAGCACTCGACGATTCGCTGCTCGTCGACCGCGCAGACCGCCGGAGCGGACGGGTTCTTCCTGCAAGCGTTCCTCGTGTTCGAGGAGCACCAGGTCCGCGAGATCGTCGGTCCGGGCTCGTTCGGACCGGAGTACGCGCTCGCGTTCACGTTTCCGACGAAGCTCGATCCCAGCGCCACGTGGGGGTACGACCACAAAGGCTATTCGGTGCACTCGCACGTGGAGGTGCGCACCGGCTCCATGAACGTGCTCGGCGAACAGCGGCCGGTGGTGATCTCGACGTCGTCGTATTCGACCTCGTTCGACGAGGAGAACGGTGGGCCGACGCTCGGCGCCGCGATCTACGCGCCCGGCGTGGCGCCCGTGATGCTGTGCGAGGTCAAGCGCAAGCCGACGATCGCGTATACGTGCGCGCGACTGCTCGAGCGCGCACCGAAGCCGCCGAAGCGTCCGGGCTTCAACGCGAGGTTTCCGAGCGAGCAAGCGAAGGCCGACCTCGTGAAGTTCCTGAAGACAATGGATCACGAGCCTGACCTGTTCGGCGACCTGCTGGAGGGCAAGCTCGTCGTGCGCGACGACATCCCGCCCACCGAGGCGGCGTTCCGCTCCGTGATCGTCATCGAGCCCGCTGCGTATTCGTTCCAGGGCACGACGTACGATCTCGCCGGTCTGCGCACCAGGCTCGGCGAAGCGCAAGCAAAGCTCGTCGAGGCGATCGAGCAAGGCAAGATCGCACGCCGTGAGGATCCCGTCGGGTTCCGCGAGCAGATCAACGTCGCGATCGATGCGAGCGCGTCGTGGAAGCACATCGTCGACGGCATCGATGCCGCCGCAGCCGCCGGATTCGTTCAGCCCGCGTTCGTGTTCGCACGTACGCCGAACGTGGCTCGTCCGCCGAAGCTGTGGATGGAGGACGTCATCAAGGAAGAGGCGCTCGATGGCAACGGCGCCACGTTCCTCGCGGATCAGATCAAAAGGATCCTCGCGCAGTGCGAGCCGCTGCGTGCCGCATTCGGCGCCAGTGACTCGGGTGCGGTCTCGATCGCGGAGCGCGTCATCGAGCAACTCGCCGAGGCGATCCCGAAAACGCACTGTCGCTACGACATCGATGCGTTCCGTTGGGTCCTGTGGGCCACGCTGGGCACGCCGTATCCTCACAGCGTGATCGCGACGAAGATCGATCCGAGCGGCGAGCCACTCGAGCTACCCGCCGCGATGCCGTGGCGCGAAGCGAGCGCGAAGCTCCGCCCGGACATGCCGGCACTGCACTTCGTCGCGCGTTAGCCGTTCGTCGGAGCAGCACTGCTCCATCGCTGCACGATGCTGCGCGCGACCGCGTCGGACCCGTGACTTGCCCGCACCGACCGACACCCGCCGTTCGTGACGTCATCCCGGCGAGGGTCGCGGTACGCTCGATGCGTGCTCCCCGCGCGTGGCTTCCGAGGTGGGCGGGTCGTGCGACAGCTGCCGTACACCCAGCGGCACGTCGTCATCTCGCGTGACGGCACTGCGATCGCGGGCTACGTCGGCACGTGGAGCAATCCCGAGCTCGTCGTGTTCTCGACGGACGGCGCCGAGCTCGGACGCATCCAACGATACGGCGATGCACCGCTCGCGCTCGGAGACGGAGGGGCGTGGATCGCGATGGTCAGCCCGCGTTGGATCGAGAAGTGGGACCTGACGACGCGCGCACAGATCGCGACCGGTCAGGGCGCCGACACGGCGAGCGACGAAGCTGGCCTCTACTTCGACGGGACGCACCTGTTCGCCAGCCACTCGCGGTGGCGCAGCGATGACCTCGCGCACGAACGCCTCGATTGGCCGATAATTCCCAGGCCAGGACACGACGGATCGCGCGCGTGCGGCGAGCGCTTCGTGGTCCGCCTCAGCGATAGCCTGCTCGTCCTCTACGATCGCGTGCGCGAACGATCGGTGTTTCATCGCACGATGCACGGCAGGGACATCGCGGCCGTGACCGCCGGCGGCCGGTTCGTGCTCTCGCCATTTCTCGACGGCGAGACGCCGATCAACATGCGGCTGTTCGTGATCGATCTCGTGGAGAACGAGATCGTCGGCCAGCTGCTGTTGCCGATCGGTCTTTCGGGAACCGTCCGGATCTCGGCGTCGTCGGATGGGCGGCACGCAGTTGTCTGGAGTCACGTCGGTGACACCACGGCGGTCCTGGTCGAGCTCGATTGGGACCACGACGAAGCTGGCGATCGCGATCCCCTGACGACGAAGTGGGCTGACTGCGAGCGCCCGCCGATCGTCGACGCCTTCGCGCCAAAGCTCGCACGCGGCGAGCCGTACTATGACAACTATCGATCGATCGTGAACAACCATCCGGCGCTCGAGGTCGCCGCGGCGCGGCACTTGTCGGCGGCCGACGCGATGGTGCTCACGCGTCACGCGCTCGAGGATCCTGCGATCGCGGCCGAGCCGGCGGCGTGGCGACAGCTCGCCGAAGCCGCGATTACCGTCGGCGATCTGGCGGTCGCGGCGGATGCCGCAGCGGAGGGACTCGGTCGCGGCTCCGACGACGAAGGACTGCTTGGCGTCCTCGAGCGCGTGAAGGCGATCGAGCTCGTGCCGGCCGCGACAGTCGCGCGTACGTGGCATGCACACGAAGGCGGCGTGACCGCGATCGCGATCGCGAGCGGGCGCGTGATCTCGGGCGGAGATGACCGGCGACTGCGCGTGTGGGACGCCGCGACGGGCGACCGCCTCTTCTCGTACGACTGCGGCGGTGTGGTGCGATGCCTCGCCGTGCAAGGCGATCTGATCGCAGTCGGTACTGACCACGGCCGAGTCGCGGCGCTGAGTCTCTCGAGGTTCGAGCTGGTCGCGAAGGTCAAGCAGACCGCCTCGAAGCGCTGGTACACCGGCGGTCTCGCGGGTCTCGACGCGGCGCCTGCAAAGCATCTCCCGATCACGGCGATCGCGTTTGCCGACGACGAGATCGTCACCGTCGGCGAGGACGGTGTCATTCGTTGGTACAGCAAAGAGCTCGAGCGGCTCGCACGCGTGTTTCACGCCGATGACCTGTGGGATCAAGCGACAGGCATCCGCGGATGGGAGTCGGGCGTGATGGTGCTGCTCGCGTCTCGACTGAGCCCACACGACCGCGAAGGCCCGCTGGCCTTCACGCACGAACGCGCGCCGCGTGACATCACCGCGCTCGCGACGAACAGCGGCGTGCTCGTCGCTGGGACGCGCGCCGGCAGAGTGCACGCCGGCGAGTTACTGCTCGAGGGCCACACCACCGCGATCACGTCGGTCGCGGTCGGTGCCGTGATTGCCGCGGTCGCAGAAGATGGCACCGCGCGGTGGTGGCGCGCCGCTGCGCCGCTCGCGGTCGCCAAGCACGATCCGATCGCCTGTGTCAGCGTCGCCGAGGACGTTGTCGTGACGGGGTCGACGGCCGGTACAATTGTCGTCTGGTGTTGATCAATCGCAGTACGCGCGAGACCGCGGGAGCTGCACCGGCGACCGCGATCCAGAGCCAGCCAGAACATTGCTGCACGAGACCCTACATCGCGACCGCGCGCGACTCTACGCACGCGCTTCTGAAGTTTTGCACCCGGCGGGATGACGACGGCGTGACCGAGCGCGCCCCGCTATGCCATTGCTCTGATACCGTTCACGCATGGTCGACGTCCCGGAGGAAGAGGCCGATCACCGGGCCCGTGTGGCCTCCTATCTCGAGCGCTTCGGGCGCGAGCGCAACCTGACGCTACCGCCGCTCTCCGAGGACGGCGTCGGCTCGATCCAGCGCGGCTCGGCCGTCGTCACCATCCACGTGCTGCGCGACAAGGAGGTCTTGCTCGTGCTCTCCAAGATCGCGGTCGCGCCGATCCTCGATCAAGAACGTGCGCGCCGGCTGCTCCAGGCCTCGTTCGTCGAGACCGGGGACGCCGCGTTCGCGCTCCACCCGCAGACCGGCGACCTCTATCTACGGATCCTGCGTGGCCTGCCCGGGCTCGACTACGAGGAGTTCGAGGACCTCGTGCACTCGATCGCGCAGACCGCCGATCACTGGGACGACAAGCTCGCTGCCGAGCTGGCGTGACCGCGCCGGCCGGCGTCCTCGTCGCACGCGTCCGGCTCGCGGATGCCGAGGCGACCCGGCGCGCCGGTGCGACGCTCGCCGGGCTCGTGCGCGGTGGCGATGCGATCGCGCTCGTCGGTGATCTCGGCGCCGGCAAGACGACATTCGTCGCCGGGCTGGTCGCCGCGCTCGGTGGCGGCAGCGCCGCGAGCCCGACCTTCTCGCTCGTCAACGAGTATCCGGAGGGCCGCTGGATCGTCTGGCACGTCGATCTGTACCGGATCGACCGCGCGGCGGAGCTCGTCGAGCTCGGCCTCGACGACGTGCTCGGCGATCGCCGCGGGATCTGCGTCGTCGAGTGGGCCGACAAGTTCGCGGTGCTGCCCGCCGATCACCTGCGACTCGAGCTCTCGCACGCGCCAGCTCGCGATCCGGACGGCGATAGCCGGAACCTCGTCGCGGCCGGCACCGGAGCCCGCGGCATCGAGCTCGCGAGCGCGCTCGCGGCCGAGCTGCTACAACCGTCGCGATGAACCGGCAGGCTGTCGTCCCGATCGTCGTCGCGATGGTCGTCGCGATCCTCGGGGCCTCGGAAGCCGCGCGCGCCGATCGCCTCGATTTCGATCCGGCGTCGGTCTACCAGGTGCCGCGCGGGACCGGCCCGAGCGATGGCCCTGCCGATGCGCCGATCACGATCGTCGAGTGGAGCGATTTCGCGTGCGGCTACTGCGTGCGCGTCCAGACCACGCTCGACTTGCTCGGCCGGCTCTATCCCGGCCAGCTGCGCACCGTGCATCGCACGCTGCCGCTCGACGACGACAACACGCTGACCGCCGAGGCGGCGCTCGCCGCGGCCGCGCAGGGCAAGTTCCGGCCGATGAGCGATCGGATGTACGCGCTCCACGGTCGTGTCGATCGGGCCGGGGTCGAGCTGATCGCGCGCGAGCTCGGGCTCGACATGCTGAGGTTTCGCGCCGACCTCGACACCCGCGCCCATCGCGCGCAGATCGATGCCGATATCAGGGACGCGACCGTGCTCGGCGTCGCCGGCACCCCGGCGTTCTTCATCAACGGCCGGCCGATCCACGGGAACCAGTCGCTGCGAGTGTTCGTCGAGGTCGTCGACGAGGAGCTCGCGCGCGTCGCCACGATCTCCGGCGGTTACGATGCGCTCGTCGCCGCCGGCAAGCCCGCTGCGGACACGCCGGGCGTCGAGCGTGTGCCCTTCGAGCTCGATCCCAGGGCGACCTACAAGATGGGCCTCGGCTTGCCAGGTCATGCCGCCGGTCCCGACGACGCGCTCGTGACGATCGTCGTATGGGGCGACTTCGAATGTCCGTACTGCGCGAGGATGGCGCCGGTCGTCGAGCGCGCGCGCCAGAAGTACGGCAACGATGTCCGCGTCACGTATCGCCACCTCGCGATGGCGTTTCATCGCAAGGCCTCGCTCGCCGCGGAGGCCGCGATCGCGGCGGCCGATCAGGGCAAGTTCTGGGCGTTTCACGACGCGGTCTACGGCAGCTTCGGCGCGCTCGATCGCGCGGACCTCGAGCGATTCGGTCAGGCTGCCGGCCTCGACATCCCGAAGCTGCGCGCCGCCCTCGACGACCGCCGCTATCGCGACCTCGTGCTCGCCGAGGGTGCTGCTGCCGAGGCGCTCGGCGTCGATGGCACGCCGACGTTGTTCATCAACGGCAAGCCTGTCGTCGGCTCGCGCGACAGCGAGACCCTCGAGAAGCTCGTCGACGAGCACCTCGCCCAGGCGCGCGCGAGCGTGCGGGGCGGAATCGCGGCCCGCGATTACTACGCGGTCGTGATGAGTGGCGCGCTCGGCGAGGATCGCGCCGATCCGACTGGCGTGCCCGACGCCACCACGATGCGCGTCGCGCTCCGCGCCGAGGCTCGCAGCCGCGCGGTTGCCGCAGCTTGCCGGCGTCGCGACGTCGCGCGCGCGATCACGCTCGCGAGCGGGCTCACCGGCGAGCCGCGCCGCCAGGCCGTGGTGGTCTGTGCGGCTGCCGGCATCGACCTGCCCTGACCCGATCTGAAAAGCCGCATCGACCGGCCTATCCGCATGAGTGCGAGCCTTCGAATCACGTCGCTCGTGAGACTTCCCTCGTGATGTAGTCGGCTACGATGGTCGTGGGTGACAACAGCACGCGACCAGCTAACGGGCCGCACGCTGGGCGACTTCATCGTTCGCGACAAGCTGGGTGAAGGCGGCTTCGGCGCGGTCTATCGCGCCGAGCAGCCCCTGCTCCAACGCGAAGCGGTGATCAAGGTGATGCACCGCAAGCTACGAGCGAGCGACCTCTTGATCCAACGCTTCCTGCGCGAAGCGCGGCTCGCGTCGAAGCTCGATCATCCATATGCCGCGCACATCTACGCGTTCGGCGCCGAGGACGACGGTCTCCTCTGGATCGCGATGGAGATCGTGCGCGGCACGCCGCTCGACAAGCTCCTGGGCACGCAATCGCTTCCGCTCGACCGTCTCGTGCCGCTCATGGATCGGATTTGCGAGGTCGTGCACAGCGCGCACGAACAAGGCATCGTTCATCGCGACATCAAGCCGGCGAACGTGATCGTGATGTCGCGCGCCGGGAGAATTCTGCCGAAGCTCCTCGATTTCGGCATCGCGAAGGTGTCCGAGGCCGAGACGTCCGCTCGCCTACCGACGGATCGTGACAGCGCCCCGCGCATCTCGCTCGCGAACGACGTCGCGTACGACCAGACCCGCGAAGCGATGACCGACGACACGCTGCCAGACAGCGCGAGCGAGGAGATCTCGTCGGGGCTCACGCAGCGCGGCTCGCTCATCGGGTCGCCGCGCTACATGGCGCCCGAGCAATGGATCGATCCGTCGGGAGCCGACGCGCGTGCCGACATCTACGCCCTCGGCGTACTCGCATACGAAGCGCTCACCGGCAAAGTTCCGTTCGACGGGCACACGCTGTATGAGGTCGCGGCCGCGCATGCCGAAGGCGTTGTGCCGCCCGTCGGCGAAAAGTTTCCTGGCGCGCTCGACGCATTCTTCAAGCGAGCGCTCGCGAAGACTCCCGAAGCGCGCTTCGCCAGCGCGCTCGACTTTGCGAAGGCGTTCCGTGAAGCATCGGGATTCGCCGACGAAGATCGCGCGCCGCTGCCGCAGCTCGAAGACTCCCTCCGCGAAGCACTGATCGCCGACGCGCCGCAGCCGATCGCCGAAGCGATTGCTTCCCTCGCCGCCGCGACGAATGCGCACCAGGCACGCGACGCGGTGAGGCTCGTCGTCCAGGTCACCGTGCGCATGGTCGGGCTCGTCGCACTCGCGAGTCGATCACGCATCGGCACCGCAGGCAACCAGGACAGCCCGGCGGTCCTCGAGGCATTCCGGGGACTGCGCCGGCATCCGCTCTCCGACGAGGAATGGCTCGATCTCGCGCGGGAGCTCTGCCGTCCCCACGCTGCGAGCCCCGATGCGTTCCCGATCCCCGAGCTCGTCACGATGTTCTTCGATCGCGACGATCCAAGCTCCTCGCGCGCGTCGCCACTCGACGACTCCCTTGCGATGCCGGCACAAGCACAGCGCCGCGGCATGAGTGAAGATCAAGTCCGCGAGCTCGTGGCGCAGTCGCTGCCCAGCCTGACGCGGCTGTTGCGCTCGATCGCATTCCTTGCCGACTACCCGCTCGTCGTGTGGCGCGCCGATCGTGCCGAGCGCTGGATGGGCATTCGCCGGCCCAAGCGCACCGCCCTCGCGGTCCGCGGCACCCAGCTCGAAACCGGCAAGCCGGCGCTCGTCGATCGCGAGGGCCGGCCAGTCCTCTCGTTGTGGCCGCTCGTGCAGTCGTGCGAGCCATCGCCGGGCGCGCCCGAAGAGCTGTTTCTGTTCGACGGCAAGGGGCGTCACGGCGCGCGGTTCATCGCGCTTCCGCTCGACTTCGAGCACCAGGACGAAACGCTGTGGTCGTGGTTCGGCGATGCCCTGCTCCACACGCTCGACGAGGTCGCACCTGCGGAGGCGAGCGACGTGCCGTATCGCGGCCTCGCGGCGTTCACCGCGCACGACGCGGCGATGTTCTTCGGGCGCGAGCGCGAGGTCGAAGCGTTCATCAATCGCTTGCGCACGCAGCCGATGATCGCCGTCGTCGGACCCTCCGGCGCCGGCAAGAGCTCGTTCGTGCAGGCGGGCGTCGTGCCCGCGCTGCCCGACGCGTGGAAAGTCGTCACGGTCCGTCCCGGTCCATCGCCGATCGCGGCGCTCGCGACGCGGCTGTCGGCCGAGCTCGGCATCGACGAGGGCGTCACAGATCCGGCGCTGCTCGGCGAGCTCCTCCGCATGCACGGAAGGAGTACGGGGAAGACGCTCGTCCTCGTCGTCGATCAATTCGAAGAGCTGTTCACGCTGTGCCAAGACGCGCAGCAGCGCCTGCGCTACGCCGAGGTGCTAACCCAGGCCGCGCGCTCGGCCGAAGATCCGGTGCGCGTCGTGCTGACGCTGCGCGACGACTTCTTGCTTGCCGCCGAGCAACTCGCGTCCTTACGCACGCGACTCTCGCAGAGCCTGCAGCTGCTCTCGACGCCAGTGCGCGAGGACCTGTTGCGCATCGTGATCGAGCCGGCACGGCGCGCGGGCTACGACTTCGAAGATCGCGAGCTACCCGCGCAGATGGTCGACGACGTTGTCGATTTACCCGGCGCGCTCGCGCTGCTGTCGTTCTGCGCGTCGCGGCTGTGGGAGTCGCGCGACCGCCACTTCAAACAGCTGCGTCGCCGTGCGTATGAAGTGATCGGCGGCGTCGGCGGCGCGCTCGCGAAGCACGCGGAGACCACGCTCTCGGAGCTATCCGTCGAAGAGCAGCGCCTCGTTCGCGAAGCGTTCCGCCACCTCGTAACTGCCGAGGGTACGCGTGCGGTTCTGACGCGCCGCGAGCTGCATCAGCTGCTCGGCGAAAATCCGCGTGCCGATGCCGTGATCGAGCGACTCGTCGGCGCGCGCTTGATCGTCGCGTCCGAAGGCGAAGGCGGCGACGAACGCGTCGAAGTGATCCACGAAGCGTTGCTCTCCGCGTGGCCGCGGCTCGTCGGCTGGCGGCGCGAAGACAGCGAGGGGGCGCGCCTCCGCGATCAGCTGCGCGCTGCTGCACGCCAATGGGAAGAGCGCGGCCGCCCGAGCAGCCTCCTCTGGCGCGGCGAGACGCTGACCGAGTACGAGCTCTGGCGTGCGCGCAATTCGGGCGCCCTCACGCAGAGCGAGTCCGCGTTCGCCACTTCGAGCCTCGATGAGGCCGCGCGCGCCAAACGCACGCGGCGGTTGCTCCTCGTTGGTGCATTCGCCGCGCTGACGATCGGCCTCGGCGTCGTGACGTGGCTGTATCGCGAGACCCAGCGCCAACAAGCAGTCGCGGTCCAGAAGGGCGAGGAAGCGAATCGGAGCGCCGTCGAGGCGAAGCGCCAGCTCGCCGAGAACTTTCAAGAGCAGGGACGCCAGCTCAGCCTCGCCGGCGAGCCGATGCGGGCGCTCGTCTATCTCGAGCGCGCCGTACGCGAAGGCGCGTCCGGATCGGAGCTCGAGTTCTTGATCGACTGGACGGCCCAGCAGTTCGACGGCCAGGTCGCGGCCTTCACGAGCCCCGCGCCGGTGAAGGCCATCGATTTGTCGAGCGATGGCCGGCTCGTCGCGATCGGCGCGCTCGACGGCAGCGCGACCATATGGGACGTCAAATCGGGAAACCGGGTCCACGTGCTCTCCGGCCACACGGGTACCGTCTTCAAGACGGGTTTCGCGCATGACGCGACCTGGCTCGTCACCGCGAGCGCCGACGGCACCGCGCGAATCTGGGACGTCGCGAGCGGCAAGACGTTGCACGTGCTCGATCAGGGCGCCGCGATTCGCGGGCTGGTCCTGCACGACACCTCTATCCTCGCCGTCGGTGCCGAGGGCTCCGCGAAGGTCTGGGACGCGAAGAGCGGTCGTCTCCGCTACACGCTCCCCGGTAACGCGGGCACATTGTTCGCCGCCGCGATCGATCCGATCGGTCAGCACATCGCGGTGGGCGACGCCGAAGGAACCGTACGCGTGTGGCGATCCGCCGATGGGGTTCGTGTCGCGATGCTCGCCGCGCACGAGGGAATCGTGCAGCGCGTCGCGTTCAGCCCCGACGGGAGGCTGCTCGCGACGGCAGGCTTCGCAGACAGCCGCATGCGGCTCTGGAACGTCGACACCGGGAAGATGCTCGCCGAGATCAAGCATCGTGCGCCGCAGGTTCACGGCCTCGCGTTCGATCCGAACGGCACGCGCATGGTGACCGGCAGTCAGGATCGAACCGCGCGCGTCATCTCGGTCACGACCGGTACGGAGCAGTTCTTCATGGAGACGACGACGCCGATTTTCTTTACCGCGTTCGATCCGACGGGCGGGCAGATCCTCACCGCCGGAGTCGACGGCAGCGTGCGCCTCTGGGACGCGACCTCGGGGATTCCTCGCTGGTCGTTCCTGGGTCACGGCGACGCGGTAACACGCGACGCCGCGTTTGACGCGACGGGCGCGTATCTCGCGACGGCGAGCGAGGACGGCTCCGTTCGCGTGTGGGACGCGCGCCAGAGCAGTCACATCGCGCTCGAAGGTCATCGCGGGTTCGTGTGGTCCGGAATGTTCAGCCCCGACGATTCGATGGTGATCACCGCCGCGGCCGACGGTGTCGCGCGGGTGTGGCGGCTTCCCGAAGGTCGCCTCGCGCTGTCGATTCCGGCGAACATGCCCGAGTATGGCGCCGCGGTATTCGCCCCCAATGGCAAGACCGTAGCGATCGCGGGCGCCGACGGCGCGGCGATCCACGACCTCGTCGGCGGTCAGTTGCTCGTGAAGCTCGACGGTGTCGACAAGGTGACGCACCTCGCGTTCGATCCGTCGGGCACGCGGCTCGTCACCGGTACCAAGGAGGGCAAGGTGCAGCTCTGGGATCCGGCGAGCGGCAAGGTCGTACGCTCGCTGGGCCAGCACGCGAAGGATGTCTGGTACGTCTCGTTCAGCGGTGATGGCAAACGGATCGCGACGGCGAGCGACGACGCGACGGTCAAGCTATGGGACGTGGAGAGCGGAGCCCTGCTCCACACACTCGAGCACGGCTCGCCGCTCGCGAGCGTCACGTTCAGCGCCGACGATCGTCGCATCATCACGAGCGCGGACGATCGGCTCGTCCGGATCTGGGACGCATCGACGGCACGGCTCATCACGTCGTTTGAATGCGGCGCCGCCGGCCTCAGCACGGCCGAGCTCAGCCCCGATCAACGCTATCTGCTGACGTCGAGCCACGATGGAACCGTACGCATCTGGGATGTCGCCACGAAGAAGCAGCTCGCGAGGATCGGCACGCAGACCGACCTCTACTTCTCCGCGCACTTCAGCAGGGATGGTCGACGCATCGTGATCACGACGAACGGATCGGCGACTGTCTGGCAGCTGCCACTCCCGCACTACGACCTCGCAGCACTCGAACAGCTGATCGCGTGCCGGGTTCCAAGCCGCTACACGCTCGAACCTCGTCGAGATTGCCAGTAGTTAGGCCACCTAACCGTGCGCTAGTTGCGCACTTGGCGCGCTATTGCTTGCGTACTTAATGCGTATTAGTTGCGCAATTAGTGCAATCCTGCCTGTCAAATCAATGGCTTACGCCGGCATGAGGGTTGCTTTATCGAAGGTCATGCAGAAACCGACGAAAAAGCCACTTGTTCTCAAGCAGGACTCTCAGCTGGGCGGCCAGTTGAAAGCGCTTACGAGCAAGGAGCTGGGGAAGGTCGTCGGCGGCATCGACATCAAACCCCTCGGTCCAGGTACGGGTATCTAATCAACGAACAGCGAGCGCAGCATGGGGGCTGCGCTCAATGATCGTTCGATCGTGGTGATCTGGTCGCGGGCGGCTTCGACGTCGGGATCGTCGAACTCTTCCTTCAATCGGGTGATCAGCGACTCGCCGGTGAACCCGCGCAGCATCTGCGAGAGCACCATCGGCGTGTGATCTCGTTCCGCTGAATCACCGAGCGCGCCGGCGAGATCCTCGACCCAATGCGCGATCCGATCCGCGGGGTCGGCGTCGCCGAATCGCAGCCTCACCGCGTCGAAGATCGTGCTGCGCGTCGGCAGGTTCATCAGCAGTGCGAGGAAGAACCGATGCTCGGGTCCCTTGAGTAGCTTGCGCTTCTCTTTGATCGCGGCGAGCCGTGCAATCTCCTCGAGCACGGCGGGAAGCCGATCGATGCGAGCACCGTGTCGCGGACGCGCGCGCTCGAGGAGCGCGGTCAAGCGATCGAGGTCGGTGACGCGGCCGAGGTAATGCCGCGCGATCCGGAACACGGTGAGCAAGTCGGCGTCCTCGATCCAGCGCTCCACCTCCCGCTCGTACTCCGACGGATCGAGATCGGCGAGCACGCCGATCGCCTCGAGGCGGCGATCGAGCAGCGCATCGTCGAGGAACGGATCGATCGCCAGCGACGGCGGGTGAAACAAATACTGCGGGCCGCACTCCGCATCCTCGTAGGTACGGATCACGAGCGAGACCGATGGGCGCTCGAGGTGAAAGAGCGCGTGGATCAATCCTGCGCCCGCGCGAATCGGCCGGGTGTCACCGCGGTTCAGGATCTCGAAGCGTTCGAAGCGAACCTCGCCGAGGAGCATCGCCGCGGAGACGCGATCTTCGAGCTCGAAGCGATAGTGCGAATGCACGCTCGAGCCAGCCAAGACTTGGAATGCGCCGG